>JBEVIJ010000093.1:0-13015 GCA_040510745.1 Xanthobacteraceae bacterium
CGCGGCCTGCATTTTGGGCGAGCCCACTAGCACGAACGGATTGGCGGCGACCTGCACGATCGGGTCGAACGCCTTGAGCGGGTCGAACGGCAGCGTCTTGTAGAGCGACGCGCTGATCGCCAGGGCGTTGACGGTGAGCAGCACCGTGTAGCCGTCGGGGGCTGCCTTGGCGACGGCGTCGGCGCCCAAGGTGCCGCCGGCGCCCGGGCGATGCTCGACCAGCACCGGCTGTCCAATCCGCTCGGACAGCTTGGTGCCGACGATCCGCGCCATCGTGTCGACGCCGCCGCCCGCGGGGAACGGCACCACGAGGCGGACTGGACGGTTGGGATAGCTCTGGGCGAGGGCGGAGGTGGCCGTGATCAGAACAAGCGCTAGCGCGAATCCAAAACGTCGCATCGGAAACCTCATTGTCCTGCTCCTAGCAAAACAGAGGCGAATGACCGCGACAAGCCCGGCCACGGCAGCGCGAGCGCGACAAATGGGCAGGCTGGAGCTACGCCGCGTTCCTCCGCCTGGCGTCCTCGATTGCGCGCCAGACCCGGTACGGCGTGCATGGCGTATCGATATGCCGGATGCCGTAAATCGACAGCGCGTCAACGATGGCATTCACGCCCGCCGACAGCGAGCCGACGGTGCCGGCCTCACCTGCGCCTTTGACGCCGAGCGGATTGGTGGGCGTCGGCACCGGGTTGTCTTCGATGGTGACGTCGCAGAAGTCGTGAGCGCGCGGCATCGCATAGTCCATGAACGAGCCGGTCAGCACCTGACCGGCAGCGTCGTAGGCTTTGTCTTCCATCAGCACCTGGCCCATGCCCTGCGCGATGCCTCCCATGATCTGGCCTTTCACCAGTATCGGGTTGATCACGGTGCCAACGTCATCCACCACCCAGTAGCCGACGATCCGGGTGCAGCCCGTCTCGGGATCGATCTCGACCTCGCAGACATGCGCGCCGTTCGGAAAGTTGCCGCTGTGCGCGTGATAGGTCGCGGTTTCGTACAAGCCGGGCTCCATGCCGGCCGGCAAATTTTCGAGCTTGAACGCAGACTTCGCCAACTCGTGGATGCCAATGCCGCGATCGGTGCCCGCGACTGCAAAGCGGCCGTCTTTGAACTCTACGTCGTCGTCCGCGGCTTCCAGCAGGTGCGCGGCGAGTTTCTTGCCCTTGGCGATGATCTTTTCGCTCACCAGCACGATGGCGCCGCCACTCATCGTGGTCGAGCGCGAGCCGCCCGTACCCATGCCGAACGCGACGGCGTCCGTGTCGCCTTGGATGAACTTGATCCGGTCCGGATCGACGCCGAGCCGATCCACCAGCATCTGCGTCTGGATTGGCGTGACCCTGGCCATGCGAGATCGAGCCGGTCACGAACGTCATGCCTCCGAGCGGGTCGAAGCGGATCTCAGCGGTCTCGATGGTCGGGTCGGACGCTTGCTCGATGGTGTTGGAGAGGCCGATGCCGCGCAGCATGCCGCGCTTTGCCGCCGCCTTGCGCCGCGCTTCGAAACCATTCCAGTCGGCGAGCGCCAGCGCGCGGTTCATATTCTCCTCGAACCGTCCGCTGTCGTAAGTGAAGGTCAGCGGCGTCTTGTAGGGCATGGCCTGTGGCGTAATGGTGTTGCGTCGGCGCAGTTCGGCAGGATCGATCTTCAATTGGTCCGCTGCGATGTCCACCAATCGCTCGATCATGTAGGACGCCTCCGGCCGGCCGGCGCCGCGATAGGGTGAGGTGCAGTGCGTGTTGGTGAGCATGCCCGACACCGCGACATAGGCGGCGGGCGTGGTGTAGACGCCGCACAAGGTGCCGATGTTAACCACCGGCGGCATGGCACCGCGAAACGAGACAAAGGCGCCGAGATTGCCGAAGCTGCGCACTCGCACGGCCAGGAACTTGCCGTGCTGGTCGAGCGCCAGCGCCGCGTCGACGATGTTGTCGCGGGCGTCATCGTCACTGACATGCGCCTCGTTGCGGGTGCAGGTCCACTTGACCGGTCTGCCAGCGCGGCGCGCGGCCCAAAGCATCAAAATGATTTCTGGATAGATCGAGCCGCGCAGCCCATAGGAGCCGCCAATGTCGCCGGTGATCAGACGGAGCTGAGCTTCCGGAATCTTCAGCGTGGTTTCGGCGATGCCGTTGCGAAACAGCCAGGGCCGCTGGAAACCGCAATGCAGCGTGTAACGGCCGGTGCCGGCGTCGTACTCGCCTGTCACGCCGCGCGGCTCGATCGGATTGGCGGTGACGCGGTTGATGACGAGCCGTTGCTCGACGACGTGCGCAGCGCACGCGAACGCAGCATCGGTCGCGGCCTTGTCGCCGGCTTGATAGAAATAGGCCTCGTTGTTGGGGCAGTCGTTGTAAAGCTGAGGCGCTCCGGGCTCGAAGGCGTCACGCGCCGACACTACGGCAGGGCGTGGGGCGTAATCGATCGACACGCGTTCGGCGCCGTCGCGGGCGCGGTTGAGCGTGTCGGCGATCACGACCGCGACAGGATAGCCGACGTGCAACGCGCGGCCGATCGCAATCGCAGGGCGGTGCGGCAGGTACATCGGGCTGCCGTCACGCTTCTTGTAGGGCGCCATCGACGGCATGGTGCCGAGGCCGTCGGCGCCATAGTCGTCTCCCGTGAGTACGGCGAGCACGCCGGGCATCACCAGCGCGGCCTGGGCATCGATGCCGCGGATATCCGCGTGGGCGTGCGGCGAACGCACGATCGAAGCGTGAAGCTCCCCCGCGAGTTTCAGATCGTCGTAATAGCGGCCGCGTCCGGTCAGCAGGCGGGGATCTTCGCGCCGTAGCACCGATTGACCGATCGCAAACGCGCCCATGAATCACCGTTGAAGGGTCACCGTTGAAGGATTGCGAGGGGCGAGCCTAACAGAAAAACGGCCGGGACCAGGTCCCGGCCGCATCCTCAAAACAGTTTGCCGCAGTTATTCCGCCGCAGCGCGCTTCGGCCCGGCGTGCACCGAGGTGATGTAGTCCATCGCCGCCTGCACGCCGCCCTTCTTGTGCGGAATGCCGGCGAGCGCGAGCGCCATCTCGGTGATGCCGAGCGCGCCGATCAGCGTGCCGTCGTTGATGTCGCCGAGGTGGCCGATCCGGAAGTACTTGCCGGTGTAGGGGCCGAAGCTCGCGCCGTAGGCGATGTTGAAGGTGTCGAGCGCCAGCGCGCGGAACTTGTCGGCGTCGTGACCCTCCGGTAGCAGGATCGCAGTGATCGTCGGCGATTGCTGCTTGGCGTTCTTGTTGAGGTTCTCGAGGCCCCACGCGGAAACCGCGCGGCGGGTCGCCTCGGCGAGCCGCTCATGCCGCGCGAACACGTTGTCGAGGCCTTCCTCGTGCAGCATTTCCACGCCCACCACGAGGCCGTGCAGCATCTGCGTCGCCGGGGTGTACGGGAAGAAGCCGATCTTGTTCATCGCCAGCATGTCGTCCCAGGCGAAGAACGACTTCGGCATCTGCGACTTCTCGTTGGCCTTGATCGCCTTGTCGCTGATGGCGTTGAACGACATGCCGGGCGGCAGCATCAGGCCCTTCTGCGCGCCGCCGATCGAAACGTCGACGCCCCATTCGTCGTGCCGGTAGTCGGCCGAGGCCAGCGACGAGATCGTATCGACCATGAACAGCGCCGGATGCCCCGCGGCGTCAATCGCTTTGCGGATCTCCGCGATCGGGGTGAGCGCGCCGGTCGAGGTCTCGTTGTGCAGGACGCAGACCGCCTTGATTTCCTTGTTCTTGTCTTCGCGCAGCTTGGCCTCGATCGCCTTCGGATCGATGCCCTGGCGCCAGTCAGTCGTGATGAACTCAGGTCTGAGGCCGATCCGCTCGGCCATCTTCTTCCACAGCGTCGCGAACTGGCCGGTCTCCACCATCAGCACCCGGTCGCCGGCATTGAGCGTGTTGACGAGGGCGCCTTCCCACGCGCCGGTGCCGGTCGCGGTGTAGATGATCACCGGGTTGGTGGTCTTGAAGATCGTCTTGATGCCTTCCAGCGCGCGCTTGGCGAGCTTGGCGAACTCGGGGCCGCGATGATCGATGATCGGCGTGTCCATCGCGCGCAGGACACGGTCCGGCAGCGGCGTCGGCCCTGGAATCTGGAGGAAATGGCGCCCGGGATTGCGTGCGGAATTCTGGGCCATCGGTGGAAAGCTCCGGCTGAAAAAGAGGGGGATTCTTGCCGGGACAAACACCGGATGCAGCGGTCCGGTCAAGTCCCCCAAAGTCTATCGCTCAATTGGCACTTACCGGCCAATTCCGAGCTTTTCGATGACCCCCGACCAGCGTTCCACGTACTGAGCCACCGTGGCGGTGAATTCCTCCGGCGTGCCGCCCTTGGCCTTGTTGGCCATCGTCGCCAGCCGTTCCCGCATGGCGTCGGTGTTTACCACTTTGGCGATCTCGCGGTTGAGCCGCTCGACGATCGGCCGCGGTGTGCGCGCCGGCGCCGCGATCCCCAGGATCGTGCCGACGAAAAAGCCCGGCGAAATTTCACCGAACGACGGCGTGTCGGGCAGCAGCGGATCGCGCTCCAGCGAGCTTGCCGCCAGCGCCCGCAGCTTGCCGCCGTTTACCAGCGGAGCAAGCGTCAGCATGGAGTTGATAGACATGTCGACGCGGCCGGCGATCACGTCGTTGACCGGTCCCGGGCCGCCCGGATAGGGCACGTGCGTCCATTTCACGCCGAACCGTTCCTGGCATACCTCGCCGATCAGGTGCTGGGTCGAGCCGACGCCCGTGCTGCTGAACGTGTAGCGGCCCGGCTCCTTCTTCGACAGTTCCAGGA
Organism: Xanthobacteraceae bacterium; assembly: GCA_040510745.1. Classification (GTDB taxonomy): domain Bacteria; phylum Pseudomonadota; class Alphaproteobacteria; order Rhizobiales; family Xanthobacteraceae; genus Z2-YC6860. The sequence continues at coordinate 4,787 of JBEVIJ010000093.1, forward strand.
GATGGGCGAACGACTTCGCCGGATGGTCGGGCGCAACCGCGATTGCGAAGCTCGACTCGCTGATCTGGGAGATAAATGCGAAATCCTTCACCGCGTCGAACTTGATGGTGCTCTTGTAGAGACCGGGCAACGTGGTGTGACCGCCGGTGACGAACAGCAGCGTGTTGCCGTCGGGCGCGGCGCGCGCAACGTATTCGCCGGCGATCAATCCGCCGGCGCCGGCACGGGGCTCCATGACGAAGTTGCGGTCGATTGCGGCGCTGACGCGATCCCCGATCAGGCGGCCCAGCGTATCGGCCTGTCCACCATGCAGGGTAGGCAAGATCACCCTGATCGGCCCCGGCGGCAGATCGGACGCCTGCGCGCGCACGATTGCGGGCGCCATCGGCGCGAAGGCCGCGGACAGGCCAAGCTGGAGGATTGTCCGGCGGCTGTGAGTGATCGCGCGCGTTCGCGACGCCATTACTGCCCTCCCACCTTTGCTGCCCGCTTGCCCAACATCGGCGAGCGTTGCCCTGGCGCGGCCGCGTCAATAAGGTCGAGGCCCTCGCCGGATTTTTCTGTTCGCAATCAAAGCACGGCTCACCCTTATGACAAAGCCAATCTTCCGCGCCGACCATTGCGGCAGCCTGATACGTCCCGAAAAATTGCGCAGGGCCCGCCTCGATCGTTTGCACGGCCGGATCGACGACGCCGCGCTTGCTGCGGTCGAGGACGCGGCGATCCTTGACGTGCTGAAGATGCAGCGCGACGCCGGCATTGAAATCTATTCCGACGGCGAATTCCGCCGCGCGTTCTGGCTGTCCGCGATCTCCGACAAGTTCTTCCACGGCTTCGAGAACCGCGGCATCGACTACGCGCGTTATCCCACGCTGGCCGGAAAGGATGTCGTAGACCGCGAGGAATTCGTGCCACAGGTTCCCGTGGTGGTCGACAAGCTGCAGAAGAAGGGCCGCATCACCGGTGACGAAATCAAGTTCATGAAGAAGCATTCGCCCGGCACGTTCAAGATGACGCTGCCGAGCCCGGTCACGCTCGTTCCGACGCAGTATCGAGCCGGCATCAGCGACCGCGCCTATCCGGCGTGGCAGGATTTCTTCGAGGATTTCACGCGGCTGATGGCGGACGAGGTCAAGGCCATCGCCGACGATGGCGTCACCTATATCCAGGTCGACGCACCGGGCTACAGCCGCTTCATCGTGCCGGAGCGATTGAAGGAGCAGGTGCTCGACAAGGGACTTGATCCGACGAAGGAACTCGACACCGTGCTCGCCGCCGAGAACACGCTGCTGCGTGCGGCAAAACGCGACGGCGTGACGGTCGCGGTGCACATCTGCCTCGGCACTTACATCCTCGGCGCGCCAGGCCCGCTCGGTGGCGCGGGCTCGACCTACGAGGCGCCGACGGTCGGCAGGATCATCGATGCCTTGGAAGCCGACACGTTCCTGATCGAATATTCCGAGCGCTCCGGCGCGCTCGACTCGCTGCGCGATGTGCCCAAGAACAAGATCATCTCGCTCGGCCTCATCAACATCCGCGATCCGCAGGTCGAAACGGTCGACGGCCTGAGGCAGAAACTCGACACCGCCGCGAAGTTCGTGCCGATGGAAAATCTCAGCATCTGCCCGAACTGTGGCTTCTCCGGCGCCGGTGCCGACGCCTGGATCAGCGAGGATATCCAGCGGCGCAAGCTCGACGTTCTGGTCGAGACCGCGCGACGGACGTGGGGCTGACGCGGACAACCCGGCCCGGTGCTATTCTTTGGCCGCGAACCTGATAAGGCTCGGGTCTGTCAGCGGAGATGCATGTGTCGGAACGCCTGTTGCCGGGGTTGGAGCGGCGGCTCAAGGCCGAGATCGCGGGAGAGGTGCATTTCGACCGCTTCACGCGCGGCCGCCACGCCACCGATGCCTCGCACTACCAGATCATGCCGCTCGGCGTGGTGACGCCGCGCACGATCGACGACGCGGAGCGCGCGATTGCGCTGGCGCGCGAGGAGGGCGTCACCGTGCTGCCGCGCGGCGGCGGCTCGTCGCAGGCCGGGCAGACCGTCAACGCCTCGCTGGTGATCGACTGCTCGAAGCATCTCACCCGCATTCTCGATCTCGATGTCGAAGGACGCCGCTGCAAGGTCGAGCCGGGCATCGTGCTCGACGATCTCAATCGCGCGCTGCGGCCGCACGGTCTGTGGTTCCCGGTCGATGTCTCGACCGCTTCGCGCGCCACCATCGGCGGGATGACCGCGAACAACTCTTGCGGCGGGCGCTCGCTGCGCTACGGCAACACCCGCGAGAACGTCCTCTCGGTCGATGCGATCCTGGCCGATGGCAGCAAGGCGCACTTCGGCCCGGTCGCGGCGGACTTGTCCGACCTGCCGGCGCTGTCGCCGCTCAAGCCGCTGGCGCGCGATCTGTTCGCGCTCGGCGCGCGTGAGGCCGATGAGGTCGCGGCGCGTTTTCCCAAGGTTCAACGCCGCGTCGGCGGCTACAACATCGATTCGCTGGTGCCGGGACGCAACGACGTCAACCTCGCGCACATCCTGGTGGGCTCGGAGGGCACGCTGGCATTTTCCAGCGCGGTCGAACTGAAGCTCTCGCCTGTGCTCGGACGCCGCGCCGTCGGTGCCGTTCACTTTGGCAGCTTCCACGAGGCGATGGCGGCGGCGCAGCACATCGTCAAGCTGGCACCCATCGCGGTCGAGCTGGTCGACTCGACCATGATTTCGCTTGCGCGCGAGATCGCGATGTTCCGCCCCACGCTGGAGGCGTTCGTGCGCGGCGAACCTGCAGCGCTGCTCCTGGTCGAGTTCGCGGAGGCCGAATGGGAGGAGAACGTGCGGCGCCTCGCGCGTCTGCATGAATTGATCGGCGATCTCGGCTTCAACTGGAAGCATGCCGGCGATTATTGGGGCGGCGTGGTCGACGTGCTCGATCCCAAGCTGCAGGGCGCGATCACCGAGCTGCGCACCGCCGGCCTCAACATCATGATGTCGATGAAGGATGCCGGAAAGCCGGTCTCCTTCGTCGAAGATTGCGCGGTGCCGCTCGAGCATCTCGCCGACTACACCGCGCGGCTCACCGGCGTGTTCGAGAGGAACGGCACCACCGGCACCTGGTACGCGCACGCCTCAGTCGGCTGCCTGCACGTGCGGCCGATCCTCAACTTGCGGCTCGACAAGGACGTCAAGGCGATGCGCAACATCGCCGAGCAGGCGTTTGCATTCGTGCGCGAGTACAAGGGCTCGCACTCCGGCGAGCACGGCGACGGCCTGGTGCGCTCCGAGTTCAACGAGCCGATGTTCGGCTCGCGGCTCGCCCGCGCGTTCGAGGAGGTGAAGGACAAGTTCGACCCGGAGGGCCTTTTCAATCCCGGCAAGATCGTGCGTGCGCCGAAATTCGATGACCGCACGAACTTCCGATACGGGCCCGGCTATGCGGCGCAGGACATCGCGGCGCGGCTCGACTGGTCGGCCTACCCCGGCGCCAGTGGCGGTTTCCAGGGCGCGGTCGAGATGTGCAACAACAACGGCGCCTGCCGCGCCTCGGCCGGCGGCGTGATGTGCCCGAGCTATCGCGTCACCCGCGAGGAGCGTGACGTGACGCGCGGCCGCGCCAACTCGCTGCGGCTCGCCATCACCGGCCAGCTTGGCCCTGACGCCCTCACCTCCGACGAGATGGCGGAGACGATGAAGCTCTGCGTGTCGTGCAAGGGCTGCCGCCGCGAATGCCCGACCGGCGTCGACATGGCGCGTATGAAGATCGAGGTGCAGGCGGCGCGAGCGGCGAAGCACGGGCTGTCGCTGCACGACCGGCTGGTCGGCTACCTGCCGCGCTACGCGCGCTATGCCGCGAAGGTGCCGTGGCTGCTCAACATGCGTGACGCGATACCGGCCGTGGCCAAATTGTCGGAGGCGATGGCGGGATTCAGCACGCGGCGCACGCTGCCGAAGTGGCGCGAGGATGTGTTCCGCGACCCGCCGGGCAAGATGGGGGGGAAAAGGGAGGTCGTGCTGTTCGCCGACACCTTCAACCGCTACTTCGAGCGCGAGAACATCGATGCCGCGCTCGCCGTCCTCGCCGCGGGCGGCTACCAGGTTCATATGGCGCAGCCTGCCGACAATTCATCGCGGCCGCTGTGCTGCGGCCGCACGTTTCTTTCCATCGGCAGGGTGGACCAAGCACGCAAGGAAGCCGAGCGCACGCTCGCGGCGCTCACGCCTTACGTGTCGCGCGGCACGCCGGTGGTCGGCCTGGAGCCGAGCTGCCTGCTCAGCTTCCGCGACGAGGTGCCGGCGATGATCCCGGACGAGCGAGCGCGGCGGCTTGCCGCCCGCGCGCTGACCTTCGAGGAATTTCTGGCGCGCGAAGCCAAGGACGGCCGGCTCAACCTGCCGCTCAAGAAAATCGCCGAGCGCGCGCTGCTGCACGGTCATTGCCATCAGAAGGCGTTCAATGCGCTGAGCCCGGTCGAGCAGGTGCTCAAGCTGGTGCCCGGTCTCAACGTCGAGACCATCGAATCGAGCTGCTGCGGCATGGCCGGCAGCTTCGGCTATCATTCCGAGACGATCGACGTGTCGCTGGCGATGGGCGAGCTGTCGCTGTTGCCGGCGGCGCGCAACGCGCCCGCCGACGCCATCATCGTGGCCGACGGCACGTCCTGCCGACATCAGATCCACGACGGGGCGGGGCGCGACGCGCTCCACGTCGCGCGCGTGCTGGCGATGAGCTTGCACGGAACCGAGACTGCTGCGGCGCGTTGACGCGGCGACATGACCTTCAGCGTGAATTTCACCACCGTCGTCGGACTGCTGGCAGCGTTCTGCACCACCGTGTCCTACATCCCGCAGCTCAAGAAATGCTGGGACACCGGTTCTGCCGACGATCTGTCCTTGAAAATCGCGCTGTGGATCGTCTACGGGCATCATGCAGGGCGATGCGGTGATCGTCCTCGCCAACAGCGTCAGCTTTCTGTTCTTGATGGGTATTCTCTATTTCAAGCTCCGCGACAGCTTCCGCCCGCCGGCCTCGGCGCGATGAGTCTCGCTAGCTGAGTTGCACCTTCCGTTCATAGAACGCCCAGAGCAGCGGGAACAGGCGCGGATTGTAGGTTGCTTCGGCGCAATCGCGCGCTTCGTCGTCGGTCAGCGGGATGGCGCCGCCCATGATCTCGGCCTGAAGCTGGATTTGCGCATTCTCTTCGAGAAATGTGCAGGCGAAGAATGCCTCCTCCGCGCTCGCTCCCACCACGACGCTGCCGTGGCCGCGCATCTGCGCGCACCGGTGCGAGCCGAGCGCGCGGGACAGATCGGCTGCCTGGCTGTCATTCACCACCAGCCGCGGGTTATCCCACGTCGGCACGCCGGTGCATAAAAACGAGCCGTGCAGGAACACCGGGGCCAATTTTTTGCCGGCGATACCGAGCGCGCGGGCGTGCGGGGCATGCAGATGCACGACGCACATCGCGTCGGGCCGGTCGCGGTGGATCTGCGTATGAATGCGCCATTCGAGCGGCACCAGGCCGCCGGGATGCTCGATGATGGTGCCGTCGATGTTGTACACGAACATGTGCTCCGCCCGGACAATCGTCTTGTCGGTGCTGGCGCCGGGGCTGATGAAGCATTTGTCGGTGCCCGGTACACGCACGGAAACGTGGCCAAACATTCCGATCGTGCCTTGCATGTTCAACATCCGCGTCAGCGTCGCGGTCTTCTCGCGCAGTAATGCTTCGTCATTCATAGGAAAACGGGACTCCAAATGTTTCGATGATGCGCGTCGCGCTATTGCGATTGCGCCACGCCTGCGCGCTCCACAATTCCGCCCCAGCGGTCGATTTCCGACGCCAGGAATTTTTGCAGCTCGGGAGGCGACGGGCTGTCGACCGGAACCGTCCCGAGCTTGACGATGAGGGCCCGAATCTCCGGCGTCGCTGCGATCGTCTTGAGCTCGGCGGCAAGCCGGTCGATGACCGGCTGCGGCGTCGCTTTCGGCGCCGAAATGAGCGTCCAGCCGACGGCGTTGAAGCCCGGCACGCCTGCCTCCGCGATGGTCGGCGTATCCGGCAGCGCCGGCACGCGCGTGGTCGAGGTGACGCCGAGCGCGCGGACCTTGCCGGCGGAAATGTTGCCGATCACCGCGCCGGCGTCGGCGAACATCAGCGCGACATGCCCGGCCATCACGTCATTCAAGCCGAGCGGCGCACCGCGATAAGCGACGCCGTTCATGCTGGTGCCGGTCATCGTTTTCAGCAATTCCGCCGCGAGATGAATCGCCGAGCCGGGACCGCCGTGCGCGTAGTTCAACTCTCCCGGCTTCTGCTTGAGCAGCGCCACCAGCTCTGCAACCGACTTCGCCGGCAGGTTGGGGTTCACCACCAGCACCAGCGGCGTGCGAAAGATCAGCGAAACCGATTGCAGATCGCCCAGCGTGTCGAACGGCAGCGATTTGGCGAGCTTGGGATTGGCGGCAAGCGAGCTTGCGGAGGCAAGAAGCGTCAGCCCATCCGGCGCGGCCTTGGCGACGGCATTGGTCGCGATCACGCCGCCGCCGCCCACGCGGTTCTCAACCACGACAGGCTTGCCAAGCCGCTCCTGCAGCTTCGGCGCGATCGCGCGCATCACCACGTCGACGCTTCCTCCGGCCGGGAAGGACACCACGATTGTCACCGGCCCCGCGGGATAGTCCTGCGCCCAAGCCGGCAGCGTGAGGCCGGCGAGCGCAGGCACAAAAAGCATGGATCGGCGCGTGAGCATGCGGTCCTCCATCGGGAGCGTGAGCCTACACACGGCGGCGGCTTGCTTACAACGCTTGCTCCCGCGGGGCAGCGGGCGGATGATCTCATGCTCTGGGAGGATCATTCATGCTGCTTCCGCTGCTTCCCACCTCGCTGGTCGGCTCCTACGCACAGCCGGACTGGCTGATCGACCGCAAGAATCTCGCCGGACGGTTTCCGCCGCGCGTGCGCGCCAAGGAGCTGTGGCGGCCCGCGCCGGAATTCCTCGAACAAGCGCAGGACGATGCGACGCTGCTCGCCATTCATGACCAAGAACGCGCCGGGCTCGACATCATCACCGACGGCGAAATGCGGCGCGAAAGCTATTCCAACCGCTTCGCTACCGCGCTAGAGGGCGTCGACGTCGACAATCCCGGCCTCGCGCTCGACCGCTCGGGCCATCCCAACCCGGTGCCGCGCGTCACCGGCAAGGTGCGGCGCAGGCATCCCGTCGAGGTCAAGGACGTCCAGTTCCTGCGCGCCAACACCCATCGCACCATCAAGATCACGGTGCCGGGTCCCTTCACGATGTCGCAGCAGGCGCAGAACGATTTCTACAAGGACCCGGAGGAGATGGCGCTCGACTACGCCGCCACGGTGAACGCCGAGATCAAGGATCTGTTCGCGGCGGGCGCCGACATCGTCCAGATCGACGAGCCCTACATGCAGGCGCGGCCGGAGAAGGCGCGCGAGTACGGCCTCAAGGCGTTCAACATGTCGCTGAGTGGTTTGAAGGGGGCGACCGCGGTGCACATCTGCTTCGGCTACGCCGCGGTGATCCATGTGCGGCCCGAGGGCTATTCGTTCCTGCCGGAGTTCGCGCACTCGCTGGTGCGGCAGATCTCGATCGAGACCGCGCAATCGAACCTGGATTGCTCGGTGCTCGAGAAGCTGCCGGGCAAGACCATCATCCTCGGCGTGCTCGACCTGTCCGACATGGCCATCGAGACGCCGGCGACGGTCGCCGGCCGCATCCGCCGCGCGCTGAAATACGTGGCGGTGGAGCGCATCGTGGTGGCGCCGGACTGCGGCATGAAATACCTGCCGCGCGAGGTCGCGTTCGGAAAAATGTGCGCGATGGTCGAGGGTGCGAAAATCGTGCGGAAGGAGTTGGAGGGGTAGGCAATTCTCCGTCGTCCCCGCTCTCTCATCTGTCGTCCCCGCTCGCTCGCTTGTCGCCCCGCGAAAGCGGAGGCCAGTAAACACAGGTGTGTACTGGATCACCCGCCTTCGCGGGCGATGACAGCGGAGGGCGCGGAGCGCATTAAGGCCGCGTTTCCTTAGGAAAACGCACTTATCCCCGCCCCAAAATCCTGCCGTATCATGCACGCGCTTTGCTCGATCGAGGGCGCTGTCATGAGGCGATCTGATGGTGGAGCAAGGTGCGGCGCCTGCGGTTGGTCCTCGCAAGATCAACTCCGGGAGGCTTCGGGTCACCGTCCGTCCCTACTACGAGGGGCC
>JBEVIJ010000094.1:0-15008 GCA_040510745.1 Xanthobacteraceae bacterium
ACGTTCCCGGACACATTTCCATCACGAATAAAATCGAAACGCGCGGCCGGAGAGCGTGAGTAAATCGCGCCTCTGTCTAGGGAGTAAGCGGCCGCCGTCCCTGCTCGGCAAAGTCGGCTAAAGCTCGGAAACCTCCGGCACGCGCTTCCTGCGGCGGATCAGCCACCAGACGCCGAACAGATCCATGATCCCGATCCAGAGACGGTCCCAGAAGCCGTAATTCGACACCCCATGGAGCCGCTGGCGGTCCACAACGTCGACGTAGCCGATCTCGTAACCCTCGCGCTTGACCAGCGCCGGCAGGAAGCGGTGCAGCCCGTCGAAGTAAGGCAACGCAAGAAACAAATCACGCTGAAACGCCTTGAGGCCGCAGCCGGTGTCGCGCGTACCGTCGCGCAGGATCGCGCCCCGCACGCCGTTCGCCACGCGCGACTGAAATTTCTTGAAGCCCGTCGCCTTACGGCCGACCCGCTGGCCCGCAATTAGCCCGACGCGCGGAACGCCCGACTGCAGCGCTTCGATCATTTGGGGAAGGAACGCCGGGTTGTTTTGCCCATCGCCGTCGAGCGTGACGATCAGCGGCGCGCGCGCCGCCGCCACACCGCTGCGTAAAGCCGCCGATTGACCGCAAGACTGGGCGTGCCGCAGCGAGCGCAGCCACAGATGCTTCGCCTTCAGGGAACGGAGCTCAGCTTCCGTGGCGTCGCTCGATCCGTCGTTGACGTAGACGATCTCGTAGCGCCAGCGCCCATCGAGCGCTGCGGCGATCTCGGCCACCAGCGGCGCCACATTGCCGACTTCATTGCGCACCGGCACGACGACGCTGACGGCAGGATGGGTTGTCGCTTCGACCATGTTGATGTCGGTGTCGTTTCGTTCCGCGTTCTAAGCAGAGACCAGCCGCCCGGCAACCGCTTTGACGCGCCGCCACGACGGCCCGGGCAGCTTGAACACCGTTCCGTCGGTCCTAACCGCAAAGCCGAGCCTGCGCGAGGCGTACCAGTTGCGCACCAGCAGCGCGCCAATGGCTCCGGCAATCGCGCCGGCGATGACGTCGCTTGGATGGTGCGCCGTGACGATTACCCGGCTGACCGCAATGATGACGGCATAAGCCCACATCACAGGGCGCAGCCGCGGCCACAGCGCGCCGATGGCAACGGCCGCGGCGAACGCCGTGGTGGCGTGGCCGGATGGAAAGCTTGCGTAATCGGGGCGCCAGACCCAAAGCTGCGACGTCCAGGCCTCCTCCCCGGCGACGAACGGCCGCGCGCGCCCGATCAGCCGCTTGAGGATCGCCACCACCAGTCCCGGCACGGCAATCGCCATGAAAATAAAGCCGAGACGGACCGAGATAGCCGCAAGAACATTGCGCGAGAACTTCGGCAGCCCAGTTGAATCAGCCGCCGCAGCCGCCAGCAGCAGGAATGCGGTCGGAAAGAGAAACCAGCCCGACAGCCCAAGTTCGGTGATGTGCCGGAACGGCCAGACCAGCGCGGCCGGCAAAGCACGCGCACCGGCCACCGAACGGGCGTCGAGCGCTACCACCGCGACAGCAACAATCAGGATCGCGGCCAGCGCCTCGATAGCGAGCCTGCCGCGCGGCGGCCACGCGGGCCGGGGGCCCAACGCCGCCGGCGGCCTGAAGAACAGAGCGACCGCGCCGCTGGCATTCGATGAAAACCGCCCCAGCCGCGATTCATCGCTCATCGACCAGTGTCCGCCCGGTAGATCGCGATCGACACCGAACGTCCGGTGCTGATGTTATATCCGTCGATCCGCGGCCCTTGGGAGTACCGCAGTCCAATCGCGTCTGCGCGTCTCAGGAAACTCCGCTCGTGTCGCGCTTCCACGAATGCGAAGCGGCAACCGCCCGGACGCAGGAAGTCGGCGGCGCCGGTGCCGTCCAGCAATCGGGTCGACGTGCCCGCCAGATACACCAGGCTCGGTTCGTGAAATCCGGCGGCGGCGGCAACCGGATTTTCACAGTCGACCGCTCGCATGTAACGGGAGAGCGGTACGCTCGGGAACAGCGCGGGATATGCAGGCAATATAACGCCGAACAGCGCAATCGACATCAGGATCGAAGCGGCGATTGCTCTCAACAACGAGCGCTCGGCTCCGTCTGCTTCGAATAGACGCCATGCCTGGAGGCCGAGCACCAGAGCAGCAGCGGCAAACGGCCAGGCCAGCACACCCAATTGCCGGCCGAACATCACCAGGCCGACAATCATGCCGATCACCATGACAACGGGCAGCACGAACCACCACGCCGCGCCCCACATCATCCAGTTCTTTCGCGCCAGCCGATGCGAATCGAGAATGCCTGCGATCAGGATCGCGATCGCCGGATAAAGCGGCAGCACGTAGTGCGGCAGCTTGGTCATCACCAGTTCGAACACGATCCAGGACGGCACAAGCCATGCCAGCAGGAAGCGCGCACCCTTCTCGCGGCGCGACGCCCAGACCGCCGGCGCAGCCATGCCGGCCAGCGTCGCCGCGGGCCAGAACGTCACCCAAAACAGAAGAAAGTAAAAACCGGGCGGAAATCCGTGGCTCTCCTGCCCGCCGAAAATCTTCGGCAGGAGATCCTGCCCAACCGATTCCGCGACGAACGCATCGCCGCTGCGGCTAAGGATGGTGACGAACCAAGGCGCCACCAAGAGCGCGAGCCACACGATGCCCTGGAGCGGCCGCAACAGCAGCAGCCAGCGCCATGTCCGATCTGCGATCATCAATGTCGCAATGGTCAGCCCAACGAACAGCAGGATCAGCGGCCCCTTGATCAGGATTCCAGCCGCGAGCGCCGTCCAGAACACCGCCGGCAGGATCCACCCCGCAAGCCCGGGTTTGATGCGGTGCTCTCCTAGATAGATTCGCGCCGTCGCGCCCATCGCCGCGAGGATGGTCGCAAGCAGCATGGCATCGGTCTTGGCGAGCCGTGCCTCGACGCCGAGCAAGATCGCGCTCGCCATCATCAATCCGGCCAGCACCGCGGCGCGGCGTGAAACAAAAGCGAGAGCGACCCAATAAGTCAGCAGCACGGCGCCGATTGCGCCGATCAGCGAAGGCAGACGGTAGAGCCCGATTGTCGTCAGTGCATTGCGCTTGCCCAGCGTGTCGGCGGCGATCACCGGCCCGGCCTGCAGCCAGTAGATGCCAACCGGTTTCTTGTAGCGGGCTACGTCCTGGAAACGGATGTCGACGTAATCGCCAGATCCGATCATCTGCTTGGTAGCCTGGGCGAACCGCGCTTCATCGCGATCAATCGGAGGAATCGAGAACTGTCCCGGCAGGAACGAAAGCAGCGCCGCCACCGCGAGCACTGCGACGGCTCGCGCGTGCGAGGCAACGGCGAAGTCAATCACCGTCCTCAGGCCGTTGGCTCGCCAAGAAACCTGCTGACCGCCGCTGGTAGTTGTCGCCATGCCGTCCCCGAACCGGGCGGACAATAGAGAAAAGGCAGCGGCCAACAAGGCACGCCGGTCCGATCCCCTAATCCATTGTTATTGCACAGTTAAGTCAGATCGGCCCGACCTTCAAATCTTGTAGGACGCATCCCTGCGGTCCAGCATGCGCTTGAGCGCCGGCCACTCCAGAGAGCCATGCGGCCGCCGCTTGCCGGATGCGTCCGGTGACGGCATCACGGTGAGCTGCGCGTTCGACTTCTCGATCACGTCCTGTGGCGGCATCGAAATCTCGGAGTTGCAGGCAAGCGCCAACAACTGCGTCTGACAGGCGCGCTCCAGCCGGTAGATGTTGTTGAACGCCTGGCCGATGGTCGTGCCGACCGCGAGCAGGCCGTGATTGCGAAGAATCATGACCTCGCTATCGCCGAGGTTCTCGACCAGCCGCTTCTGCTCGTCCCGGTCAACCACGACGCCCTCGAAGTCGTGGTACGCGACCTTGCCCCAACGCATCGCCGTCTGCGTCATCGGCAGCAAGCCGCATTTGAGAGCGGATACCGCCATGCCGGCGTTGGTGTGAGTGTGCAGCACGCAGCCGACGTCGTGACGCGCAGCGTGAATCGCGCCGTGAATCACGTAGCCCGGCAGGTTGATGGTGTATTGCGGATTGGCGTTGGCGATGATTTTGCCGTCGACGTCGATCTTGATCAGCGACGACGCTGTGATCTCCTCGTACATCATGCCGAACGGATTGATCAGGAAGTGCTCATCCTTGCCCGGAACGCGCGCCGAAATGTGGTTCAGGTGCAGGTCGGTCATGCCGTAAAGATCGACCAGTCGGTAACATGCCGCGAGGTCGACGCGGGCTTCCCATTCTGCCGGATCGATGTCGTTTGCCGGCTGCGCCGTTGCGGTGTCGATTTTCGGAATCGTATTCATGACTGGTCCTCCTCGCGATCGGTCGGATCATTGCGGCTGGATGTTTGCGTCGGCGATAACCTTACGCCAGCGGTTCAAATCGGTCTCGAAGATTTTTTGCAGGTCTTCCGGCGTGCCGGTGAGCGGATCGAGATTGAGCTCGGCGAACCGCTTCTTCACGTCTTCCGTGGCGACCGCCTGGTTCAGGTCCTTGTTTAGGCGCATCACGATATCGCGCGGCGTCTTGGCCGGAACAACGATGCCGTTCCACGACGTCATCTTGTATTCCGGCACCCCCGCCTCAACAGCGGTCGGCACGTCCGGCAGCGACGCCAAACGTTGGTCGGACGACACCGCGAGCGCCCGTAAGGTGCCGGACTGCACCGGCCCGATCACGCCGGGCAGCGTCTCAAACACAAGCTGGACGTTACCGGCGAGTAATGCACCGACCAGTTCACCGGTGGTGCGAAAATGCACCGTCGGCACCGCCATGCCGGTTAGCGATCGGAACCACAGCGCGTTGAGGTGCTGCGCGCTGCCGGCGCTGATCACGCCGATATTGAACTTGTCTGGATTCTTCTTTGAGCCATCGATCGCCTCGCGCAGTGTCTTGTATGGACTGTCCTTGCCGACAACGATGATGTAGTCGAACTTGCCGACCGGCGCGACCGCCGACAGGTCAGTCGACCAGTTGTAGGGCAGCGACTTGAACATCGACGGCGCGATCGCATTCTGGCCGCTGACCCACAACATGGTGTGACCGTCGGGCGCCGAGCGCGCCGCGGACGCAGCTGCCATCGAGCCGCCGGCTCCCGGCATATTTTCAACGATGACTGGCTTGCCGAGCGTGGTAGACAGTTGCTGTGCGATGGAGCGACCGGCCATGTCACCCAATCCGCCCGCGCCAAAGCCGATTACCAGTTTCAACGGCCGCGACGGAAATTCCTGCGCGGCTGCCGAACCGAACCAGCTCACGCCGATAACGAACGCCGTGAGCAACCGCGATGCGCATAATTTCAAGACAACCTCCCCTGCATTCCTTATTTCTTCAGCGGCGCGAAGGGCGCCGGCGACATTAGCTTGCTCTCCTGCTTGATGAGGTAGCCAGCCTCGGCATTCATCTCGATGTACTTGAGCCAGTCGGGATCCTTGTAGAGCGCGGCCCGCCGACGATTGCGGTCCTCCGCGTTCTCATAGATCCAGATGTGGACGTAGGTATTGACGTCGCCCGTCTCGCTCACCAGCCAAGCCAGCGGCTCACCGAAATGGCGCTTCTGCACCTCGAAGCCGTTCTTTTCGTAAATCGCGAGCTGCTTGCGCAGGGTACCGACGCGAACCGTATAGGTGCGATGATCCAGCAGCATTGAACGCTCTCCAGCCGAAGCTGGCGAACGTTACAACGACGCAGAACTGAATGAAACACGCGCTACTGCATCCGCACCATCACACTGTCGGTCGAGCCTTTGGCGTCCATCACGGTGAGGCGAAGGAAGCCCGGCCCATCGGGATCGACCAGCAGCGAGCGCTGGCCGGCTTGGGCTGCCACCGGCACGCCATTCGCCATCACGGTGAGAGGGCCGACACCGCCGGCGATCTTGAGCGCGACTGGATCCGGCTTGCCGTCCGACATCGCCAGCTCGATGCGCGCGCCGTTCGGCGGATAGAGAATGCGCAGCGACGGCTCGGCGCTGTCGCCCGGCAGGCGGCCAGGCCGGAAGCGCTGCAACGGCGGCGGCAGTTTCGCGTTGGTTGCAAATACCGCGCCTTGTGGCGCGCTAACGAGCGGCACCGTGGGCTGGCCAGTTCGCGCGAAGGCATCGAACAGGATCGGCGCCGCCGCAACCCGGCCGATCAGCCCGGGCACCGGTGCGCCATCGGGCCGCCCGACCCAGACGCCGATGGTGCGCCGTCCGTCGTAGCCGACCGACCAGGCATCGCGATAGCCGTAGGACGTGCCGGTCTTGTAGGCGATGCGGCCGCTAGCGGCATGCTCCGGCGGCGGCGAGCCGATCAGCACGTTGCCGACATACCAGGCCGCAACCGGATCGATCAGCCGCACCGGGGCACTTGGGATGCGGTCTTCAATACGCTCGATCAAAGGCAACGCCATGCCGCCACGCGCGATCCCGGCATAGAGCATGGTGAGGTCGGTAAGCTTCACGCCGACGCCGCCGAGCGCCATCGCCAGTCCGGGCGCCTCGCCCTTGGGCAGCACCAGCGGCGTGCCAGCCTGCGCGAGACGCGCCGACAGGCGGCTCGCGCCGATCTTGTCGAGCAGCGCTACGGCCGGAACGTTGAGCGAGATTTGCAGCGCGCGCCGTACCGACACCGTGCCCTGGAACGTCATGTCGAAATTCTCCGGCGCGTAAGCGCCGTAGCGCACCGGGCGATCCTCGATCAACGTTTCGGGATGCACCAGCCCGTCTTCAAACGCGAGACCGTAGATGAACGGCTTGAGCGCAGAACCGGGCGAGCGCAACGCTTGCGTTAGATCGACCTGGCCGGCGCGACGCTCGTCGAAATAGTCGGCCGAGGCAACACGGGCCCGCACCTCGCCGGTTGCGTGATCGACCACGACGATTGCGACGGATATGTCGGGGCCGAGCGCCCTCGCCCGCTCGCGCGCCAGGTCCTGCAGCGATCTCTGCAATGGCGCGTCGATGGTTAAGCGATGGATTTTGCGCAGCGGCGTCGTCGCGATGGCCTGTTCGGCCGCATGCGGCGCCAGGGCCGGCATCGGCTTGCGGCCATTCGGGACGCCGTCGAGCTTGGCGAGCGCGACCTCGTCGGCGGGAATACGTCTCGCCAAGGCGATGCGATCGAGCACGCGGTCACGCGCGGCGCGCGCAGCCGAGACCGAGCGATCGGGTCGACGCAGCTCCGGCGACTGCGGCAACGCCACCAGCATCGCCGCCTCGGCCATGGAAAGCCGGCGCGGTTCCTTGCCGAAATAGGACAGCGACGCGGCGCGTATGCCTTCGAGATTGCCGCCGTAGGGAGCAAGGCTCAGATACAGCGCCAGCACCTCGTCTTTGGTCAGCACCCGCTCGAGCTGAATGGCGCGCACCATCTGTCGCAGCTTGGCAGCAAAGCTCCGCTCGGTGCGCGGCTCCAGCAGCCGCGCCACCTGCATGGTGATGGTCGAACCGCCCGACACGATGCGCCCGCTGGTGATGAACTGCAGCGCCGCGCGTCCCATCGCCAGCGGATCTACGCCGGGATGCGAGCGGAAGCGGCGGTCCTCGTAGGACAGCAGCATTTCGGCGTAGCGTTGATCGACCTGATCGAGCGTCACCGGCAGCCGCCAGCGGCCCTCGGTTGTCGCATAGGGCCGCAACAGGCGGCCCTCGTGATCAACCACCAGGGTCGAGTGATCCAGCGTCTCGCCGCGCGGGGCGGGCCCAAGCGAATGGACCCACCACGCGCCACCGAGCGCCACGGCAACAACCGCAGCGCTCGCGCAGAGTATGAGGCGCCTAATCTTCATCGCAGGCTTACTTCCCCATGACCTCGATCTTGCCGGTGGCGGTGCGGCCGAAGCGATCCGGCCGGTACATGTCTTCGACATAGGCCTGCGGTAGCACGTAGCTGCCTGGCGAGACCGCGCGCACCACGTAGGCCACCGCAAACACCGGCTTGTCACGAGAACCGCGCTCGAACGCCGCACTGAAGCGGTCGTCGCGGAACTCCGAATGCACCGGCGTCGCCGCGTTCTCGATCCACGACAGCGTACCGGTGTCACCCGACGACACCAGCCGCGGATTGTCGATCTCGAAGCCCGCCGGCAGATAGTCGGCGACAATCAGGCGGCCGAACTGCGGCGCGCCCTCGGTGATGCGCAGCACCACCACGAAGCGCTGGTTCTGCTTGGCCTGCGACGGATCGGCGGCTTGGCCATCGAGCGTGTAATAGAGCCGCTCGATCTTGAAGCCCTGCTCCGCCGCCGGCTCCGGCGTGAGCGGCGCCCCGGTCACCGACACCACTGCCTGAAGCGGATTGTCGCCGGTGTTCGTCACTTTGAAAGCCTGCGACAACTCAACCGCTTTCAGGTTGCGATAGAGCGAGCCCTTACGTTGCTCACCGTTGGCGTCGATCGACATTCCGCCGCTGTCTTTCGCCAGCGCACGCGCGGCAAGCACCAGCCACGCCTGCTCCTGCGTCGAGGTGTAGGCCACGTTCGAGCGCACCTGTTCGACGCGCTGCACGGCGCTGGTGATGGTCGGGCGCGAGCCGCCCGCTTCGCTCGCCAGCGTGATCAGCGCGGCTGCATCCCGCAGCGTCGAGCCATAATCGACGCGGCTGAACAGCTCCGGCTGTGCCGGTGGCTTGATGTGATCGAGCGCCGACGCATAGACCCGCTCGGCGCGCACCCTGTCGCCCAGCATGCCCAGCGCCGCGGCGATCTGCGCCTTTGCAATCGGCGTTGCCAGAT
This sequence comes from Xanthobacteraceae bacterium, assembly GCA_040510745.1. Taxonomy (GTDB): domain Bacteria; phylum Pseudomonadota; class Alphaproteobacteria; order Rhizobiales; family Xanthobacteraceae; genus Z2-YC6860. The sequence continues at coordinate 8,755 of JBEVIJ010000094.1, forward strand.
CGTTGAGCTTTGCGTCGGCGATGTAGCGGAGATCACCGAGCGGTGCGACGCCATTCCTTGCCAGCACGTAGAGCGCATAGGCGAGATCGCGGCCGCCGTCCTTCGACACGTCCTGCGCGGTGTTCACCTGGTTGCGCAGCCGGTCGAGCGCCAGCTTGAATGCCGTGTCCGGCACCGCGAAGCCGCGCTCCCTCGCCCGCGTCAGAAAGTCGGTGACGTAGGCATCGAGCCAACCGTCGTCGCCGCCGATGCCCCAGAGGCCGAACGAGCCGTTCGACGACTGGCGCGCTAGAAGGCGGTCGACCGCGTCGCGGATACGCTGATCGATGCTGCTGTCGAGCGCGAGATGCTGCTCCACCGCCAGCTCATTGACATAGAGCAGCGGCAGCGCACGGCTGGTGATCTGCTCGGAACAGCCGAACGGGTAACGGTCGAGCGCCTTCAACAGCGTCGCGGCGTCGAGCGCGGTCGAGGGACCGACCGACAGCGCAACCGCGCCGGTGCCCGGCACCAGATCGGCGAACAGATCGTTCGAGAGCGAGAAGCTCTCGTTCCTGGCGAGCGGCCGCACCGTGCGGCGCGTCAGCACCTGCGTCGCCGGCTTGACGTCCAGCGCGTAGGCGCGTTCCAGCGCAAAGCCGCCGGGACCGGCGATCTTCACTGCGATGCCGACCGCGCCCGCGGCCGAACTCGACACCGGCACGGTCATGCTGGTGCGCTGCTTCGCCGCCAGACGAAGCTTTTGTGCCGACTGGTTGCCCAGATTGAGACCGCCATTGGCGCTCACTGCGACAGTGTATTCGCCGGCCGGACCTTCGACGTTATCCAGTTCGAGATGCATCGAGCCGCGGTCCCCAGTCAGCAGGAAGCGCGGCAACGTGGCGGTCAGCACCACCGGATCGCGGATGGTGACGTCGCCGACGGCACGGCCAACCTTGTCCTTGCTCCAGGCCACCGCCATGACGCGCGCGGTGCCCGCGAACGCCGGGATTTCGAACGACACCTCGGCGGTGCCGTCCGGCTTCACGGTGACGATGCCAGAATAAAGCGCGAACGGCGCCTGCGACGGCGGACTGCCGCCCAGCTCGGCGGCGGCGTCACCGCCGGTCTTGATCTGGCCGAGCGTGCCCTGCAGGCCGTCGATGAGCTGGCCGTAAAGATCGCGCAGCTCGGCGGTGAGCCGCCGCTGGCCGAGGTAATGATCGTCCGGCGCCGGCGGCTTGTAGTTGGTGAGATTGAGAATGCCGAGATCGACGGCGGCGACGACGATGCGTGCGTCCTCGCCCGCGACGAGGCCGTTGACCTTGACCGGGACGCGCAGCGTGTCGTTTGGGCGTTGCAGTTGCGGCAGGTTCAGGTCGACCTTGAGCGTTTTCGCCTGACGGTCGATCGAGAACCATTGCACGCCGATCGCGCGCCCCGGCATGCGTTGCGCCTTGGCGTCGAGCGGACGGCGCAAGGTGGCGACCACGTAGGCGCCGTTGCCCCAGTCGCGGCCGACCGGCACGCGCAGGCGCTGCGTGCCCGCCTGCACCTCCTGCGTCGTCGAGCTGATCAGCCGATCACCAATCACGTTGAGCGTGATCCGGCCGGCGGAGCGCGCGGTGACGGCGACCGTCATGGTCTCGCCGGCCTTGTACTCCGGCTTGTCGAGCGCGATCTCCAGCATGTCGGGCGTGTCGGCGGTCGCTTCAGTGTACCAGCCGGCGTCGAACGCAATCGAGGTGACCAGCCCATCCGCGTCGGGGCTCAACACTTCAAGGCGATAGCGGCCCCACTGCACCGGCACCGCGATGCGGACCGGCTTGTCAGCCGTGACGTCGGCCTCGCCGTCGGCGACGCGGCGCGTCAGCTTGATAGGCTCGTAGCCCCAGGAGCCGTCGCGGCGATACCATTGATAGCGCGACTCGATCTTGAGCACCTCGTAGCGCAGGCGAGGACGCGCCAGCGCCTTGCCATCGGGCGCCACGAGGATGACATCGAAGGTCGCGGTCTCGCCCTCGCCCAGCGAACGCCCCGAAAACAGCGGCTTCACACCAATCATGTTGGCGCTGGGAATGACCGGCAGCGTGAGTTTGCGCTCGACCGCGCGGCCGCCGGATTCTGCCATGCGTACAATCACTTGTGCCTCCAGCGGCCTGGTCGCGACCGGCACCTTGTCGACGCTGACGGTGAAGGCGGCCTGCCCCTTCTCGTCGGTTTCCGGCATGTCCGCGATGGCTTCTCGGCTCGTCGTTACCTCCTCGTCCGAGAGGCCGAAGCGATAACCGGGGAAGCCTGGCCGCTCCTTGGCGGGGCCGATCACCAGTTCGCCTTCGAGCGACAGTCCCGACGCCGGCGCGCCGTAAAGATAGCGGCCGTCGACCTTAAGCTCGGCGGGCGCGGCCTTGGACAGGCGTCCGGCCGGTGCACTGAGCTCGAATTCCATGCGGTCGGCGACGTAGTCCTCGACCAGGAAGCTTGCCTCCCCAATCGGCGGACGCTTGGGATCGGCATAGGCGGCGACACGCCAGGTGCCGGTCGAGGCGGCCGGATTGATCAGAACGCTGAGCGAGCGGCCGCCGAGGCCCTGATCGTTCACCGCGACGCGGCGGTATTCGACACCATCCGGCCGCTCCACCACCAGCGTCAGCGGCAGATTGAGCGACGCCGCGCCGTGGCTGTCGCGCAAGAGAGCGGTGATGTGCACCGTCTCGCCGGAGCGATAGACGCCGCGCTCGGTGTAGATAAAGGCATCGAGCCCGGCCGGCGCCGTGCGACCCGACACGCCGCGGTCGGAGAGATCGAACGCGGGACCCTTCAGGCTGAGGAACGCGTAGTCGCCCTTCACCTCGGCAACCAGCATGGCCGGAGCGAGCCCGCCCTCGCCGCGCGTCAGGCCCGCTTCGAACGTCACGCGGCCGGCCGCGTCGCTGCGCTTGGTGGCAAGGACTTCGTTGTTGCGGGCGATCAGGCGGACTTCGACCTGCCCCTTCGGCTCGGTCGTCGCCAGCGAATTGACGAACACGTTGATGCCGTCGTTCCCCGAGTACGACGCAAGGCCGAGGTCCGACACGATGAACCATTGCGTCGCGAGGTTGTCGTAGCGGCGCTCCGGCTTCGAGCCGGCCGGGATCGCGGTCATCACATACACACCGGGCGCAAGATCGCCGACCGTCTGATCGACCGGGAATGCCGTCGTCACCTCGGCGTTGAGCGTCTGCTCGACCGCGAGCTCGCCCTTCCACACGCTGACGCCCTTGCTCTCGACAAGCCGCTCGACGTCGGAGCCGTCCAGGCTGCGCTGGAACTCGTTGCCCAGCACCGTGTCGAGCAGATTGCGGTCGCCGATGCGATAGATCCCGATGTTCACTGCCCGGGTGTTGACGGTGACTACGGGAATGCCGCGCTGGCCGGCGCGGGGCAGTACGTAGGCCTTGGCGGAGAAACGCACCAGCGGCGCGCGATCGCGCACGTAGATCGAAACCTCCGAGGATTTAGCCAGCGTTTCCTGGACGGTGGAAGGCAGCCCGGAACGCAGGGTTACGCTATAGCGCTCGCCGTGCTTGAGGCCTTCGACGCAGAGCTGCTTCTGCTCAGCCGACAGCGCCGGCTTGTCGATGCCGGCGACCGCGACGAACGGCGAGAAGTCGGTGCGCTTGGCCGGCAGCGATTCCGAAAACTGGAAGCACGCACGCGGCGAAGCCGCGTCCGAATCGATCGAATAGTCCAGCATGCGGAAGCCATGATCGCTGCGCATGCTCTCATAGAGGCCGCGCACCTCGGCGACCTCGCGGATTTCCAGCGACAGCCGCAGCGCGTCGAGCGCAGGGCGCCATTTTTTCAGGTCGGCCTGGGTGCGGCCGACGATCAGCAGGCTGTCGGCCTCCTCGCCGCGATTCTTGGTGAGCGTATAGGCCTTGTATGCGGCCGTTGCCGCGCGATCGAGCAGCAGCTCGCGCTCGCGTTCGTCGACCGGCCGCATCTGCTGGATGGCGCGCGCCAGCCTCAGCCAACCCGTGCTGTCCGCCGGTGCGGCCGCCACGAGCTGGCCAAGCAGCACCATGCCGTTGCGGACATCGTTGCGCTGGAACGCCGCGTCGAGCTCGCGGCGGATCTGCGCGACCGGCTTGCCGGCCGAAACCGCGTCGCTCTTGATCTGCGCTTCAAGCTTGATCGCCGCTTCGGCGAGGTTGGCTCGCTCGAAAGGTTTGTCGGCGGCTATCGAAATCGGTGGAGAAAAAATGGACGCAAGGGTGACGAGCGCGGCAAAGACGCCGGCGCGGATGAGTACGAGCATGGGCGGGATCCTCCTGACCGCTCGGCTTCCCCAACCGGGCGGGCGACTGTGCAAGCAGAATTCTGAATCGTGTCAAGGTCGTGACAGAGCGTAGCGCCGGCTATCCATTTGAACCAGCGCGACAATCGGCATTCCATAGCTCTGTCACGCGCCCGGGTGCACGCCAGCGACCATCGTCGCCCGCCTTACTGGAAAGCGGCCGCTGATAGTGACATTCCTGGCGTGGTTCTGTCGCGCGGGGCCGTTTCGAGGTTCAAACGATGCAAACCTCAGGCTCAGCCCCGAGGCTTCGCTGCGCGACCGGACAACTGCCGCCTTTAGGGAACTGTCCTCCGCTCAGCAGGTTGCTTAAGTAGCACGACCTCACAGGAGCCTGCCAAAATGACCTATCCAAACGATGACCCCCGTCTTGGTCCCGTGCCCCCCGAAAACAAGGACAACACCGGCATGTGGGTCGCCGGTATCGTGGGACTGTGCCTCGTCCTCGGCTTGGTGTTCTGGGCCGCGAACCGGAATCCCAACACCGCCATGACAAACGCCCCAGCAACGAATTCGGCGTCCACCGGGACCGCGACCACCACCGGCTCAGGCGCGACAACCGTCCCGGCGAACCCGAGCGGCACGGCCGTTCAGCGCGACGTTCCGACCTCGAAGCCGCCCGTCACAAATCGGTAAGATGTACGCTCATCGTCCCGTGGGACAGACAACCCGCTCGGGAATGTCTGCACCCGACTCTACAGGAGGCTCCGGCTTAAACGCCGGAGCCTTTTTTGAAAACCGCCCGGACACAGTGGCGGCACTGCCGCCCATGCGGCTCTATCCCGACCGAAACTTTCGCGGCGGTATGGATAGACTCGCACGATAGAATTTCAGCGGAGCTGCGCTAGTTCCTGACCAAGGAGCGCTCTTCGATCTGCTGCGGCACGATCGACGGACTTTCGGCCTCCGGCACGGCAAGCTGCATCGCGTTGCCCACGACCGGGTCCATGGGAAGCGCCTCCAGCCGCTCGATGGTCCAATCGGGTGTCGCCGCGCATCGAGGGTCGCGATAGCAATGAAGCTCCAAGCGCGCGAGTCGCAACGCCTCTACAAGAGCAATCACACTATCCTTCATACGCGCCTCCACAGACCACAATAACGCGCGGCGACCGCATTCGTTCTGGGAACTAAAGCCCGCGATTGCCCACATTTACGAGGCCGAGCTCAACGGCAATCGCGACCGCGTTGATGCGATTGACCGCGCCAAGCTTTCGCATCGCGATGCGCGTCAGGTCGAGGATAACAGTCTTATGTAATTTCATGAGCGCGCAAATTTCGTCCGTCGTTTTTCCGTTTGCAAGGTGGATCAGCACCTCAACTTCCCGCGGTTCCAAGGTACGAGGGATCATGGAAAGCGCACGTATGTATCGTGCAATTCGACACCAGCACATGACTGGAATTTAATCTGTCGCCTGCCCGCTGCTGCGCCCGTTCGTAGACCGTCAGGCGCAGTTTGCCGAGTACAATGAGAAGGATGTCGTTCGGCTATGCGCCGAGCGGGGCAAGCAAGCCGGCTTGCGCCAATGGGAAATCGATACCGAAGCGTGCAAAGCCCTCGTTCGGCGTTGGCCTGTCCACAGAAGCTTGTGGTATTGAGGCGGCAGGCTGCGGGCCCCGGGGGGAATGGGTACTAAGACGTGCCCCGCCTCTCGGAAACCCGCATGACCCCGTAGCTCAGTTGGATAGAGCATCAGCCTTCTAAGCTGAGGGTCCCTGGTTCGAATCCAGGCGGGGTCGCCAATAATATCAATATCTTAGTCCACAGTTACCGCTCCCAGGAAACGCTCAAACACCCTCTGGGAGCAATCTGGGGCAGGTGGCCGCAGCAGCAGCCGATGGCTACACGGTTCTGGTCACGATCTACAAGAACACTATGCGACCGAAGACCTTCGCCCCGTTGCCATCGCCGCGTCCTTCCCGGAGGTGCTGGCATGCA
>JBEVIJ010000095.1:0-21791 GCA_040510745.1 Xanthobacteraceae bacterium
GGCCGGGTCGCCCGGGCCGTTCGAGAGAAACACGCCGTCCGGCTTCATCGCCAGAATGTCTTCGGCCGACGTCGTCGCCGGCACCACCGTGACCTTGCAGCCTTCACCGGCCAAGAGCCGCAGGATGTTGCGCTTGATGCCGTAGTCGATCGCGACCACGTTGAATTCCGGCGCGTCCTGCCGGCCAAACCCTTTTTCCCATGCCCACGGCGTCTCGTCCCAGGTGAAGCGCTGGCCCGCGGTCACCATCGGCACGAGGTCCATGCCGACCAGGCCCGGCCATTCGGCGGCTTCCTTCTTCAGCGCGGCGAGATCGAACCGGCCCGACGGCTCGTGTGCGATCACCGCGTTGGGCATGCCCTTCTCGCGGATCAGCGCGGTCAACGCGCGGGTGTCGATGCCGGACAGCCCGATGATGCCCCGGCGCTTCAGCCACTGATCGAGATGCAGCGCTGAGCGGTAGTTGGACGCCTCGGTGATGTCGGTGCGCAGGATCAAGCCGCGCGCACCCGGCGTCGCCGCCATGTTGACGGTCTCGATGTCCTCGTCGTTGGTGCCGACATTGCCAATGTGGGGAAAGGTGAAGGTGATGATCTGCCCGGCGTAGGAGGGATCGGTGAGAATTTCCTCGTAGCCGGTCATCGCCGTGTTGAAGCAGACCTCCCCGACCGCGCTGCCGGTGGCGCCGAATCCGCCGCCCTCCACCACGGTGCCGTCGGCCAGCACCAGAAGCGCCGTGGCTTTCGGCTCAATCCACCCGGAATCGGCTTGTTTGAGGCTCATCAGAGGCCTAGATAGGCTCCCAATCCGCCGCCGTCAAAGGCCGCAAAACGGTATGTGTACAGCCGGTTCCCACCCCTGATTTCAGCGAGGTTTCCGTGCTGCGGGACAACATCAACAACGCCCTGAAGGACGCGATGAAGGCGCGCGACGAGCGCCGCGTCTCGACGCTGCGGCTGATGAACGCCGCGATCAAGAACGCCGACATCGAGAACCGCGGATCGGCCAAGGAACCGCTCAACGAGCCGGAGCTGCTCTCGCTGTTCCAGAAGATGATCAAGCAGCGCCAAGAATCGGTCGAGCTTTACGAGAAGGGCGGCCGTGCCGAGCTCGCCAAGCAGGAGCGCGACGAGATCGAGATCATCGCCGGCTATCTGCCGAAGCAGATGTCGGACGTCGAGGCGGGCACGGCGATTTCCGCGATCATCCAGGAGATCAACGCGCAGACCATGAAGGACATGGGCAAGGTCATGGCCGCGTTGCGGGAGCGCTTCGCCGGCTCGATGGACTTCGGCAAGGCCAGCGCGAAGATCAAGGAATTGCTGAGCCAGAAGTAGCTCGCGGCGCCTGTGAGGTTGGCCATGATCGCGGTCATTTTCGAAGTCTGGCCGGCGTCAGGCCGCAAGGACGACTATCTCGCCATCGCCGCGACGCTGCGCGCCGAGCTTGAGAAAATGGATGGCTTCGTTTCGGTCGAGCGCTTCCAGAGTCTGACCGAACCGGGCAAGCTATTGTCGTTATCGTTCTGGCGGGACGAGGATGCCGTCCAGCGGGGCGCAATGAGATGCACCACCGCGAAAGCCAGGCCGCCGGCCGCGGCGGCGTGTTCGCCGACTACCGGCTGCGGATTGCGTCCGTGGTCCGCGATTACGGCATGAAAGAGCGCGCGCAGGCCCCGCGGACTCGCGGGCCTTCCACAAGGCGTAGCCCATGAAGTGCGCTCCGATCGCCGCCATCGCAGCCTTGCTGATGACGGGCGCCGCAGCGCCGGCGCAGGACGCCGTCAAGGATTGGCCGACCCGCACGGTGCGCATCTATATCCCGCTCGGCGCTGGCGGCGGCGACGACATATTTTCGCGATTGCTCGCAGAAGAGCTGCAAAAGAAATTCGGCCAGTCCTTCATCGTCGAGAACCGCCCCGGCGGCGGCCTCAACATCGGCGCGCGCGCCTGCGCGGAGGCGGCGCCCGACGGCTACACCATATGCGTGATGTCGAGCGAGCCGGTCATCTACAACCAATTCCTGTTCAAGAACCTGCCGTTCAATCCGGAAAAGGACTTCGAGCCGATCACCAACCTGTTCATCAACTCGGTCGCCCTCGTCGCCAACGCCAAGCTCAGCATCAAGAGCATTCCGGAGATGGTCGCGCCGGCAAAGGCGCAGCCTGGCACGCTGAGCTACGGCACGTTCTCATTCGTGCTGGCGCAGTACATGGAGAAGCTGAAGAAGCAGGAGAGCATCGACATCGTGCGCGTGCCGTTCCGCAGCGGCAACGAGATCGTCAACGCGATCATGTCGGGCACCGCGCCGATCGCGTTCCTCGGCCTCGCCAACATGCTGCCGCAGATCAGGAGCGGCCACATCACCGGCATCGCGCTCAACGCCAATTCCCGTTCGCCGCTGTTCCCCGACATGCCGACGCTGAGGGAGGCGACCGGCGAAGACGTGCCGCCGACCTGGTTCGGCCTGTTCGCGCGGGCGGGAACGCCCAGGCCGATCATCGAGAAGATCCACGCCGAGGTGGTGCGCGTCACCGGCGACCCGGCCTGGAGGCAGAAGAACTTCATCGACCGCGCCATCGAACCGGCGGTGGGTGGAACCGAGGAGTTTGCGCGGTTTGTCGTGGAGAGCCGCAGGAGGGCGGCCGAAATCGTGAAAGAGGCGGGGATTGCGCCGCAATAGCGAAAGCCGAGCTGTGGGGAATTGCCGAAAACGAAGGCCTGCCCGGCATTAAGGCTATAACCGGTTCGACTGACCCAGAAGCTGGGATTCCGCCGGCTGGCGTCCATTAACGAATTGATTTTCTTGCTTTCCGGCTGGCGCGGCGGTACGCCCAACTTGGCTTGAACCGGTAAACCCTGTGCTCTCGCTGTTCCGATTGATCGTCGTTATTTTGGCGCTGCCGTTCCTGACGGTGATGGCGACCGCTGACCTTTCGCCCACCGCTGGTCCGAGCGCCACGTCGCTTCACGCCAGGCTTTCGACTGCCGAGGCCAAGCTGGGCGCTACGCCGGCCCGGATCAGTGTCTGGGCCGGCGCCAAGCGCATCACCGCCGAACTGGAAGACGGGCCCGAGGGCGAGGAAGAGCCGGTCGCCAGCCTGGTCCGCGCCTACGACGGCGACGACCAGATCGGGACGAGATTTGATTTCGCGACGATCGTGTTCGACGTCGTCACGTTTGCGCCGCGCTTCGCCGGCGCCGCGCCCGCGCCGAGCCACGCTCCCTGCGCCGGCTTCCCCACCGGTCCTCCCGCCGCCTGACACTTTGGAATGTCAGCGCTCGCACGTTCCCTGGTGGACGCGCGGTTGATGCATTCAGCGGTCGCGGCGGGCATGGGGGTATCGCCCACTCGCGACGGTGAGGTGAAGGGGAATCCCGAGGTGTTTCGTCGTTTTTTCCACGCCGAGTATTGGACGAGCTTCGCGCTCGGCCGCGCCTTGTTGCCGACTGTCGTCGTCGCGGTGCTGCTCACCGCGGGCGCGGTGGTGCTGGCGTTGTCCGAGCGGCGCAGCACGGTCGCCACGCTGCCGGCCAAGCAAGTCATCGAAGCATCGAGCCAAGCCAAGCGCACGCGATCCTATTCTCCGACCGCCGAACAATGGGCGATGCTCACCGTCGAGCCGGTCGCCACGCGTGCATTCCGCACCGAGCTCTTCACCGAGGGCAAAATCTCGATCAACGAAGACCGGTCGACGCCGGTGTTCCCGCCGTACGCCGGCCGCGTCACCAGGCTGACCGCCAAGCCCGGGGACAGCGTACAGGCCGGCCAGCCGCTGTTCTTCATCGAAGCGACCGATATGGTGCAGGCGCAGAACGACTTCCTCGCTGCGCTTGCGCTGATCAACAAGGCGCGCGCCCGCGTTGCGCTGACCGAGATCGTCGACAAGCAGAACCGCAGGCTGCTCGAGAGTAAGGCTGGCTCGCTGCGCGACTCGCAGGTCGCGGAAGCCGAGGTCGCGCAGGCGCGCAGCGAGTTGCGCGTTGCCGAGACCGCACTCGAGGCCGCGCGCAACCGGCTGCGCATTCTCGGCAAGACTGAGGATGAAATTTCGGTGTTCCGCGATCAGGGCCGCATCAGCCCGGAGACGCCGATCCACGCGCCGATCAGCGGCACCGTCGTGCAGCGCAAGATCGGGCTCGGCCAGTACGTCAGCTACACCAGCACCGGCGCGGTTGATCCGGTGTTCGTGATCGGCAATCTCGCCACCGTCTGGGTCGTCGCTTACGTGCGTGAAAGCGAGGCCTCGCGCGTCCGCGTCGGGCAGCAGATGGAGTTTCGCGTACCGGCCTATCCGGACCGGGCCTTCAATGCGTCGATCGACTATGTCGCCGCCGCGCTCGACCCGGTGACGCGGCGGCTGCTGGTGCGCGCCACCGTCAACAGCGAGAACTTCACCTTCAAGCCGGAGATGTTCGCGAGCGTCGTCATCTTCGGCAACAGCAACGGCGCCAAGGTTGCGGTGCCGCGTGACGCCGTGATCTTCGAGGCCGGCACCGCGCGGGTCTGGATCGTGCGCGCCGACCGCTCGATCGAACAGCGCCAGATCAAGACGGGGCTGGTCAGCGGCGCGGCCATCGAGGTGCTGGAAGGCCTGGAGCCGGGTGAACACGTCGTCACCAAGGGCAGCATCTTCGTCGACCGCGCGGCCGATGGCTAACCGGCGTATTTCCTCATGATCCGCAGTGTCATCGCCTTCGGCCTGGCGCGCCGTCCGCTGGTGCTGATCTCGTTCGCGGCGTTCCTTGCGCTGGGCTACGCCGCGTTCCTGCAGCTCAACATCGAGGCTTTTCCCGATCCCGCGCCGCCGATCATCGAGATCATCGCGCAATACCCCGGCCAGTCGCCGGAGGAGGTGGAGCGCTACGTCACCATCCCGATCGAGATCGCGGTCGCCAGCACGCCGGGCCTGAAGTTCATCCGCTCCAACTCGGTGTTCGCGCTCGGCTTTATCCGGCTGCAGTTCGAATATGGGCGCGACTACCACTTCGTGCGCCAGCAGGCGCTCAACCGACTCGCCGAGGCGGCGCTGCCGCCGGCGGTGAAGCCAGTGATCTCGCCCGCTGGCACCATCAGCGAAATCTACCGATATCAGCTCGTCGGCCCGCCTGGCATGAGCTCCATGCAGCTGCGCACCCTGCAGGACTGGGTTGTGGAGCGGCGGCTGCGGCTGGTGCCGGGCGTCGCCGACGTGCTGGTGCTCGGCGGCCAGACCAAGGAGTTCCAGGCCGAAATCGATCTCGACCGCATGCGCGCCTACGGCATGACATTGCCGCACATCATCGCCGCCATCTCGGCGAGCAACGCCAACGTCGGCGGCCGCACCATCTCGCTCGGCGAGCAGTCGGTCAACATCCGCGGCATCGGCGTGATCGGCTCGCTGGATGACATCAGCAACATCGTGCTCACCCAGCAGGGTGGCTTTCCGGTGCTGCTGTCCGACGTCGCCAAGGTGCAGATCGGCGCCCGGCCCCGGCTCGGCATCTCCGGCCGCGACGACGTCACCGACGTCGTCAACGGCATGGTGCTGATGCAGAAGTTCGAGCGCACCATGGAAATGGTCATCCGCGTGCGCGAGGCGGTGCAGAAGATCAACACCGACGGGACGTTGCCGCCCGGTGTGCAGATCGTGCCGTTCTACGACCGTGGCGACCTGGTGGCGATCACGGTGCGCACCGTGCTGCACAACATGCTGTTCGGCGTGTTGCTGATCTTCTTCATTCAATGGCTGTTTCTGGGAACCTTTCGCTCGGCGCTGATCGTGGCGGCGACGATCCCGGTGGCGCTGCTGCTCGCCGTCATGATCACGGTGTTGCGCGGTGAATCCGCCAACCTGCTTTCGATCGGTGCCATCGACCTCGGCATCATCGTCGACGCGACTGTGATCATGGTGGAGAACGTCTTTCGCCATCTGGCGCATCGCACCCGCGCGGTGTTTGCCGACAAGGAGGCCGCGCTCGGCGACAAGCTGCACCGCATTCTCGTGGCGGCGGTCGAGGTCGACAAGGCGATCTTCTTTTCCGTGGTCATCACCATCGCGGCGTTCCTGCCGCTGTTCACCATGCAGGGCGTCGAGGGCCAGATCTTCAGCCCGATGGCGCGGACGTATGCCTACGCGCTGATCGGGGCGATCATCGCCACCTTCACCATCACGCCGGTGCTGTGCTCCGTGCTGCTGCGGTCGCGCGTCGACGAGGTCGAAACCTTCCTGGTGCGCGGCATCCGAAGGGTCTACGAGTGGATTCTGCCGCGCACGGTCCGGCACGCCCGGCCGGCGGCGATGCTCGCGGTGCTGTTCCTGATGCTGTGCGGCGTGCTCTCGGCACGGCTGGGCACCGAATTCCTGCCCAAGCTCGAAGAAGGTAACATGTGGATCCGTGCGGTGATGCCGCCGACCATCACGCTCGAAGCTGGCATGGATACGGTCGCGCGCATCCGCAAGGTGATCGGCAGCTATCAGCCGGTGCGCACCGTCGCCTCCGAGCAGGGCCGGGGCGACGAGGGCACCGACCCGGACGGCTCGTTCCTCGCCGAATTCTTCGTTCCGCTCAAGCCGCAGGACGAGTGGACCAAGAGCCTGACCAAGGACGAGCTGATCCGGCAGATGAGCGAGCGGCTCAGGCGCGAGTTCATCGGCATCGACTTCAACTTCTCGCAGTACATCCAGGACAACATCGAGGAAGCGGTCTCAGGCGTAAAGGGCGAGAATTCGGTGAAAATTTTCGGCCGCGACCTCGTTGAGCTGGAGCGGCTCTCCAACGCGGTCAAGGTGGAGCTGGCCAAGGTGCCGGGCGTCACCGATCCGGCCGCATTTAACCTGCTCGGCCAGCCCAACCTGGTGGCGCGGGTCGATCGCGCGAAAGCGGCGCGCTACGGCTTCTCGGTCGGCGACATCAACACCGTGGTGCAGGCTGCGATCGGCGGGCAGGAGGTGACGCGCGTTTACGAGGGCGAGATGAACTTCGCGCTCGCCGTGCGTCTTGCACCGCGCTACCGCGACAATATCGATGCCATCCGCAGCGTGCCGGTGGCCTTGCCCAACGCCGACAAGCAGGGCCAGAGCGTCTACATCGCGCTCGGCGACATCGCCGACGTCAAGCTGGAGAGCGGTGCTGCGTACATCTATCGGGAAAACAGCCAGCGTTTCATTCCGCTGAAATACAGCGTGCGCGGCCGCGACCTCGGCTCGACCGTGGCCGAGGCGCAGGAGCGCGTCGGGCAGAACGTCAAGCTGCCGCCGGGCTATCGCCTCGAATGGGCGGGCGAGTTCGGCGCTCTGGAAGAGGCGAAGAAGCGGCTCGCCGTCATCGTGCCGCTCAGCCTCGTGTTGATCATGATGCTGCTCTACAGCCTGTTCAACTCGGTGAAGCACAGCCTGCTGGCGCTATCCGGCATTCCGTTCGCGGTGTGCGGCGGCATCCTCGGGCTCTACGTCGCCGGGTTGCATGCCAGCGTTTCGGCGGCGGTCGGCTTCATTTCGCTGTTCGGCGTGTCGGCGATGGACGGCATCCTGCTGGTCTCGTACATCCGCCGGAACATGGATCAGGGCATGGAGGTCGAGCATTCCATCGTCGATGCGGCGCAGACCCGGATGCGGCAAATCTTCATGACCGGATTCTCGGCCTGCATCGGCCTGGTGCCAGCGGCGCTCTCCACCGGCATCGGCTCGCAGGTCCAACAGCCGCTCGCCTGCGTCATCGTGGGCGGCATGCTGCTCTCGCCGATCTGCAGCCTGCTGGTGATTCCGGCGTTCGCGCGGCTGATGATGGAAAACCGGAAGCCTGACTCGGCGCCGGCATCGGCGCCGGCGCATTGGGGCGCGGACTCATAAATGCTAAGCCGAACGCGGGCCTAAAACTGGTGCCGATGTCCGCATTTGGGGGTAGAGTAGACATCGCCTAGCTGGCGTCGGATGTCGGGGGCGGCATGAAACGGCATGCCACAAAAGGCGGCAAGGCGAGCAGAAAGCGGCCGCGGATAAGGCGTTCGGCCAGTTCCTCTACGACACCGACGACGGGATACTAAGCTGGGATGCCGACGGCAGCGGCGGCGGCGTGGCCGTGACGATCGCACTATTCCCCGATACGCCTGCGCTGACCGCCGCGGACTTTCAGATCGTGGTCTGACCGGGCCCGGTTCGTTAACGTGCGCGCGACGAGGTGATCGAATAGCTCCCGCGATGTCGGCTAATGGCACAAGCGGACTTTCCCACACATCCGCCTAATGTCCGCTTGGGGTAGCAGCGGACATGCCCACCTCTCATTTTTATGAGTACACGTTTATGAGTACACGGCCTAGCTCCCGATCACCGGAAGCACAATGCAAGACGCGTGCGCGTTGTCGTGGTGGATGGTGTCGGTCCCCATCTGGGTCGGATGATAGGGATGGTTGAACACGCCGTCGGTGACCGGCGAGTCACCGTTGACGATCTCCAGCCGGATGCGGTGGCCCTTTTTGAAAACGTAGGACACCGGCAGCACCTCGATGTCGAACGGGTAGATCTCGCCGGGCTTGATCGGCTGCGGGTTGGTGTGGGTGTAGAACGGCCGATATTCGGTCGAGCGCTCCATGTCCTTTTCGCGGTGCGAGGCCTTCAGCCAGCCCTTCGACACCGGCGTGTGCGTGGGCTGCGCGCCGGACTTGCGTGCCGCGTCGTCCTGCGGGCTCTGGTCGGACAGCTTGACGATGAACTGGGTGTCGACCGCGGTCGATGAGGCGAACAGCTTGAGCACGATCGGGCCGGTGACTTCGAGATCGCGCTCGAGCGGCGCGGTGGTGAAGGTCAGCACCCGCTTGGTGAAATCGGGCTGGCCATCGGGGCCGGTGACGACCACGCCATTGACCCATTCCCAGTCCGGATAGGTGTAGCTGGTGGCTTGCTCGTTCGCGGCGGGCTTGTCGGCCGACAGCGTGCCGTCGTTGAGCGACGTCACGCTGCCGCTCGGTCCCTTGTGCAGATAGAACGGCGTCATCACCGCGCGCGCCGGCGGCCATTCTTCCTCCGAGCGCCATTCGTTCGCGCCGCGCACGAAGATCTTCACCGGCGAGGCGTCCATGAACTCGTTGTTCGCGCCCTTGAGGTGCAGGTCGTAGAACGGCAGGCATTCCTTCTCATGGAAATCGACCTGGTCGAACATGTGATGCGCTTCGAAGGTGTTGCGCGCGCCCGTTACCACCAGCTTCTTCGGCGACTTCAGCAGCTCGTAGCCGAGGATGTTGCCGCGCAGATGCAGCCCCATCTTGCCCCAGTGGCCGACCGAGAGGACGGGGCACTTGATCTTGTCGATGCGCCAGTACGGCGAGCGCTCGCGCCACAATTCGTCGTCGAGCGTGTGCTCGGTGATGGCGCCGACCAGATCGAATTTCATCGGCGGCCGGCCCTTACCGCCGGCCGGGCGATGCATGTTGTCGGCGCGCAGGCTGGTGTACCAGACCGAACGGTATGAGCAGAAAATCCCGCCGTGATAGTTCGAGCAGCGGTACTGGTCGACCAGCCCGTCGTAGGGAATGATGCAGGCGAGGCCCGGCGGGTTGTAGGTCGCCATCAGCCACTGCGCCATCGCGTAATATGACTGGCCGATGCCGCCGATCCGGCCGTTGCACCATTCCTGCTTAAGGATCCAGGCGATCAGCTCGAGGTAGTCCTCCTGCTCGGGCTTGCCCATGAAGCAGAACTCGCCCTCGGAGTGCCCCGAGCCGCGCACGTCGGCGTGCACGTAGGCGTAGCCCTGGCCGACGTACCATTCGACCGGCCCGGTCTCGCGCCAGAGAAACAGCGGATAGGCCGGAACCTCGTCCATCTCGTACTGGTAGGGCGAGGCCGCGAACAGCGTCGGGAACTTGCCCGGTGCGTCCGGGCGATAGACGCACAGCGAGATGCGCACGCCGTCGCGCATGGTGACGGTGATGCCTTTCTCGACCTTCATTCCGTATTGTTGCGCGCGGTTGCCCTTACTTTGCGCATGTGTCCCTTGCGTCATGTTGTCATGCGCCCCGCTGGCCTGCCTTGCCGGGTCATCCCGGCTACGGCATTGTTGCCTGCCTACAAAAGAAAATCACGAGGGAGGACACGGCAATGACCCCTCTAGCCCGCATGTCTCTTGTGCTGGTGGCGCTGGTTGCAGCGCCGGGCATCGCATTCGCGCAGGACAATTATCCGAACCGGCCGATCCGCATCATCGCCTCGCAGGGCGCAGGCGGGCTGAGTGACACCTGGATGCGGGTGGTGGGCGACGAACTCGGCCCGCTGCTCGGCGGCAGCGTCGTGGTCGAGGGCCGGCCGGGCGCGGCCGGCAACATCGGCGCGCGCGCTTGCGCCGAGGCGCCGCCCGACGGCTACACCTTCTGCATCCTTCCGGGCGAGACCATCACGATCAATCCGCACGTGATGAAAGACACTGGGCTCGATCCGAAGAAGAGCCTGACGCCGGTCACCAAGGCCTTTGTGCTGATCCAGGTGTTTGCGGTGAACGCCGATCTCGGCGTCAAGAACTTCGAAGAGCTCGCCTCGCTCGCCAAGGCGAAGCCCAAGACCCTGGTCTACATGGCGCCCTCGATCTCCAAGGTCGCCTTCATGGAAGAATTCAACAAGAAGCAGGGCGTCGATTTCGTTCGCGTGCCGTTCAAGGGCGGCGGCGACGCGATCAACGCCATGATGACCGGCACAGCGCCGATCGCGATCTTCGGCATCGGCAATCTGCGATCGCTCATGGACGCGAAGAAGGTTCTCGGCTTTGCGGTCGACAGCGATGAGCGCTGGCCGCTCGCGCCCGACATCCCGACGTTCCGTCAGATCGGCTACAAGAATCACATCATCCCCTCGTCGTTCGGCATCTATGCGCCGACCGGAACGCCCAAGGCCATCATCGACCGGGTCAACAAGGGTATCGCCAAGGTCGCGTCCAACCCCGAGTTCCAGAAGAAGCACATGATCCCGCGCGGGCTTGAGGCGGTGCTGGATTCGCCGGAACAGGCCGAGAAGGGGCTCGAGCAGGATCGCGCCGAGAGCCTGTCGGCGCTCAAGGCGTCGGGGCTGCATCCGGAATTGTCGCGATGATCAAACGTGCAGCGCTGCTTCTCGTCGCAGCGGCCGCGCTTGGCGCGCCGCAAGCCGCAGCCCAGGAATCGATCAAGGACTACCCGAGCAAGCCGATCAAGGTGATCGCCGCTTCGGGTCCCGGCGGCATCAGCGACGTGTTCATTCGCGTGCTCGGCGAGGAACTGGCGAAGAAGTGGGGCCATGCATTGATCGTCGAGAACCGGCAGGGCGGCGCGTTCAACATCGCCGCACGCGCCTGCGCCGAAGCGCCGACCGACGGCTACACGATCTGCATCATGCCGAACGAGGCCGTCACTTATAATATGCACCTGTTCAAGAACCTGCCCTACGACGCCGAGAAACAGATCGCGCCGGTTACGCAGCTTTTCTTCATGACACAGGCGCTGGTGGTCAACTCGAACCTCAAGGTCAAGACGGTCGGCGAGTTGATCGCGCACGCCAAGGCCAACCCCAAGACCTTGAACTACACCGCGCCCGCCCAGGCGCTGGTGCAGTTTCTGGAAAGCCTCAACCGCCAGCACGGCATCGATCTGGTGCGCGTGCCGTTCCGCAGCGGCGGCGATGCCGTCAATGGTGTGCTGTCCGGCGTGTCGCCGATCACCTTCGTCGGCATCGGCAACATGATGCCGCACCTGCGCGCCGGAACGATGACCGGGCTCCTGGTCGATGCCGACAAGCGTTCGTTGCTCATTCCCGAAGTCGCCACCATCACGGAGTACGGCTACAAGGACCCGCTGACACGCTCGTACTTTGGGCTCTATGCGCCGGCTGGTATGCCGAAGGCGCTGATCACCAAGATCGCCGACGACGTCCGGTTAGCCGCGATGCAGCCGGCATTCCTCGACCGCAACCTGACGCAGCGCGGTCTCGAGCCGGTGTTCAGCGCGCCGGACGATTTTGCCGAATATCTCAAGCGCGACCGCGCGACGGCAAAGCAGATCGTCGACGCCGCCGGCCTGCAGGCGCAATGATGCTTGCCAAGCCCCGCGCGCCCTGAATAGTGGGGCGCTTCGCAACCAGAATCGCTTCGAGAAGTGCCAAGGAAATGCCCATGAAAATTCTGCCGGTGCTGCTTTCGCTCGTGGCCGCCGCCGTTCCCGCCGCGGCGCAGGACAATTGGCCGAACCGCCCGATCAAAGCGATCACCACCACCAGCGCCGGCGGCCTCTCCGACATTTTCATGCGCGCGCTCGGCGAGGAGCTGCGGCAACGGCTCGGCCAGCCGCTGATCGTGGAGAACCGGCCGGGCGGCGCGATGAACACCGGTACCCGCGCCTGCGCAGATTCCGCGCCCGACGGCTACACCATCTGCATCACCAACGCCGATGCGATGCTGTACAACCAGTTCCTGTTCAAGAGCATCCCGTTCAATCCCGAAACCAGCCTGCAGCCGATCACCAACGCCTTCCACCTGATCCACATGCTGGTGGTGAACTCCAAGCTCGGCGTGAAGAACGTCGACGAGCTGGTCAGGTATTCCAAGGACAAGGCCGGCACATTGAGCTATCTCGCGCCGGGGCCGCCGCTGGTGCTCTACATGGAGACGCTGAAGAAGGAGAAGGGTGCCGACTGGGTGCGCGTGCCGTTCCGCGGCGGCGGCGAGGCGGTCAGCGCCATCCTGAGCGGCTCGACGCCGATCGCGCTGTTCGGCGAAGGCAACGTGATCGGCAACATCCGCGGCGGCCAGATGACGCCGATGGTGATGATGAACAACATCAAGTCGCCGAACTTCCCGGACGTGCCGCTGCTCACCGACGTCGGCTACAACGGCCCGCCGTCGCGCAGTTGGTATGGAATTTTCGCGCCGGCCGGCATCCCGCGGCCGATCGTCGACCGGCTCAACAAGGAAATCACCAGCATCATCAACAATCCGGACTTTCGCGATAAGCACCTGACAGCGCGCAGCCTGGTGCCGGCTGCCAACACGCCGGAGCAGTTCGAGGCGGACATGAAGCGCGAGCGCCCGATCGCCGAGAAGGTGGTCAAGGATGCCGGCTTCGAGCCGCAATAGGGAAAGGCCGATGAAACGTCTTGCACTGCTGCTGCTGGCTGCTGTCGCGACGCCGGCGCTGTCCGTTCACGCGTGGGCGCAGGACAACTATCCCAACCGCACCGTGCGCATCATCACAACCAACAGCGCGGGCGGCATCAGCGACGTGTTCGGCCGCGCGCTTGGCGAGGAGCTGAGCAAGGCGTGGGGCCAGGCCGTCATCATCGACAACCGGCCCGGCGGCATGAACAACACCGGTACGCGCGCCTGCTCGGAAGCTGCGCCCGACGGCTACACGCTCTGCATCGTCAACGCGGATCCGCTCGCCTACAACCAGTTCCTGCTCAAGACCATGCCGTTCAAGCCGGAGATCGCAGTCACGCCGGTCACCAACCTCTATTACCTGATCCAGATGCTGGTGGTGAACGCCGACCTCAAGGTGAAAACGACGGACGAACTGATCGCGCTGTCGAAGGCGAAGCCCGGCACGCTTAGTTACCTCACGGCGACGCCGCCGCTGATGCTCTACATGGAGACGATGAAGAAGGAGCGCGGCGCCGACTGGGTCCGCGTGCCGTTCCGCGGCGGCGGCGAGGCGGTCAACGCCATGATGAGCGGGACGACGCCGATTGCGCTGCTCGGCGAAGCCAACGTCATCGGCCACATCCAGGCCGGCAAGATGACGCCGATTGCGATGGTCAACAACATCAAGTCGCCGAATTTCCCGAATGTGCCGACGCTGGCGGAGACCGGCTACAAGGGTGCGGTATCGGAAAGCTGGTACGGGCTGTTCGTGCCGCCGGGCACGCCGAAGCCGATCATCGACAAGGTGATGGGCGACGCCGCCAAGGTAGTGTCGAATCCTGAATTCATCCGGCGGCACCTGACGCAGCGCAGTCTGGTTCCGGCGCTCAGCAAGTCGCCCGAAGAGTTCGCCGAGCTCATCAAGCGCGACCGCGCCGTGGCCGAGCGGGTGGTGAAAGACGCGGGGCTGGAGCCGCAGTAGCCGCGGCGTTTCCGCAGATTCCGACTGTCGTCCCCGCGGAAGCGGGGACCCAGTACACTCAACGTCTGCTTATGGTGATTCCTGGATCATCCGCATTCGCGGATGATGACACCGATATTCAGGCGAACAGCGGTGGCAGTTCGCTACGCCACCTCTTGCAAAATCTCCGCGAGCCGTTCCGGCATGTCGACCATCACGTCGTGGCCGCATGGCGTCTGGTAGGTCCGCCATTCTGGATTGGTTTTGATCCCCGCGAGCGCCTTGTCGAAGCCCGGGTTGGCGTAGTTCGCCGCGCGGATGTAGGCCTTCTTCGCGATGCGGTCGCGTGCGCCGGTGAGCTTGATCTTTTCCAGGAAGCAGCCGATCGGCTGCAGGCCGGTCAAGCTATCGACCCAGGCGCGATCTTTCTCGTTGACGCCGAAAGCTTCGGCCTTGCGCGGCGGCACGCCGAGCGCGTCCTGTTGCTCCGCCGCGCGAGTGGCGTCGATCACCGCCTGGCCTGTGATGTCGACCATGGCTTCGCCGTTCTCGGGCAGGAAGGCGTCGAGGAACACGATCGACGAGATTGCGGACGCCATCTGCTCGGCCACGCCCGAGACGACGAAGCCGCCATAGGAATGGCCGCACAGCACCACGTTCGTGAGTTGCTCCCATTTGAGCACGTTGACCACGTCGGTGACGTGGGTGGAGACGTTGATGCCCTTGCCCAGCAGGTGCGAGCGCTCGCCAAGCCCGGTCAGCGTCGGCGTGAACACCTTGCGCCCGTTGGCTGCGAGCAGGTCGGCAACGCGCCGCCAGCACCAGCCGCCGTGCCAGGCGCCATGAACGAGGACGAAGGTCTTAGGCATTGGATTCTCATGCATAACGCGGGCTCTGGCCGTTCATATGTTGTCGATCGAGTATAGGCTGCTGTGCCGCCCTGTGGATAACTCGGAAAAATCGGGTTATCCCGTGCCTATTTCGCGCAGGGGTTGGTGGCGGCGAAAGCCATCCTATTTGCGGGCCTATGATGGGTTAGCGATTCGGGGCCGCGCCCGACCCGCCCCCCGATCCTGGCGTCCCTACCATGCGCTTCACGCCGCAGTTTCTCGATGAATTGAAGGCCCGGCTTCCGGTATCGGAGGTCGTCGGCAAGCGCGTTGCGTTGAAGAAGGCAGGGCGCGAGTGGAAGGGGTTGTCGCCCTTCAACAAGGAGAAAACAGCTTCCTTTTTCGTCAACGACCAGAAAATGGCCTGGTTCGATTTCTCATCGCAGAAGAACGGCAACATCTTCGATTTCGTGATGGAGACCGAGGGCGTCTCGTTCCCCGAGGCCGTCGAGCGGCTCGCCGCCATGGCAGGCGTTGCGCTGCCCAAGTTCTCCAAGGAAGAGGTCGAGCGCGAGGAGAAGCGCAAGAGCCTGCACGACGTCATGGAGCTCGCGGCGAAGTTCTTCGAGGCGACGCTCGCCTCGCGCTTGGGCGCCAAGGCGCGCGGCTATCTGGCCGACCGGCGGCTCGATGGCGCGACGCAGCTCAAGTTCCGCATGGGCTACGCGCCGAACGACCGCTACGCATTGAAGGAGCATCTCGGCAAGCAGGGTGTATCGGTCGACGACATGATCGCGACCGGGCTCTTGATCAACGGCGAAGACATCCCGGTGCCGTACGACCGCTTCCGCGACCGGGTGATGTTCCCGATCGCCGATTTCCGCGGCCGCATTATCGCATTCGGTGGCCGTGCGCTCGATAAGGACGCGCCGGCGAAGTACCTGAACTCGCCGGAGACCACGCTCTTTCATAAGGGCAACAACCTCTACAACGGCGCGGCGGCACGCCAGGCGACGCACGACGGCGCACAACTGATCGTGGTCGAAGGCTATGTCGACGTCATCGCCATGGTGACAGCGGGGTATCCCGCAGCGGTCGCGCCGCTCGGCACCGCGCTCACCGAGGAGCAGCTCGGTCTGCTCTGGAAGATGGACAAGGAGCCGATCCTCTGCTTCGACGGCGACAAGGCCGGCCAGCGCGCCGCCTACCGCGCCGTCGACATGGCGCTGCCGCGGCTGGTGCCAGGCAAGAGCGTGCGCTTCGCGCTGCTGCCCGAGGGCCAAGACCCTGACGATCTTTACAGATCAGGCGGCCGCGAGGCGATTGCGGAAGTGCTCGGCAGCGCGCGCGGGCTCGCCGACATGCTGTGGACGCGCGAGACGGAAGCTGGCGCGTTCGACACGCCGGAGCGCCGCGCCGCGCTCGAAGCGCGCCTCAAGGAAATCATCAAGGGCATCGGCGACGAGACGGTGCGCCGCTACTACAGCGAAGATTTCGTCGCGCGTTTGCGGCAGCTCATGGCGCCGAAGTTCGATGCGCAGAGCCGGGGCGGCACGCACTACGGCGGCCCCCCGGCGGCACGCCGCCAAAGCGGCGGGCGCGGCTGGCAGAATTCCACGACGCGCAACCGCGGTCCGGGCCGGGAGCCTTCGCCGCCGCCCAGCGCCAAGCTGTCATCGAGCCCGATCGTGCGCGGCCATCGCAGCGCGGTTCCGGCACGCGAGGCGCTCCTCCTCATCACCGTGGTCAATCACCCGTGGCTCCTGGAAAACCATGCCGAGGAGTTCGCCGACCTGGAGTTCCTCAG
The DNA here is from genome assembly GCA_040510745.1 of Xanthobacteraceae bacterium. GTDB lineage: Bacteria > Pseudomonadota > Alphaproteobacteria > Rhizobiales > Xanthobacteraceae > Z2-YC6860. Next base: position 16,672 of record JBEVIJ010000095.1, read on the forward strand.
TCCCGACGCCGACCTGATGCGCCGCGCCATCCTCGAGGCCGGCATCGACCATCAAGCCGACGAGACGGTGGCCTCCGACAAGTTGCGGGCGGCGCTCGATGCGCGCGGGGTTGGTCCGCTGCTGGCCCGCGTCGAGGGCGCGATCACGCACACGTCGGACTGGCCCATCACGGCCGGGACGGCAACCGGCGACGTGGTCCAATGGTGGACCCACGTCGTCACCTTGCACCGCAAGAAGCGCACGCTAAATAAGGAGTTGAAAGACGCCGAACACGCACTCGGCGAGGAACCAACCGACGCCAATCTGGCTTGGCTTCGCGACGTACAGGCAAGACTTGCAGCGCTTGAGGGTTTCGAGGCCCAAATCGAGGGTTTCGGGGCTTTATCGGGGCGCGCCGTCGGCAGCATTTGAACCGGCCATTATGCGGGTTTGGGTCTTGTCTGTGGGGTCAGGGACGGAATAGGACATCGGTTCCCGCTGTCCGTCAGGGTTAAGTGGGGCTTAAGGGAGCCTCGCCAAAACTCGGGTGCCGATTCGGGCTGTTTTTGCCCGGATTGGAGCCGCTTCGCCGCACACCGATTCTGATCCCTATAGGTAGGAGGCCCTTCCACATGAGCAGGGGGCAAACAGCAACCAAGTCGCGAGCCGCGGCCCCGTCCAAGGGGCCCGCGAAGAGCGCGGCGTCGGCCAAACGGCCGGCCGGAAAGGGTCAGGAGAAGGGAATGAAGGTGGCGACCAAGGCCAACATCAAGAGTGTGGCCAAGGAGGACGAAAAGAAGAAGGTCGTCGCCCCGGCGGCCGAGAAGGAGGCTCCGGAGACCACCCCGGATAGCCCGCTGCCGCTGCTCGACTTGTCGGATGCCGCGGTCAAGAAGATGATCAAGCAGGCCAAGAAGCGCGGCTACGTCACCCACGACCAGCTCAACGCCGTGCTGCCCTCCGAAGAGGTGTCCTCCGACCAGATCGAGGACGTCTACGCGATGCTCAACGAAATGGGCATCAACGTCGTCGATTCCGACGAGGCCGAGCAGGAAGAAGAGAACAAGCCGGCCGAAGAGGCCGATGACGACGACGACACCGACGGCGAGCTGGTTCCGGTTTCCAACAAGGTTCCGGCCAAAGCCGAGAAGTCCGAGCCGTCCGAGCGCACCGACGATCCGGTGCGGATGTACTTGCGCGAAATGGGCTCGGTCGAGCTGCTCTCGCGCGAGGGCGAAATCGCGATCGCCAAGCGCATCGAGGCCGGCCGCGAGGCGATGATCGCGGGCCTCTGCGAGAGCCCGCTGACGTTCCAGGCCATCATCATCTGGCGCGACGAGCTCAACGACGGAAAAGTCTTCCTTCGCGATATCATCGATCTCGAAGCCACTTACGCCGGCCCCGACGCCAAGAACAACATGGCGGCGGCAGCGCCCGGCGCCGAGAACGGCAACGGCGCGGCCGCCAACGGCGGCGGCTTCACCGTGGTGCAGGCGCCCCCCGTTGCGCCGCCCGCGGCTCCAGCCGGCGTTCAGCCCAAGGCCGAGGGCGAGGGTGAAACCGCCGAGGGGCAGCCCGCCGACGGCGATTTCGACGACGACGACATGGAGAATTCGCTGTCGCTCGCCGCGATCGAGGCCGAGCTGAAGCCGAAGGTGCTGGAGACGTTCGACACCGTCGCTTCCGAATACAAGCGGCTGCGCCGCCTGCAGGACCAGGACATCGCATTCCGCTTGAAGAGCGAGTCGCTCTCGCCCGCGCAGGAGCGCAAATATAAGAAGCTCAAGGAAGAGATCATCACCGCGGTGAAGTCGCTGCGGCTGAACCAGCAGCGCATCGACGCGCTGGTCGAGCAGCTCTACGACATCAACAAGCGTCTGGTCGGCTACGAGGGCCGGCTGTTCCGCCTCGCTGAGAGCTATGGCGTGGCGCGCGACGACTTCATCAAGAACTACCAGGGCTCGGAGCTCGACCCGCGCTGGCTCAACCGCGTCTCCAAATTGAGCGCGAAGGGCTGGAAGAACCTGGTCGCGAAGGACAAGGACAAGGTCAAGGCGATCCGCCACGAGATCCAGACTCTGGCCGGCGAGACCGGGCTCGAGATCCTCGAGTTCCGCAAGATCGTCCATATGGTGCAGAAGGGCGAGCGCGAGGCCCGCCAGGCCAAGAAGGAGATGGTGGAGGCGAACCTGCGCCTCGTCATCTCGATCGCCAAGAAGTACACCAACCGCGGCCTGCAGTTCCTCGACCTGATCCAGGAAGGCAACATCGGCCTGATGAAGGCGGTCGACAAGTTTGAGTACCGCCGCGGCTACAAGTTCTCCACCTATGCGACGTGGTGGATCCGGCAGGCGATCACGCGAAGCATCGCCGACCAGGCGCGCACCATCCGCATCCCGGTGCACATGATCGAGACCATCAACAAGATCGTGCGTACCTCGCGGCAGATGCTCAACGAGATCGGCCGCGAGCCGACCCCGGAGGAGCTCGCCGAGAAGCTCGGCATGCCGTTGGAGAAGGTGCGCAAGGTCCTCAAGATCGCCAAGGAGCCGCTGTCGCTCGAAACCCCGATCGGCGACGAGGAGGATTCGCACCTCGGCGATTTCATCGAGGACAAGAACGCGATCCTGCCGATCGATGCTGCGATCCAGTCCAACCTGCGCGAGACCACCACGCGCGTGCTCGCCTCGCTCACTCCGCGCGAGGAGCGCGTGCTGCGCATGCGCTTCGGCATCGGCATGAACACCGACCACACGCTCGAGGAGGTAGGCCAGCAGTTCTCGGTGACCCGCGAGCGCATCCGCCAGATCGAGGCCAAGGCGCTGCGCAAGCTCAAGCACCCGAGCCGGTCGCGCAAGCTGCGCAGCTTCCTGGATAACTGACGCTCGCGCCGCGGGCGGCTTCTCTCGCCGTCATCCTTCGAGGCTCGGCCTGTGGCCTCGCGCCTCAGGATGACGGGTCAGGCTTTCGCGGGCGATGACAGCCGAATATGATGCGCGGGCGGGGGCAAACGGACATCATCATGCGCAACCATTCATTCGCGAAATATCTTTCCGCTGCCCTCTTCCTCCTCCTCGCCACCCCGTCCTTCGCCGCCAAGTGCGGCGGCGACTTCAACGGCTTCCTGGCCCAGATGGTGCGCGACGCGCAGGCGCAGGGCGTGCGCCCCGACGTCGCGCAGAACGCCTTCTCAGGCCTCGCCATCGACCAGAACGTCCTCAACTTCGACCGCCGCCAGCGCGGCACCTTCCGCAAGACCTTCGAGGAATACGTCGCGACGAGAGTCGGCGCCTCCCGCATCAAGCGCGGGCGTGACGCGCTGGCGCGTCACGCCGCGCTGCTCGGGCGCGTCGAGAAGCAGTTCGGCGTACCGAAGGAGCTGATCGTCGCGATCTGGGGCCTGGAGAGCGATTTCGGCACCGGCGACATGGGCAAGCTGCCGGTGGTGCGAACCATCGCCACCATGGCGCACGACTGCCGCCGCACCGAGCTGTTCCAGGGCGAGTTGATCGCCGCGCTCAAGATCCTGCAGCGCGGCGACCTCAATCAGCAGACCATGATCGGCGCCTACGCCGGCGAGCTGGGGCAGACCCAGTTCCTGCCCTCGTCCTACATCAAGTACGGCGTCGACTACGACGGCAACGGCCACATCGACCTGCGCCGCTCGGTGCCGGACGTGCTCGCCTCCACCGCGAACTTGCTCAAGGTCAACGGCTGGCAGTCCGGCGCGCCGTTCGGCGAGGGCACGCAGAACTTCCAGGTGATGCGCGAGTGGAACCGCAGCGAGGTGTATCGCAAGACGATGCACTATTTCGCGCAGCAACTCGGGGCGCGGTAACCGCCGGAAGCCGCGCGTTTCGCCGACGGAACTGCCGGCCCACGGGAACGTTTCCATGGCGAAGGAGGGTTCGCCATGGTCTCGCCGTTCCTGATTTATTTTGCGGGCATTGGAACCGTGGTCGCCGCGCTTGGCGTCGGCTTCGGCGGCGGCCTGTTCCTCACCGGCACCGATCCGGTGAAGGAGGGACCGCGCGCCAAGGACAGGCCGGAGATCGTGGCGAAGCAGGACAAGCCGGAGCTGCCGATCGCGACGACGCCGGTGACGGTGCGCACGCCGGAGGAGAACAAGGCCGCGGCCGCCGCCAGGGACACGGCCAAGATCAACGAGCCGAAGCCCGCGGAACCCGGGCCGGCCAAGCCGGAATCGGCCGCCGCGACCGATGAGCGCGCCGCGCCCGCCGCCGGCTGGGTCGCCGCGCCGCCGCCGGAAACCACCGGCTCGGCGACGACGAGCGCTCCGGCGCTGCCGGTCACCGCGCCGCTGACGCCGCCCGCCGCGCAGCCGGCGATCGCCGCGCAACCCGTTGCGCCATCCGCGACCGTGACGATCCGCCGAGGTCAGGACGCCGAGGAGCGCGTCACGGTCAGCCGCGACCCGCGCGCCACCGCGCGGCGCATCGTGGCGCCGCGCGGCGCGGACGAGGTCAGGCCGGTTGAAAGCAGGCCCGCCGGCATCAAGCCCACGGAACCCAAATCCGCCGCGCCCAAGGCCCATCGCAAGCTACGCGAGGCCGACCGGCGCAAGACCGGCAAGCCGCGGCCCGCGAGCGAGGACGACGAGGCGGACGCGGCGGTGGAGCGGGTGGTGGCCGCCGACCCGCCGGAGACCGCGCCTCCTGCGCCGCCGCCGATGCGCGACGCCGGATCGTTGCGCGGGTTCTAGCGCGCGGCTCGCGGCGCAACGCGAACCGCAACGCCAAGCCGAGGACTCTTTGCCCATCGGCGCAAGCGCTCTGCCATCGAGGCGCGCCGCGCTTGCATTTTTCCGCAACTGCCCTATCTGCATTCGCCGCGGCCGCATTGCCTCGCTGCGATTCGCAACCGGAACAGGATGGCTCCGAAAGGCCGATGAACGCGCCGCTCGCTGCAAAGCAGACGCCCCGCCTTCTGATGTGCCGCCCGCGCTTCTTTGCGGTGAACTATTCGATCAATCCCTGGATGGATCCCGCCGCCTGGGCGCGTGACGGCGCGGCGCACGCCGCGCGCGCCGCCCGGCAATGGACGGCGCTGCACCGCGCGCTGCGCGGCGCCGGCGCCAAGATCGATCTGGTCGATCCGCAGCCGGACCTGCCCGATCTCG
>JBEVIJ010000096.1:0-11772 GCA_040510745.1 Xanthobacteraceae bacterium
TCGATAGCCAAGCAGCCATGCAATTTGTGAAATGGCCAAATCCCGGTCGACCAATGGCGATTTGCGAGGTCGGATCGGAGACTATTCAGAAGTTGGGAGAAAGATAGACCTTCATCAGACAGCCGCCGAGCAAACGTTCGTTGGCTCACTCCGAGTTGGCGAGCGATCTCACTGGCTTGTGCCTTGCCGTGGGGCAGCAGCGGTGCAACGGCGGTCTCGACCCGCGAACGGAATGAACCGCGAGCTTTTGGTCGATGAGCAATCGCTTCCTCGCAATAGGAAATCAAAAGCTTGTTGAGGTGGGGATCGGCACCGACGACGGAGAATTGCCTGATGTTTTTAGAAAACGTCATTTCATCGGCGGCAGCGTTGAATTCAATATTGTCGCCAAAGAATTTTGCAAATTCTGCATTCTGTGCCCGATGACGTATCAGCCGCACACGGTGGGGCATGAGGCGAAGGCCGGTCAATTGCCGACAAATTCGCACCAGTGCCGTCATCGAGCATTCGATCTGGTGTCGGTCCAGGTGGCGACCGACACCAACGCAATGAAACGATATGCGAACGGACTTACCATCGTTGCATTTTAGCGAAATTCCATCGTTGACGATGGAACTGTACCGGGCCGCTCTTTGCAGCGCGTCGATGAGCGTTTCCGAGGAAGCGAGAACGTAATACAGCAGCCCTAGCTCGCGAAAATCGGAGGTCTGAGCCAGGTGAAATCCAAGGAGGTCGTCCTCTAGAGCGGCGGCTACAACATTTAAGAAATTGACTTGATCGCGCACTCTGATGACGGATTGCCGGTCTTTGATTTGGTGATGGGTCAGACCGGCTCGCTTCAATAGCGGGTCCAGCGCGATACCCGCTGCTTTTGCGCGGGCATAAGCTAGCCGCGTCATGCCACCCGCCGTGCTCGGAAGCCGGTCGGCGCGGCTGACGGCAGGAACGTTTCCTTCCCGCATCCCAAGCCCCGAATGATCGGTCGATTTCGGCCAAGTTGGCATGAGCGAACAAGATTTTGGCAGAGGATAACAAGGCACTCACGAAAAGTCGCATGTATATCGGCATCAACCGACGAGCCTCCCAAAAGTCGTCGGGTAAGTGGGCGAAAGGCTGTCGGCCCACAAAACTTGGTCTCGGAGAAATCTAGCCACGTGTCTCCGGGGCACCTTTTTCGTGGGTGCGACGGCGGCGACCGCGTGACTGGGCTGGGACCCGATGGTCCGGCAAACCAAACAACATCGAGAGCAAGTTCGAAATGGCGACGTCGCGAAACGTTGTTGCAATCGTCGACGACGATCCGGAAATACGCCAAGCGCTGGAGAGTATGCTCTCCGCGTTTGGATATCGCCGAGCTTTACGCTTCGGCGGAGGAATTCGTCCGCGCCGCGATAACAAGCGAAGCCGATTGCCTCCTAGTCGATATCCAACTCGGCGACCTTTCGGGCGTTGAATTGGGTCGCCACCTTTCAGCGACTGGCTTTGCGTATCCCATCATATTCATGACGGGGTCTGACGAAGAAACGTTCCAGCGACAAGCCCTGGATCAGGGCTGCGTCGCATATCTACAGAAACCGTTCCCTGCAAAGCAGTTGGTCGAAGCCCTTTCGAAGGCAGGGGTTTCCTGCGTCTCGCCTAAGACTGTGCAAGCGACCTCAGACTTCGCCGCATTCCATCGAAAGCAGTGCGAGATCAATGCCGCTAATTGTGCGGAATTGGCTCGTAAGGCGTTTACTGACGACGACCGGATGCGATGGTTGTCGATGCAGCGGTTCTGGCTGGAGCGGGCTAGCCTTCACGATGACCTCTCCACGCCTGATAGCGTGTAAAGATCAACGGTGTCCGCGCACGGGCGCCGAACGTCGCTAAACAACCGGCAGGCGGAGCGTTGGCAGCCGCGCTAAGCTACGGGTCTTGAGGAAGCCGGATGGATTTTTCCCTTTCCCCCGAACAGCAGGCCATCCGCGAGGCGATCGAGCGCGTCTGCGCGCGTTTCGGCGACGATTACTGGCTCGCCAAGGACAAGGAAGGCGGCTTCCCGCACGACTTCCACCGCGCCTTCGCCGACGACGGCTGGCTCGGCATCTGCATCCCGCAAGAGTACGGCGGCGCGGGCCTCGGCGTCACCGAGGCGGCGATCCTGATGCAGGCCATCGCGGAATCCGGCGCCGGCATGTCGGGCGCCTCCGCGCTGCACATGAACATCTTCGGGCTCAACCCCGTGGTGGTGTTCGGCAACGAGGAGCAGAAGCGGCGCATGCTGCCGCCGCTGATCGCCGGTCAGGACAAGGCGTGCTTCGCGGTCACCGAGCCGAACGTCGGGCTGGAGACGCTCAAACTCAAGACCAAAGCGGTGCGCGAAGGCAACGACCGCTACGTGATGTCGGGCCAGAAGATCTGGATCTCGACCGCGCAGGTCGCGACCAAGATGCTGATCCTCGCCCGCACCACGCCCCTCGAGCAGGTCAAGCGCCGCACCGAAGGCCTGAGCCTGTTCTACACGGACTTCGACCGCAGGCACATCGACGCGCGCGAGATCCCGAAGATGGGGCGCAGCGCCGTCGACTCCAACGAGCTCTTCATCGACAACCTGCCTGTGCCGATGCAGGACAGGATCGGCGAGGAGGGCAAAGGCTTCGAGTACATCCTGCATGGCATGAACCCGGAACGCATCCTGATCGGCGCCGAGGCGGTGGGACTCGGCCGCGCCGCGCTACGCAAGGCGTCTGCGTATGCGAAGGAGCGCGTGGTGTTCGACCGGCCGATCGGACAGAATCAGGCGATCCAGCATCCGCTGGCGAAGTGCTGGATGGAACTGGAGGCCGCCAACCTGATGGCGTTCAAGGCGGCCTCGCTCTACGACAAGGGCGAGCCGTGCGGCATCGAGGCCAACGCGACGAAGTATCTCGCCGGCGAGGCCGCGTTCCGTGCCTGCGAGACCGCGCTGATGACGCACGGCGGCATGGGCTACGCCAAGGAGTTCCACGTCGAGCGTTATCTACGCGAGGTGCTGATCGCGCGCATCGCGCCGATCACGCCGCACCTGATCCTGAGCTTCATCGCCGAGCGCGCGCTCGGGTTGCCGAAGTCGTATTGAAATTAAGGAGGCGCGTTGACTGCGATTGTTGCCGTTTCGGCGGACAGGTAGCGCAAGGCTTTCTCGGCTTCGGCCTGCACGCGGTCAAGGCCGCAACCGAACGGGACGGGCAGGGCCACCCGCTTTTCGGGGTCGCCGTCCCAAATCAGGGTGGCAATCGACCGCTTCCGCAGAAGCTCGTGCGTCAGTGCTGCAACCGTAACGGAATTTGCCGACATCGGTCCTCCTGTATGCTGCCGAGCGCATGATGTCCTAGGATGAAAGAGTAAGCGCCTCGTAAAGTTGAACTCGAGAAAATCGCCATGATCCAAGTCCGCCGCATCGGGCACGCCATGTTCGAGACGCCCGATCTCCCCAGGCTGATCGACTACCATACCTCCGTCACCGGCCTCGCGTTGGTGGGGCGCGATGCGGACCACGCGTTCTTCGCCGCGCGCACCGGTCAACTGGCCGTGGAGCTTCGCCGCGCCGGGCAGGCGCGGTGCGCCAAGCTCTGCTTCGAGATCGCGCCCGAGGAGGATTTCGCCGACGTGGCGCGCCGGCTCACGGCGCTGGGCGTCAAGTGCCAGATGAAAAGCGACTCGGCACCCGGTTTGGGAAAGGTGCTCGCCTTCGACGACCCCAAGGGCACCGCGATCGAGCTGTTCAAGGAGTGGCAGTCGGTCGGCCGCGGCCAGGACGTCACCGGCATTGGCGTGCTCAAGCTCGGTCACATCGCGTTCCACGTCGACGATCCCAAGGCGATCTCGGAGTTCTACGCGCGTGTGCTCGGCTTCAAGGTGTCGGACTGGATCGACGATTTCTTCGTCTTCATGCGCTGCAACGCCGACCACCACACTGTGAACTTCATCACCGGCCCGCCCGGCACCATGCATCACGTCGCGTTCGAGCTGCGCGATTTCTCGCATCTGCAAAACGCCTGCGACCTGTATGGGCAGAAGGACATCAAGATCGTCTGGGGACCGGTCCGGCTCGGGCCCGGACACAACGTCGCGGCGTTCACCCGCAATCCCGACGATCATGTCATCGAGGTTTATGCCGAGCTCGATCAGATGAAGGACGAGGCGCTCGGCTATTTCGATCCGCGGCCCTGGCACAAGGATCATCCGCAGCGGCCGAAGGTCTGGCCGCGCGGGGAGGGCTCGTTGTACGTCTGGGGGCCGCCGCCGACCCCGGATTTCCGCCGCGCCGACGCTTCCGCACAGGTGAAGAAATGACCGACATCAATCTGACGCTGGCCTGCGGGCCGTTCGACCGCACCCAGGCGCTGCGCGACGGCTCGGTCAAGCCGGAGGGGATCAACCTGACCTATCTCACGCTGGAGCCGGCGGAGATTTTCTACCGCATGATCAACTATCGGGAGTTCGACCTCTCCGAAATGTCGATCACCAACTACATCACGCTGGTCAGCCTCGGCGAATCGCCGTTCGTCGCCATTCCGGTGTTTCCGTCGCGGGTGTTCCGCCACGGCTACTTCTTCATCAACACGGCAAGCGGCATCAAGACGCCGGCCGATCTCAAGGGCAAGCGCGGCGGCGTGGTGGAGTATCGCCAGACCGCCGGCGTCTACATGCGCGGCATCATGCAGCACGAGTATGGCGTCAGGCCGAGCGACGTCGAATGGGTGCAGGCGCGCCCCGACCGTCTCGGCCGCAAGCTGCCGCCGGACATGAAGGTGACGACCGCGCCGCCCGGCTCGCAGCCCGGCGACTTGCTGGAGAAGGGCGAGATCGATTTTCTCTTGTCCGCCAGCCCGCCGATCGCCTTCACGCGCGGCTCGCCCAAGGTGGCGCGGCTGTTCCCGAACTATCGCGAGCTTGAGATCGACTATTACAAACGGACGAAAATTTACCCCATCATGCACCTGATCGTGATCCGCAAGGACGTGCACGAGCGCCATCCGTGGGCCGCGCTCAGCCTCTACAAGGCGTTCCTCACCGCCAAGCAGCGCGCCATGCAGGCGCTGGCCCACGCCGGCGCGCCGCGCGCCTCGTTCGCCTGGCTGCATTCGCTGATCGAGGAGGAGCAATCCATCATCGGTAAGGATTGGTTTCCCTATGGCGTCGAAAACCCGGCGGCGATCACCGCGTTGCTGCAGTATATGAAGGAGCAGGGCCTGATCCCGCGCAAGCCGACAATCGAGGAGTTGTTCGTGCCGAGCACGTTGCGGCCGGTTCCGGTGGACGAAGGCCATCCGCCGCCCTGACGATCCGTCGCGTTGACAGTTGCAAAGACCGCGCGACACTGGCTCCGGAATGGAGTTCATGCCGATGATGAAGCGCTGCACGCTTGCTCTGCTTCACCCTCGCTGCAATTCACACCGCCGCCCCGGCCCAGGACTACCCGTCGCGCCCCGTCACCATCGTCGTTCCGCTGACCGCGGCGGGTGCGCCGGACGTGCTGGCTCGGATGATCGCGCAGAACCTGCAGACACGGCTCGGCCAGTCGTTCGCGGTCGAGAACCGCGCCGGCGGCGGCACCACCATCGGCTCGAACGCGGTCGCGAAGGCGGCGCCCGACGGCTACACGCTGCTGATGGCGACGTCATCTTCGCTCGCCATCAACGTCACATTGCAGAAGGCGCTGCCCTACGATCCGCTGACTGATTTCGTGCCGCTTGCCGCGGTCGCGCAGAGCCCATTCCTGCTGCTCGCCAACCCGTCGGTCCCGGCGAAGTCGGTGGCCGAGCTGATCGCCTACGCCAAGGCCAATCCGGACAAGCTGTCGTTTGCCTCTGCCGGCATCGGCACGCCGCACGACCTGTTCGCCGAGATGTTCATGAGCATGACCGGCATCAAGATTCCGCAGGTGCGCTACAAGGGCAGCCTGCCGGCGATCAATGACGTGATCGCGGGACACGTGCCAATCATGTTCTGCGACGTGCCGTCGGCGGCCGGCGCGATCCGCGGCAGCACGGTGAATGCGCTCGGCGTCACCACCAAGGCGCGGCTGCCGGGCTTCCCTGATGTTCCGCCGATCTCCGAGGCGCTGCCGGGCTTCGAGGGCGCGGCGTGGCTGATGATCGCGGCGCCGGCTAAGACGCCGGAACCGGTGGTGCAGAAGCTGCACGGCGAGCTCAACGCGATCCTCTGGTTGCCTGAGGTGCGCGGCCAGATGGCAAAGATGAACGTCATCCCCATGGGCACGCCGTCGGTTGGCGAAATGCGCGCGTTCATCAAGTCGGAGATCACCCGCTGGGGCGATGTGGTGAAGAAGGCGGGGATTGCACAGTCTCAGGAGTAGGCGCGTCAGCCGCCGATAAGGCGTCCCGCCCAGACGGACACAGCGTCTCCGCTACTCATGTCCGACTGGACCAGCCCGTCGATCATGAATGTCGGGCTGACATGAATTCCATTTTGCCTTGCGTGCCGGCAATGCATTTTGATTGCCCTGTCCAAATCAGGAATGTCGAATGCCGCGGCTAATTTGATGCCGCTATAGTGCTCGATCCGCGCAATAATATCGTTTGGAGTGGCTGTGCGGTTCGGGCCGGTGCAATGCTTGTCAAATTCGAATTCTTCGCGATGTGCGGCCACGGCTTCCATGACGCGCCACGCGGCTTCCCGGCCATTGTCCAGCGTCGAAGCTGCAAGTATCGCCCGAACGATCGCGCCGGAATAGAGATGCCACGGCTGGGATTGCAGCCGGACTTTGACCGTAATTTTATCTTCGCCCGCCGTCGACAGAAGTTCTTTGATTTTGCCGAAAGCCTTATTCGAAAATGGACAAGTCGGCTCTAAAAACATCTCGAAAACCCGAGGTCCACGCCCCCATTCAAGTTCAGCCGCCTTCCATCCCGCCATATCCATTTCCTCGCTTTGTACGCACCGCCAAGTATTTTTAAAACATCCGATACCTTGCAGGAACCCGGCAACGACTAGCGCCGCCTGGGCTTGCCCTTCCGTGTCGTTTTTTTCGGCTGAACCGCTCCCCCAATCACACCACCCCATTTCGCCTCGATCTCACTCGCCTCGTCGGCGGTCAGCGCCGAGGTCGGCGGATAGCTGTCCTTCCACTGGAACGGCCGCACCGCCTCGATGATCGCCTTGGAATGCGAGGTGATGCCGGCGAGCTTGGCCTCGTCCGGAATGCGAGGATCGAGCGCCGACGACCAGGCGTTGCGAACGATGTCGATCTGCTCGGCCGGCTCGCAGCGCGTGGCGATGGCCCACATCACGTCGGCGAGGTCGGACGGATCGACGTCGTCGTCGACCACCACGACCAGCCGTCCCATGTAGCTGTTGGCGGCGGCGATCAGCGCAGCGCGCTTGGCGTGGCCGGCGTAACGCTGCCTGATCGCGACGACCGTCATCAGTTGCGCGACGTGCTGCCAGACGCCCACCACGTCACCGACGCCGGAGGTTTCCAAGTTGCTCCAGATCGAGGCGGCGCGGAACGGCAGGCCGAAGTGGAAGCGCGGCGGCTTCATCGGCGGCGAGCCGAGCAGGATCGGGTTGTCGCGGTGGTGGATCGCCTTCACCTCCATCACCGGGCAGGGCCGGGCCTCGTTGGCGTAATAGCCGGTGAACTCGCCGAACGGGCCTTCCGGCAGCGCCAGCTTCTTCATCGGCAGCAGTTCGCCTTCGAGGATGATCTCAGCATGCGCGGGCAGCGGCAGCCCGGTCACGGGGCCTGGCATCACCTCGATCGGCGCGCCCTTGATCGCGCCGGCGAAGTCGTATTCGGACTGACCGTCAGGCAGATACTCGAAGCCGGCGATGAACAGGGCAGGGTCCTGGCCATTCACCACCGCGACCGGGCAAGACTTCCCCTTGTCCCAATATTTCCTGGCGATCACCGCGCCGTGGCGGCCGAGGTGATCGAACTGCATGGTGACGCGGTGCTTGCCATGCACCTGCACGCGGTAGATCGAGGCGTTGATCCAGCCGCCGTCCGGATCGCGCATGATGACCAGCGAGCCGGAGCCGATGTACGGCCCGCCGTCCTTCCTGTGCCAGTGCGGCGCCGGCAGGCGGCTCATGTCGACGTGTCGGCCGGTGAACGAATTCTCCATGAATGCGGCGCTCTTCACCTCGACCGGCTTCTGCGGCTTCAAGGTCTGTCGCCGCTGCATCCAGGCCTTCAGCGCGTCGAGCGGCTTGAAGGAGGGATCGATGCCAAGCGCCAGTGCGGCGCGTTGCGGCGTCGTGGTGGCGTTGGTGAAGACGCGGAAGCCTGCTGGCAGTCCCTTGATGCGGTCGAACAGCAGCGCCGGGCACTCCGGCGTGCCGGCCGCGACCTCGGTGATGCCGCCGAGCTCGTACTTCTGGTCGGCGCCGTTGATGCGCCGGAGCGCGCCAAGCTCGTCCACCTGCTTGATGAAGCCGCGTAAATCCTTGTAGATCACGAGCCCGCCCCGAGTTTCCGACGGTCGAGCTTAGCCACGGAGTCCCGCATGCGCTACATCGATGCCTTCAATCATTTCAATCCGAAGCGCTATTTCGACGCGCTGCTGGAATCGCCGGCGGGGCAGAAGGACATCGGCAAGCGGGTGCGCGGCATTCCCGCGCTCTACGATCTCGACCTGCGGCTCAAGGTGGTCGAGCAGTTTCCCGACTACGCTCAGGTGCTTTCGCTGGGTCTTCCGATGATCGACCGGCTGTGGGGGCCGGACAAGACTCCGGAGATGGCGAAGCTCGCGAACGACGGCCTCGCCGAGGTTGTGACGAAGAACCCGAAGCATTTCGTGGGTTATTCCGCCGTGGTGCCGATGAACAACCCCGATGCTGCCGCCAAGGAAGCCGAGCGCGCACTGAAGAACGGTGCCAACGCCATCCAGCTCGGCACCAGCGTCAACGGCCGGGCGATCGACGGCAAGGAATTCTGGCCGCTCTACGAGGTGATCGAGAAATCCGGGCGTCCGATTCTGCTGCATCCCTCCCGCGCGCGGGAAATGCCGGACTACGTCGGCGAGGAGAAATCCAAGTACGAGATCTGCAGCGTGCTCGGCTGGCCCTACGAGACCGGCGTGACGCTGTCGCGCTTCATCTTCTCCAAGATCATGGACAGCTATCCCAATTTGAAGGTGATCTCGCATCATCTCGGCGGCGTCATCCCGTATCTCGACGGCCGCGTCGCGCACTCGTTCGACCAGATGGGTGCGCGAACGTCCGATGAGGATTACGAAGGGCTGCGCAAGAGCCTGAAGACGCGGCCGTACGACTACTTCAAGGATTTCTATGCCGACACCGCGATCGAGGGCACGCGCGCGCCGATGGTGTGCGGCATCGATTTCTTCGGCGCGGATCACGTGCTGTTCGCGTCGGATTGCCCGTTCGACAAGGAGAAGGGGCCGGGCTACATCCGCTCGACCATCGCGACGCTGGAATCGATCGAGCTTGCGCCGGCCGATCGCGAGAAGATCTGCTTCCGCAACGCGCAGAAGATGTTCCGGCTAAAATGAAACGCTAGCGCGCCGGCTTCTTGCCGGCTTCGCCCGCAGGGCGGATGGTGCGCCAGGGATCGTAGGCCTCATTGGTCGCGCCGCGGGTGTTTTTCACCGCGTCCTTGTAGGCCTTCTCCACCTCGGCCTCTTTCTTGCGCTGTTCATCGGTGTAGCGGGTGCGGTCACGCTCCTGGCCGCCGCCCATGTTGAACTGGGCGTAGGCCGGCACCGTCCACAGGGCAATCGCTGCTGCAATGGCAAGACGTCTCATAGGCAAGTCCCTCAAGTCCCGCGTTTCTTGCCGCCGACTGTGCCCAATATATGGCAGCGGCGCCGGTGTGGCCAAGACCCTATTCCAAGACCCCCATTCCAAGACCCCCATCAATGCGCCACGATGTTTTTCAGGTCCTTGAGGCGCCCCTCCACGAAGGCCCGCAGGTTCGGCTCGACGATCGTTAACGTCTGCTCGACGAATGTATCGCTGCGGCCGCCGAGGTTCGGGGTGATGATCACGTTCGGCATGCGCCAGAGCGGATTGTCCGGCGGCAGCGGCTGCTTGGAGAAGACATCCAGCGCCGCGCCCGCGATCTTGCCGGCCTGAAGCAGTTCGATCAGCGCCGCCTCGTCGAGCACGCCGCCGCGAGCGATGTTGATCAGGAACGCGCTGGGCTTCATCGCCGACAGCACCTCGCGGCTGACCATCTGGTGGGTCTGCGGCGAATAGGGCACCAGCAGCACCAGGAAATCCGCCCGCGCCGCGGCCTGCGCGAGCGCACCGCGCGGATGCACCTCGTCGAAGTGCGGCGCATCGGCGCGGCCGCTGCTGATGCCGATCGTCGTCATGCCGAACAGCTTGCAGCGCTGGGCGAGATGCTCGGCGAGGATGCCGAGCCCGACGATGACCGCCGTCTTGCCGTGCAAGATCGGCTGGTTCCACGGCTCCCACTTCGCCTCGGCCTGGTTGCGCTGCATCTTCCGGAAATTCCGGTTCAGCGCGATCATGTTAAGGAACGCAAGCTCGCTCATCTGCGGCCCGTGAATGCCGCGCGTCGACGTCAGCAGCACGTGCGGCGGCAGCACGCCCGGCGCAGTCAGCGTTTCGGTGCCCGTGGTCAGCGCCTGGATCCATTTCAGTTTGGGCGATGCCTTGATCAGGTCGTTCGGGATGTGATGACCGAGCCCCACGATGACGTCGAGACCGGACGCCACTGCCTTGGCGTCGGCGCCGTGCTCGAAACTGTGGAACGTGACCTCGGGGAAGCTCGGCTGCAGCCGCGCAAGGTATTGTTGCGCGTCGTGGTGGAGAATGAGAACCTGTGCCGGCATGAAGGCTCCTGATTGGCAGTGGCCGTCAGCATAGCCAAGCCGCGCCAGCCGGAGAAGCGAATGACCACCGAGCGAGTGTCCACCCGCGTGTCCGACGCCGAGCTGACGCGCCGCTGGGACGCCGCGCGCAGACTGATGCGCGAGCGCGGCATTTCTGCGCTGATCGCCTATGGCACCGAGGACTGGCTCGGTGGCCACGCCCGCTGGTTCACCGACGTGCCGACCCACAACGGCTACGGCCGCACCGTGGTGTTTCATGCCGACGGCCCGATGGACGTGATCGACCAAGGCCCGTTCGGGGCGCGTCGCCGCATGGACGGCGACGAATATCACCGCGGCGTCGGCGAGATGATCTACACCTCGTTCTTCTCCTCGGTCGACTACACCACGCGCTATCAGGGCGAGTTGGTCCGCGACATCGTCAAGAAGCGCGGCTACCGGACCATCGGCTTCGTGGTGCCCGGCACCATGCCGCACGGCCTGGTGTCGGCCGTTCTCGACGGCTTCGAGGGCCTCACCGTCATCGACGTCACGCCGCAGATCGACCGGCTGATCGCACTCAAGAGCGAGGAGGAGCTGGAGCTGCTGCGGCGCTCGGCGATCATGCAGGACGCCATCTTCGACAAGGTGCTCAAGGCCATCAAGCCGGGCATGCGCGACGTCGACATCACCGCGATGGCCTACGCGGAAGGCTGGGTGCGCGGCTCCTCGCAGGGCATCTACCTCGGCGGCTCGGCGCCGCTCGGCAAGCCGTCGTTTCTGGTCGGCCGGCACTTCCAGGACCGCACGCTGCAAAAGGGCGACAACCTGAGCTTCCTGGTCGAGGTCAACGGGCCGGGCGGCTATTTCACCGAAGTGGGCCGCACCATCGTGCTGGGCAAGGCGTCACAGGAGCTGAAGGACAACTTCGCAGCGACCGTCGAGGCGCAGGACTATTCGGCGAGCCTGCTCAAGTCTGGCGCGT
>JBEVIJ010000097.1:0-13110 GCA_040510745.1 Xanthobacteraceae bacterium
CAGCATGGCTTTGACGCGTTGCTCGACCTCGTCAAATCGGGCCGGGCCTATGTGAAGGTGTCCGGCGCCTACCGGACCTCGAACAAATCGCCTGATTTCCCGGATGCCCTGCCGTTGGCGCAGGCGCTTATCGCGGCAAACGCCGACCGCGTCGTCTGGGGCACCGACTGGCCGCACCCCGATTCCGCGTTCGGCCGCGGACGCCCTCTGACCGACATTGCGCCGCCGTTTCCCGTCGACGATGCTCTCCTGCTCAACCAGTTGCCGAAGTGGGCGCCCGATCCCGCGGTCCGGGAGAATATCCTGGTCCACAATGCCGCGCGGCTGTACGGCTTCGAGGCTGCGGACAGCCAAGCTCAACCGGATCGTTTGATCTCGCTTAACTTTGGCGTCGCCTGATCAGGCCTGGTCGGCTCGGGATTGACGTCTGGATTTCGGAAGGCTGGTTGCGGCGCGCTGCGCCTCAGCCCGCTTCCGCCAGCAGCGACAATTGCCGCGGCGAGTTCTGCTGGCCGGTCTGGTCGGTCAGGCCGGTCGGATATTCGCCGGTGAAGCAATGGTCGGTGAACTGCGGGCGCAGCGGATCGCGCGCGCCTGCGCCCATGGCGCGGTAGATGCCGTCGACCGAGAGAAAGGCGAGCGAATCCGCGCCGATGAATTGGCGCATGCCTTCGAGGTCGTGCGTCGCCGCCAGCAGCTTGTCGCGCTCCGGGGTGTCGATGCCGTAATAGTCGGGATGCGTGATCGGCGGCGATGCGATGCGGAAATGCACCTCGCTCGCGCCGGCGTCGCGCATCATCTGCACGATCTTGGTCGAAGTGGTGCCGCGCACGATGGAATCGTCGACCAGCACGATGCGCTTGCCGTTCACCACGGCGCGGTTGGCGGAGTGCTTGAGCCGCACGCCGAGCTGGCGGATCTGCTGGGTCGGCTCGATGAAGGTGCGGCCGACGTAGTGGTTGCGGATGATGCCGAGCTCGTAGGGAATGCCGGCGGCCTGCGAGAAGCCGAGCGCGGCCGGCACGCCGGAGTCGGGCACCGGCACGATGACGTCGGCATCGGCCGGCGCTTCGCGGGCGAGCTCCGCGCCCATGTTCTTGCGGATGTCATAGACCGGGCGGCCGCCGACGACGGAGTCGGGCCGCGCGAAGTAGATGTATTCGAAGATGCACGGCCGCGCCTGCATCGGCGGGAACGGCTTGTGGCTCTGCATGCCGTCATCGTCGAACACCACGACTTCGCCGTTCTCGATGTCGCGCACGTACTGCGCGCCGATCACGTCGAGCGCGCAGGTTTCCGAGGCGAGAATCGGCGCGCCGTCGAGCTTGCCGAGGACGAGCGGGCGGATGCCGAGCGGATCGCGGGCGCCGACCAGCTTCTTGTTGGTCATGCCGACGAAGGCATAGGCGCCTTCAAGCTGGCGCAGGCCCTCGACGAAACGGTCGACGAACCGGTTGCGCTTGGCGCGGGCCACCAGGTGCAGGATCACCTCGGTGTCGGTGGTCGACTGCATCATGGCGCCTTCGTGGACGAGCTGGCGGCGCAGCGTGATGCCGTTGGTCAGATTGCCGTTGTGGCCGATCGCGAAGCCGCCGCCTTCGAGCTCCGCGAACAACGGCTGCACGTTGCGAAGGATAGTCTCGCCGGTGGTCGAATAGCGCACGTGGCCGATCGCGCTCATGCCGGGCAGGCGGTCGATCACCTCGCGGCGGGAGAAGTTGTCGCCGACGAGGCCCATGCGGCGCTCGGAGTGGAAGCGCTTGCCGTCGAACGAGACGATGCCGGCCGCCTCCTGGCCGCGGTGCTGCAGCGCGTGCAGGCCGAGCGCCGTGATGGCGGCGGCGTCGGGGTGGCCGAAGATGCCGAACACACCGCATTCCTCGCGGAGCCGATCTGCGTTCGGGTCGAAGATGGTCTCTGCGGAATTCTGGTCCATCGTTTCGCCCATCGGCTGCCGCCTCATTGTTTCGTGATGTCGTTCAACGGCACGAACACAACATTTACCGGCCGATCCAGATCGGAACGCCGATCGGGCGGCCCATCCGGAGGTTCCTGCTCGCCGTCCTTGGGGCGGCGTTTGAACCACTGGGACAGGTAGTTATCCATGTCCTGCGGCAACAGGGCTTGCAACCATTCCCCGGTGTTTTCCAGAACTACGCGCGACTTCGCGTTGCGCACGCCGTCGGGCTGCTTGTTGCCCGGAACCAGCCACGAGAAGAACAGGAAGGCGACCACGACGATGATCAAGCCGCGGGCAAGCCCGAACAGGAACCCCAAGGTGCGGTCCAGCGCGCCGATCCGGCTGTCCAGGATCATGTCCGAGATGCGCACCGTGATGATCGAGACCAGCAGCAGCGTGATTAAAAACACGCCACCGACCACCACGCCGGTTGCCAGCATGTCGTTCGAGATGTTCGCCTTCGCGATCGGCAGCAGGCGGTTGTACAGCAGGATGGTCGCCGCCGCCGCCGCGGCCCAGGCGATGATCGACAGAACCTCGCGCATGAAGCCGCGGATCATGGCGAGCAGCCCCGAAATCATCATGACGCCCAGCAGGAGAAAATCGAGCCACGTGATCGGCATGGGTCGTCAGGCCTGGGGGTTCTTGGGATCGAAGCGTCGGGCGCGAATCGAAGGCACGCTATGCACCACCTCAACTGCGCCGGCTGGCTTCGGCAAGGGTCGGCGGGCAAGGGCTGCAAAAATCCTCAAGTTGAGGCTTTTTGACGTCCGTTCGACCGCCACGCGAGGGCTGTATAGCGGGCCCTGGCGGCCGCGTCACGCCTCCGGATTCCGCTCGATTCTGCGGGGCTTTTCGCCGCGCGCGGCGATCTCCGAAACCAAGCTGATCACTGCGCCGACCGAGGTGAGCGCCAAGCCCGCATTCAAGCCCGGATTGGTGTCGGAACTGTCCCCGCGCGAGGCCTCGGGAACCACGGCCCGCGTAAAGCCCAGCTTCTGCGCCTCCTTGAGCCGCGCCGCGGCCTGCGCCACCGGGCGAACCGCGCCGGACAGCGAGACTTCGCCGAAATAGACGGCGTCGGAGGGAAGCGGCGCGTTGACCAGCGACGACACCAGCGCGGCCGCGGCGGCGAGATCGGCGGCCGGTTCCACGATCCGCAGGCCGCCCGCCACATTGAGATAGACGTCGTGGCTGCCGAGATTGACCCCGCAATGGGTTTGCAGCACCGCGAGCACCATGGAGAGCCGGCTCTGGTCCCAGCCGACCACCGCGCGTCGTGGCGTGCCGAGCGCGGACGGCGCGACCAGCGCCTGGATTTCGACCAGCAGCGGGCGGGTGCCCTCGATGCCGGCGAACACCGCGGTGCCGGGCGAGCCGAGATCGCGTTCGGAGAGAAACAGCTCCGACGGGTTGGAGACTTCACGCAGGCCGAGCCCGGTCATCTCGAACACGCCGATCTCGTCGGTTGGGCCGAAGCGGTTCTTCACCGCGCGCAGGATGCGGAACTGGTGCGAGCCTTCGCCCTCGAAGGAGAGCACGGCGTCGACCATGTGCTCGACCACGCGGGGGCCGGCGATCTGGCCGTCCTTGGTGACGTGGCCAACCAGGATGAGCGCACAGCCGGAACGCTTGGCGAAGCGGATCAGCGCCTGCGCGGAGCCGCGCACCTGCGTGACCGTGCCCGGCGCCGACTCGATCGCGCTCGACCACATGGTCTGGATGGAATCGATGACGACGAGGCGAGGCAGCTCGCCCTCCGACAGCGTGGCGACGATGTCCTCGACCGACGTTTCCGCGGCGAGCTGGACCTTGGCGCCGCCGAGACCGAGCCGCTCGGCGCGAAGCCGCACCTGCGCCACCGCCTCTTCGCCAGACACATAGACCGCGCGGTGGCCGACGTTCGCCAGCGCCGCCGCGACCTGGATCAGAATGGTCGACTTGCCGATGCCCGGGTCGCCCGCCATCAGCAGCACCGAGCCGCGCACCAGGCCGCCGCCGGTGACCCGGTCGAACTCGGCGACGCCGGACGGCAGGCGAGGCGCCTCCGCGGTGTCGCCGGCGAGCGACTCCAGCTTGATCAGGCGGCCCTTGCGGGTCGCGCGGCCGCCGCCGGGGGTCGGCGCCGCGACGCCTTCCTCGACCAGCGTGTTCCATTCGCCGCAGCCGTCACACTTGCCCTGCCAGCGGTTGGCGACCGCGCCGCAGTTCTGGCAGACGAAGTTGAGGGTCTGGAGCCGAGCCATGTCATTTCACCTTGCGCATCATCTTGTCCGAGATCATGCGCTATGCCGCCTCGATGAGCTGAATGTTGCCGCGCGCGTTGTAGTCCGGCACCGACAGCCAGTCCCGGATCGCGGCGATCGACCAGATGTGACCGAACGGATCGACGATGGTGGCGACGCGGTCGCCCCAGTCGGCGTCCTGCACCGGGGTCCGGATGGTCGCGCCGCCGGCGACCGCTCGCGCCACGGTTTTTTCGAGATCGTCGACGCAAATCTGGAAGATGGTGCTGCCGCGGCCCGGCGCGGCAATCGCGCAGGGGCCGGGCACGCTGGGGTCGGCATCGCGTTTCGGATTGGCGCCGCACACCGTGAAGGTGGCGCGGCCGATGGTGATGTCGACGCCGGCCACCTCGCCGGTTTTCGGATGAATCCAGTGGCGGGGCGAGGTCGCGCCGAACGCGCAGATATAGAAGGCAGCGGCCGCCTCCTGGCGGCCGTAGGGAACGAACAGCGTGAGCCCAAGGGCGTCATGGGCGGTGAGGCCGGTGATGGCCATGTGCGATTCTCCGGTGATTGGGCGGAGACGATACCAGAAAATGAGAACGTATCAAGAACATTCGAATCCCGACCCCAACCGGTCGGCCGCCATTAACCATTTGCTAACGATAAGATTGCCCCGGACGGTGGTCCTGTTGATCTCAGCCTGCCGCACGCAAGGGAGGCGACGTTGGCTGAGCGTAAAGTGTGGTTTTTAGTGATGACGCCGGAGATCGCGAAACGTCCCGACTTACAATGGGCTCGCTCCGGCGCCGCTTCGCCCGACAACTACGCCTTCAGGCCGTTTTCGCCGGAGGGATGGATCGCGCTGCTGGCATTCGGCGCGCTGGCCATCGGCGACTTGCTGGGCATATGGATTGGCCTGGTGCTGCCCGGCCATATTTCCGTCGCCATGGCGATCGTGTTCACGGTGATGTTCGAGGCGATTGTCGTGGGCTGCTTCGTCCTGCTGGTCCAGTTGCGAATGACACCGCGCCCCGCCGGGCCCGAGCCCGTCACGGACGGGATGGATCAGACCTTCCAAACTCTGTGGTAGCGGGCGCCGAGCGAGGTGAGCACCTCGTAGCCGATGGTGCCCGCCTGCGCCCCGACCACGTCGGCGGTAAGCTCGCCGCCGATCAGCGTGACGAGATGGCCACGCCGCACCGCGTTGTCCGGCAGGTCGGTGACATCCACGGTGAGCAGATCCATCGAGATGCGCCCGACGATCCGGCAGCGCTTGCCGGCAACGATCGCGTCGCGCTCGGCCGCGTTCGCCGCGCGCAAAATGCCGTCGGCGTATCCCGCGGCAACCACGGCAATCCGGCTCGCCCGTTTCGCCGTCCATGTCGCGCCATAGCCCACCGCGGCGTTGCGCGGCACGCTGCGCACCTGCAGCGCGCGGCCCTGCAACTCGATCACCGGCTTCATGGGATTGGTTTTGCCCGGCGTCGGGTTGATGCCGTAGAGCGCCGCGCCAGGACGGACCATGTCGCAGTAGGCAGACTGGTCCAGGAAGATGCCGGACGAGTTGGCAAGAGAGCCGGGAATACCGCGGAACAGCGTGCGTATTTCGCGGAATTGCCGGATCTGCTGATCGTTAAGCGGGTGCTGCGGCTGGTCCGCGCAGGCAAAATGGCTCATCAGCAGGGTGAGCCCGTGATTTTCCGACTGCATGCGCGCGGCGACGGCCGCCGTCTCATCGAGCGACAAGCCCAGCCGGTTCATGCCGGTGTCGACATGCAGGCCGACGCCGCCCCGCCATCCGCTCGAGGACACGAACTGGTCCCACTCGGCAAGCTCGACCGAGGAATTGATCACCGGCCGCGCATAAACCTCGGCGAGCGCCGGTCCGGCGCCGGAGGCAAACCCGTTGAGCACGTAGATGGCGGCTTCCGCCGCGCACCGGCGCACGCGGCGCGCCTCGTCGAGGTGGGCGACGAAGAACGTCTTGCAGCCGGCGCGGGACAGCGTTGCGGTGACCTGCTCGAGGCCGCAGCCGTAGGCATCGCCCTTTACCACCGCGGCGCATTCGGTCGGCATCACCTTCATGGCTAGCGCGCGGTAGTTGTCGAAGATCGCGCCGAGATTGATGGTGAGGAGGCCGCCGGCCTCGGCTTCAGCCGGGCCGGCTGCGGTGGCCGGCTCCGGCGGAGCCGCGGTTTCTGATTTGGGTTGGCGTGCCATCAGCGGGTTATGGCCGGGCGTGGCGCGCCCGTCCAGCGGCCGGTTCGGTCAATCTCCAATGCGCTCCGGCCGATGGTGTTCAGGGGCGAGATCGCCGAAGCGCGTGACGTTGGCCTCGAATTGGACCTGCACGGTGCCGGTCGGTCCATGCCGCTGCTTGCCGATGATCAGTTCGGCCTTGCCGTGGACCAGCGCCATGTCGGTCTGCCACTTGAGGTGTTCCTCGCTGCCGGGCCGCGGCTCCTTGTTGGCGAGGTAGTATTCCTCGCGGAACACAAACATGACGACGTCGGCGTCCTGCTCGATCGAGCCGGATTCGCGAAGGTCGGAAAGCTGCGGCCGCTTGTCGTCCCGGCTCTCGACCTGGCGCGAGAGCTGCGACAGCGCGATGATCGGAACGTTGAGCTCCTTCGCCAGCGCCTTGAGGTTCGTCGTGATCTCGGTCACCTCCTGAACGCGGCTTTCGGAGGCGCGGCGCTGCGAGCCCTGCAGCAGCTGAATGTAGTCGATCACGAGCAGGTCGAGGCCGCGTTGGCGCTTGAGGCGCCGCGCGCGCGCCGCGAGCTGCGCAATCGACAGGCCGCCCGTTTCGTCAACATAAAACGGCAGATTCTGCATCTCGATCGAGACGTCCTTGATCTTCTCGAACTCTTCCTCGTGGATGCCGCCGCGGCGGATCGTGCTGGAGGCAATGCCGGTCTGCTCGGCGATGATACGGGTGGCGAGCTGTTCCGCCGACATTTCGAGCGAGAAGAAGCCGACGATGCCGCCGTTGACCGTCGACATGCTGCCGTCGGCCTGGACTTCGCCGCGATAGGCATGCGCGACGTTGTAGGCGATGTTGGTGGCGAGCGCGGTCTTTCCCATGCCTGGGCGGCCTGCGACGATGATCAGGTCCGACGACTGCAACCCGCCCATCTTGGAATCGAGGTCCTTCAGCCCGGTCGCGATCCCGGAGAGCTTGCCGTCGCGCTGGAACGCGCGTGCCGCCATGTCGACTGCGGTGGTGAGCGCCTGCGCGAAGCGCTGGAAGCCCGAACCGTAGCGATTGGTTTCGGCGAGCTCGTAGAGCCGGCGCTCCGCGTCCTCGATCTGCTCGCGCGGCGCGAAATCGACCGGGGCGTCGAATGCAACGTTGACCATGTCCTCGCCGATGCCGATCAGGTTGCGGCGCAACGCGAGGTCGGAAACGGTGCGGCCGTAGTCCGTGGCGTTGATTACGGTCGTCGCCTCGGCCGCGAGGCGGGCGAGGTACTGGCTCACGTTGAGCCCGCCGATGTCGATGTCGGCGGGCAGGAAGGTCTTCAACGTGATCGGCGTCGCCACCTTGCCGGCGCGAATGAGGTCGGCGGCGATCTGATAAATCTGCTGGTGCAGCGGCTCATGGAACTGCGACGCCTCGAGAAAATCGGAAACCCGGTAGAAAGCCTCGTTGTTGACCAGGATGGCGCCAAGAAGCGCCTGCTCGGCCTCGAGGTTGTGAGGCGCGATGCGATATTGCGGGGCGGTGACGTCGGCGAGCTTGCGCGCTGTCGAATCAACGGGTGCCATGATCTGCGATCGAAGGAGCCGGATGTGTCAAAAATCGGGAACGCGGTGTGAACGAAGCAACAGCCGGAATCAACGCTACATCGTGGCACTCTCGGAAACGGCGCTTTGCAGCAGCGCTGGGGACGGACATATGACGTAGCACCGCGCGGGAAGGGCGGGGCGCGTTGTTTGACGCTGTCCGCGATACCCACAGTCCAGGCTGTGAATGCCGTCCAACCGCCTTGACCGCCATCAAGTGGTAACGGGCTGCGATTTCCCTGCCGGTGGCGGGACTTATTCGCCAGCGAGTCGCAAGGGCGGGGTTTGAAGGCCTTCGATGGCGCGCAGCCGCGCTTCCTCGCGGAAGATATAGTCCCGCGTCATCGGCACCACGTCCTGGCGCTTGGCGAGCTGGATCTGCATCACCATCATCGCCTGTTCGCGGAAGGCCATCTCGGAAGCGGCCAGATAGAACTCCCACATTCGCACGAACTGGCGGTCGTACAGCCTCTCGGCTTCGTCGCGGTGCGCCAGGAAGCGATCGCGCCAAGCTTTTGCGGTTTCCGCGTAGTGCAGCCGCAGGAACTCGATATCGGTCACCAGCAGGCCGGCGCGCTCGATGGACGGCATGACTTCGGACAACGCCGGGATGTAGCCGCCCGGAAAGATGTACTTGGCGATCCAGGGATTGGTGACGTTGGGCCCTTCGGAACGGCCGATGGTGTGCAGCAGCATCACGCCGTCCTGCGCCAGCAGGCCGGCGCATTTTTGGAAGAACGCGTCGTAGTGGGTCAGCCCGACGTGCTCGAACATACCGACCGAGACGATCCGGTCGAATGTTTCGGTCATGGCGCGATAATCCTGCAGGCGAAAGTCGAGCGTGCCGGTCAGGTTCTTTTCGCCGGCGCGCTGCCGGGCGATCGCCAACTGCTCGTCAGACAGCGTAATGCCGGTGACCTCTACGCGGCAAAACTCGGCGAGATAAAGGGCGAGCCCGCCCCAGCCGCAGCCGATGTCAAGGACGCGGCGGTCGGCCCCTTCTCCAACGAGGAGCTTCGCGGCGAGGTGACGTTTCTTGGCGAGTTGCGCGTCGTCGAGCGATTGATCGGCGGCCTCGAAATATGCGCAGCTGTATTGCCGGTCGGCATCGAGAAAAAGCGAATAGAGCCGGCCGTCCAGGTCGTAGTGGTGAGCGGCATTACGCCGCGCCCGGGACGGCAGGTTGAATTGCTGCAGCCGGCGCTTGAGATAGCGGACGCACCATTGCGGGCGAGCCCACACGGGCGGCATCCCGTCGGGTGTCTGACCGAGCACGAGCGCAAGGAGGTTGGCGATGGTGCCTTCCTCGATCTGCAGCGTGCCGTCCATGTAGGCTTCGCCGAGCTTGACCTCGGGGTCGAGCATCACGGCGCGTTGCGCCGCTGCGCTGGTGAACCGCAGGGCGACCGGCGCGCCGGAGCCGTCTCCAAAGTGAAAAAACCGGCCGCTCGCCGTGGCAACGCGCAGGTTGCCACGCCGGATAAATCGCCTGAGCCCCCATTGAAGCAACCGGTCCACGGCCGCCCCCAACATCCCTCAAAATGCCGTCCCTTGAGAGCCAACTGCGGCTTTCGTGTTAAACTAAAGGGCAAGTTTAGCTGACAAGATTGGTGTGCACCGTCCGCTACCGGGCATATGGCGCACCAAGCGAACAGCCTGCTCGGGCTCGCGGCCGCCTCACTTTCGCGGTAAGACCCGGCGGCGTACCGTCGGCCTGTTACCCAGCCGCGGGGAGAACACATTGATCGGCTTACGGAAATTGGCACTGCAGTTGACCCTCGTGGGCATTCTTGCCGGGCTCGCCGCCACCGAGTCGCGTGCGCAATGGGGGTGGACGACGCCGGCCTCGCCGACTCCCCAGGCTCAGGCCGCGCCCCCGCCCGCCGCGTCGCGGGGCGAGAATTTCAGCGCCAAGCCGGCGGCGCAGCTCTTCGCCAGCGATTGCACCGGCGCGGGCTGTCACAAAGGGCCGCAGGGACTGGCAAAGGATCGCGGCGCGGGTTCGCTCGCCAGCTTCCTGCGCGAGCACTACACCAACAGTCGCGAGAGCGCGTCGGCGCTGGCCGCATATCTGGTGGGCGTGCCGGGCGCCAGGGCCGACCCCAAGCAACAACCGCCGCGTGCGGCGGCGCGCTCCGACGATGCGGCGAAGCCGGGCAAGCCGCCGGCTGCGATTCCATCTGCTGCAACGCCGTCCGGAGAAACCGGCGAGCCGGCCAAGCCCGCTCCGGCGCCCGCAACGCGCGCGCAGCGCGGCCGCCAAGCCACTGCGCCGGCACAACAAACTCCCCCACCGGCCGCGGCACCGGAGCCGCTGGCGCCGGCGGCTCCGCCGGAGCCGCCGAAACCGCAGTGGGATATTTTCGACTAGAACAGGCGGCTCAGGCCTTTTCTTCCTTGTTCTTCGGGGCTTCCTCGCCGTCTTCCTGCTCGTCCTCGGCCTTGATCGCGCCGGGTTCGAAGAAGGTTTCCGCCGCAGCCTTGGCCTCGGCCGCCTCCTCCTCCGCGTCGGTGCGCTGCAGGGTAATGTCCTCGCCGCGGGCGAGCCGCTCGGCTTCGTCGGCGCTGCGCGCGACGTGAAGCGTGATCGTCACCTCGACCTCCGGGTGCAATTGCACCGGCACCTTGTGGCTGCCGATCGTCTTGATCGGAACGTTGAGCGCGATCTGGTTGCGGTCGACCTCGTAGCCGCCGTCGTTGAGCAGCCCGGCGATGTCGCGCGGCGACACCGAGCCGTAGAGGTGGCCGACTTCGGACGCCTGGCGCAGCACGCGGAAGCTCTTGCCGTCGAGCTTGATGGCGACCTTGCCGGCGTCGCCCTTGGCGGCGGCGCTCTTGGCTTCAAGCTCCACCTTCATGCCTTCGAACTTGGATTTGTTGGCGCCGGTGGCGCGCAGCGCCTTGCCCTGCGGCAGCAGGAAATTGCGCGCGTAGCCGTCCTTGACGCGAACGACTTCGCCCATCTGGCCGAGCTTGCCGATGCGTTCGAGCAGAATGACTTCCATGGTCGTTTCTCCTTTTGAAGATGTTGTCAGGTTGAGGGTGTGGGCGGGCCGCGCCGTCCGGCGACGCGGCCGCGAATGTCTAGGGCGGTGTCGGCGAGGCCCAGCAGAATCAGGAACAGCGCCGGCCAGAGCATCACGATCACCGACGCGTAGACGCTGCCGAGCAAGAGCATCCGCGCGTTCACGCCGCGCGTGATGGTGTGCAGCACGGCGAGCCCGAGGATGGCAAACGCCACCAGCATCGCGGTGGCAAGGACAAGGCCGGCGGTCCCGACCATCCCGGGCAGAAACGAAACGGCGAGCGCCGCGCCGGTCAGGAGAGGTGCGTAGGGGGGAAATCTCATCGCCGATAGATCGGGCAGCGGACGCTTCATGCGCCCGGACACCGATACGATCCGCCCGGCTAGCCAGAGATTGAGCGTGTTGGTGATGGTCGTCACCACGGCCGCGGCCGGCGGCAGAACCACCATCAAGATCTCAACGGTCCGGTTGATGTCGAGCGGCGGGCCTTTCGGCGCGCGCATCTGCATGCGGAGCATGCGTTCGATTGCATTGCGCATCGCGTTGCGGGAGTCGCCCTCTCCGGCGCCGAAGTTGATCAGAGCGGCGATCACGATCAGCGCGCCGAGGATGGCGGCCCAAACCACCAGGCTGCCGGCCGGGTACCATTCCATGTCGTTCGGCGCCGGTTGCCCGGTCGGCCGCCCCAGCAGCGCGAGATAGCCGAGCCACCACGCCGGCAGCCCGATGCCGAGCAGGAACGCCAAGAACATGAAGGAGCCGAACACCACGGCGAGGCCGGCAGACGCGAAAACCGCGGCGATCAGCCCCGCCCAATGGCTCCATCCCAACGCCGCGATCAGGATCGGCAGAGGAGCGAGGTAGAACAACAGGACGGAGATCAGCGAGCCGGACGCGACCGAGGCGAACAGCAACGCCGTCGCCGCGCCGGCACCGATGCCAATGAGAACCAACTGCGTCATCGAGCTGTCCCGCACCTTTGAGCGGTTAGAGACGGATCGAAGTCCGTCCCAACTGTCGAACTCCGGAATTTTCCGGCGTCCGCGACTGATTATCAACACCGTCCGCCCTTCCGGGGCAGACGGAAAATCTTTGAGCGACTAGCGGATCACGTAGGGCAGCAGGCCGAGGAAGCGCGCGCGCTTGATGGCCTTTGCCAGCTCGCGCTGCTTCTTGGCCGACACCGCGGTGATGCGGCTCGGCACGATCTTGCCGCGCTCGGAAACGTAACGCTGCAGCAGCCGCGCGTCCTTGTAATCGATCTTCGGCGCGCCTTCGCCCGAGAACGGGCAGGTCTTGCGGCGGCGGAAGAATGGACGGCGCGCGCCACCGGCTGCGCCGGCGCCACCAGGACCGCCTTGTGAGGTTCCGAATGACATGGCGATTACTCCTCCGTTTCCGCGACAGCGTCTTCGCGCGGGCGACCTTCATCGCGATCACGGCGCGGCGGACGATCGCCCCGATCGCCCCGATCGAACCTGTCGCCACCGCCAAAGCGGTCGCCACCGCCGAACCCGCCACCGCCACGGCGCTCGTCGCGCTCGCGGTCGCGGTCGACCTTGCGCATCATCGCCGACGGCCCTTCCTCGAGCTCATCGACGCGCACCGTGAGGTAGCGCAGCACGTCTTCGTTGATGCGCTGCTGGCGCTCGATTTCGGTCAGCGCGGCGGGCGGCGCATCGACATTCAGCAGCGTGAAATGCGCCTTGCGGTTCTTGCGGATGCGGAACGAGAGCGACTTGACGCCCCAGTACTCGTTCTTGGTGACCTTGCCACCCATCTGCTCGATGACGCCGGTGAATTGCGCGGTCAATTCCTCGACCTGCTGCGCGCTGACGTCCTGGCGCGCAAGATAGACGTGTTCGTATAGCGGCATGGAATGCCTTTCCTCTGTTCGACCGTCTCTCGGCGCCAAGCCCTTCGAGCCTCGGAAAGGCTCGACTGCTCTGAAGGCGGGAACACGGGACGCCGGACCCAGAGGCCCTATCGCCTGGTGAGGGCGACCGTCCGTTCAGCTCCCGGCCGGGACCAACGGAATGGCGGTGGTTATAGGGGCTTTTGACCAGAAGGCAAGCATCGCGCGGCGCGGCCCGCTCTCGCCTAACGG
>JBEVIJ010000098.1:0-13031 GCA_040510745.1 Xanthobacteraceae bacterium
AGCGCCGCGAGGAGCATCTTGCCGGGCGAGGCGCTGCCGCCGGTCAGCGACAGGCCGACGCCGACCTTGATCGGATTGCCCTGAGCGAACGCGCCGGACAACGAAAACAGAACGGCGGCGAACGCGAGAGCGATCATCCGCGCCGGTCTGAAGCCCTTCCTGAGAGACATCGTTTCCTCCTTGGTGGCGGCGCTTCAATCACGCCGCCCTTGTTCCGGTTATCGTTTGGCCGCCTCGTAGAACTTCGGGTCATAGTAGCGCAACGGATCGGTCAGCGCCTTTTTGGGCTGGCCGTATTCGCTGCGCAGCTCCAGTACCTTGCGGACGCCGGCGACATCGACTTCGGCGGTTCGCGAAAAGCCTTTCGGTCCGACCAGCGAATCGTAGGTCTGAGACGCCAGTTGCGACGACATCTGCTGCTGGTTCTTGCGCAGGATGCCGATCACCTCGTCCTTGTTCTTCGGATCGTAGAGATAGTTGAGCCCCGCGAGATAGCCGCGCACGTAGGCTTCGAGCTGCTTTGGATTGTTCTGCGCCCACTCACGCCGTGTCGCGCCGACCAGGCCCTGGTAGCTGCCGTAAAGGTCGATGGCGTACTGCAGGACGTTGAAGCCCTTGTCCTTAGCCAGGATGTCGAACGGTGAGATCAGCATCGTGCCGGCGTGCTTCGTCTCCTGGAGCGCCTGCCAGCGGCCCATGACGCCGCCCGCGCGCTCGACCTTGTAGTCCGCGGTCGTGAGGCCGTTGCGCTTGAGCAGGTCGAACAGCACAAACGCATAGCCGGTGGTCATCGCGTCGACCGAGACGGTCTTGCCCTTGAGGTCGTTGTAGCTTTTGACGTCGGGTTGTGTGACCAGCGACAGGAAGCCGTTGTCGCCACCCATGAAAACCACTAGGTCGGGCTTGGTCTCGACCTTGGCTTCGCCCTGGCCTTCCATGTAGGCGACGACGTTGTCGATCGCGGTGTGGCCGATGTCGAACTTGCCGTCGATCAGGTTGCTGAGCTGGAACGCGGAGCTCGGCGTCGGCGTCAGCTTCACTTCGAGGCCGCCCTTGGCGAAGAAGCCCTTGTCCTGCGCCACCCAGATCGGCCAGTTGAAGCCGCCGGGGAAGACGATCACCGAGAGAGTCTCCAGCGCCTGAGCGCCCGTCGGCGCTGGCATTGTTGCAAGCCCGCCCGTGGCGAGGGCCAGTGCCATCGCGCTGCAAAGGCGCGTCACCTTCGGCCTCAGATATTTCATCTGCATCCTCCCTCGTTCGGCCGCAGCTTTGTCGTGCGGCTCGCCGGGCTTGCCTATTCCATCATTTCTTCGCCCGGTAGGATGCCCCAATAATTCGACGCATTGGGGTCCTTAGCCCACACCTTCGGGCGCTGCGGCCGGTCCCGGTGCCAGGGCCGCGGCTCGAAGTAGCCGAGGTCTTCGTTCATGCGGTCGAGCTCGGCGAACAGCTCGGTGATCAATCCGTTCGGCGCGCGGTGGTAGGCGAACAGGTTGTGGCCGATGCCGTGCCGGCCGGGGCCCCACAGCAGCTTGTAGCCGTTGACGCTGAGGAAATCGCAGGCCGTCTGCATGTGGCCCCAGTCGCGTAGCTCGAACGCCGTGTGGAAGTGTCTGTTGCTGCCGGTGCCCATCAGATTGATAGTGTGATGGTCGACGCCGCAGCGGAGGAAGGAGAAGAAGTCTCCCATCCAGTCGGATTCGCGGAAGCCCAGCACGTCCAGATAGAATTTGGTGACTAGTTTCACGTCGGCGCAGTGGAACGCAACGTGCCCGATCTTGTGCGGCACGATGCCCTTTATCGGAAATTTCTGGCTCTGCGGCTCGGGACGCTTGAACACCTCCATCAGGGTGCCCTTCGGATCTTCGAAGGCGACCATGTCGGCGATGGTCGGCTCCGGGTCCTTCAGGCGCCGTGTCTTGACGCCGTGCGCCGCGGTCTGCTTCTCGAACGCGTCGAGATCGTCGTCCGGCCCGATCTGGAAACCGAGACGCACGCACTGCGCTGCGCCGCCGTTGCGCAGCACGACCGAGTGATGATCGAGGGTCGAGGCGAGATAGGCGGCATCCTTATCCTTGGCGACGAGGTTCAGGCCGAGGATATCGGTGTAGTACTCAACCTGCCGGTCGAGATCGGGCGTTTCATAAGTCGCGTGCGCGATCTTCTTCACGCGGATCATCTGCCGGGTGTCTTTTTGGATCATCACTTCGGCCTCTGCATGGAACCAAT
This sequence comes from Xanthobacteraceae bacterium, assembly GCA_040510745.1. GTDB lineage: Bacteria > Pseudomonadota > Alphaproteobacteria > Rhizobiales > Xanthobacteraceae > Z2-YC6860. The sequence continues at coordinate 2,230 of JBEVIJ010000098.1, forward strand.
GACGTCGACCATGACGGCGCAGTCGTTCTCTTCGGCGAGGCCGAGGTCGCTGCAACGCTGATAAACCTCCACCGCGCGATCAAACAGAGGCGTCGCGCTGCCGCTGGTGCCGGCGAGGCCTTCGATCTTGCTGAAGTAGTGAGCGAGCAAAGCCGGCGAGCCCTGCACGGGCTTGAACCGCCGCTCCGCCATCCAAGGCGCGCGAATCCCGAATTGGGTCGATCCGCCGCTGCCGTTGGCGATGGCCTTGATCATCAAATTGAGGTCGACCCCAGCTTTCATCCCGAGCGCCACCGCCTCGGCCGCGGCGGCAATGTTGATGGCGACCAGCATGTTGTTGATCAGCTTGACGTTGGTCGCCGAGCCAAAGGGCCCAAGATAGAGGCACATGTCGGCGAAGCCTTTGATGACAGGCTCCAGCTTCTTGCAGGCATCGGCATCGCCGGCGAGATAGATCACCGCCTTTCGGGCGGCCGCCATGCCGGGTGTGCCGCTCACCTCGCCGTCGATGTAGGCCACGCCTTTTTGCGCAAGGGGAGCGACATGCTTCTGCTTGTCCGGAACTGGATGTGAGCCGAGTTCGACGATGATCTGTCCCGGCTTAGCGGAATGAATGAGACCGCCTGGGCCGTTCACCACCTCGTTCATCGCCTCGGTGGTCGGCACGCAGGAGAACACGATGTCGGTCTGCGCTCCAATCTCGGCCGGCGACTTCGCCGGCACGCCGCCGGCCTTCTCGAATTCGGCGAGCGAGCCGCGGCGATAGCCGAGCACACGAAAGCCGCTCCTGATCAAATTCTCCGAGATCGGAAGCCCAATCTTGCCGACGCCGACGAAACCGACTGTTTGCATGCTCACTCCAACTGACACACGAATACGCTAGGCGATCTCCAGGGACTGATCGGAGAAATTCACCCGCACGCGCAGCGAGCCCTCCATCACGGTCCACTCCCGAACCTCGAAGCTGCGGATCTTGTTCACCACGAACGGGTCGGCGGACGCGATCTCCCGCGCCTCGTCCACGCTGTCTGCGCGCACGATGGTCAGCCCGTCACCCACCGGCTTGCCGGCGTCGGTGGTGAGCGGACCGGACGCGAACAGCACGCCGCGTTTCTCCAGTCCGATCATGTATTCGAGGTGCTCGGCCAGCACCGCGCCGAGCTGTTCCGGCGTCGCGCCACCCTTCGACAGGATCACGTAGAGCTTCTTGCGCAGCATCCCGCTGGTGAGCTGCCGGACACGCTCCTCCGCCGTCCCTGCCATGTCTCACGCGTCCTGCCCGCAATTATTTTCGGCCAGCTTATGCAGGAAGGCGCGGGTGGGCAAACCACCGGCGGTGGCGAACGTGCGTCCGATCGCGCTTTGTAAAAATCACACGAAATATGCGTGAATTTAGCTGGCCCAGGGCCGAATGGGCTGGTTCGCGCGTCTATTAAGCCTCGGACAACCTTTGAGGCCGTATATCTGGGCAACTATGGTCAATAAACGGTTGCACGATGGACCTGCTGCAAGTCGCTCCTGACGCAGCCTCGAAATGGCGCGCTCGGCGGTCGCCGATACCGAACGCACCAACAAGACCATCCACTCGCTGGACGACGCAGCGGAGCGCATCGGCTCGGTGGTCGGACTAATCTCCAAGATCGCCGCGCAGACCAATCTGCTCGCATTGAACGCGACGATCGAGGCGGCGCGCGCCGGCGAGGCCGGCAAGGGCTTTGCCGTGGTGGCCGCCGAGGTGAAAGCGCTGGCCAATCAGACCTCGAAGGCGACCGGCGAGATTTCCGCGCAAGTTGCCGCGATCCAGGAGGCGACCAAGGGCGCGGTCAACGAAATCGCCTCGATCGCGCGCAGCATCCATGAGTTGACCGCCGTCTCCACGTCCGTTGCATCGGCGGTGGACGAGCAGGCCGCGACAACCCGCGAGATCGCGAACAGCATCCAGAACGCCGCCGGCCATACCGCTCACGCCTCCAACGAAATCCATTCGGTCGAGCAGGCCGCCAACCGCACGGTCACGGCAGTGGGCGAGATCACCGGCTGGACCACACGGCTTTCGGCGCGGGCGCAGGACCTTGAGACCAAGGTCGCGCAGTTCTTCAACCGCGTCCGCGCGGCTTGATCGGCAGTTTCAAACCATCGAAAATCGAGGCGTTTTCGGCACCGCTGCCATGCGGCGGCGGACCAGAATGCGTTTGACGGGCGGTGCGCCCTATGGTCTTTTTTGGGCGCAATTTGCCGCGTCCGTAAGCGTGCGTCCCGTGTGACCGGCGCCCGTATGGAGCGTCGGCCGCAACGGGGAAACGCACCACAATGGCACCGAAATCCAATACGCCTCTCAAGGCCGATCCGGACGTCGCGAAGGTTGAGCGCCTGAGCGTGCCTTATGGCACCAACGCGCCGGCCTTCGGCAGTGACGTCGTCGCCGAGACGCTGAGCGCGCTTGACATCCCCTACATCGCGCTCAACCCCGGCGCGTCCTATCGCGGGCTGCACGACTCCATCGTCAATTTCCTCGGCAACGAGCAGCCGCAGATGCTGCTCTGCCTGCACGAAGAGGCCGCGGTGGCGATTGCGCACGGCTACGCCAAGGTCACCGGCAAGGCGATGGCGGCCGCGGTGCATTCCAACGTCGGCCTGTTCCACGCCACCATGGCGATCTTCAACGCCTGGTGCGACCGCATGCCCGTGTTGATCCTTGGCGCCACTGGTCCGGTGGATGCGATGAAGCGCCGCCCCTGGATCGACTGGATCCACACCGCCGCCGACCAGGGAGCGATCGTGCGCAACTACACCAAGTGGGACGACCAGCCGGCGTCGGCTGGGGCGGCGCGCGAGTCCGTGCTGCGCGCCTACTGGATGTCGAACACCGCGCCGTGTGGTCCGACCTACATCAATCTCGACGCCGAGGTGCAGGAGGGCAAGCTTCCCGCTCCATTGCCTGCAATTGACCACAAGCGTTTCATGCCGCCAATGACGAGCGGCCCGTCCGCCGAGGCTGTCAAGCAAGCGGCCGACATGCTGCTCGCCGCCAAACGCCCACTGATTCTGGCAGGCCGGGTGACGCGCAACGAGGACGACTGGAACCGGCGCGTGCAACTCGCCGAAGCGCTCGATGCGCGCGTCACCACCAACCTCAAGGTGGGCGCGGCGTTCCCGACCGATCATCCGCTGCACATCGGGTCGCCCGCGACCTTCGTCACCGATGATGTGATCGAGGCGATCAAGGATGCCGACGCCATCCTGAGCCTCGACTGGGTCGATCTCGCCGGCACGCTGAAGTCCGTGGGCTCGGCGCCTCCGGGCACCATCATCCAGGTGTCGCTCGACCACAATCTGCACAACGGCTGGAGCATGGACTACGAGGGTCTGCCACCGGTCGATCTATTCATCCCGGCCGAGCCCGACGTGACGGTCGCGGCGCTGCTCGGCGCGATCGGCAACCGTGCGAAGCCGAAGAGGCCCGCGCTGGTCAAGGAAAAGCCCGCGCGTGCGAAGCCCGCGCCGGATGCGCCAATGATGGCCGCCGACATGGCAGCCGTGCTGCGCGGCGTGGTTGGCGACCGCAAGGTTTGCCTCACCCACGTTTCGCTGTCGTGGCACGGTGAATTCTGGAGCTTCAACCACCCACTAGACTTCATCGGTTCCGATGGCGGCGGCGGCGTCGGTGGCGGCCCGGGCATTTCGGTCGGCGCGGCGTTGGCGCTCAAGGGCACCGGCCGCATGCCGGTCGCGGTCTGCGGCGACGGCGACTTTATGATGAGCTGCACGTCAGTCTGGACTGCGGTGCATTACCGCATTCCGCTGCTCATCGTGGTGGCGAACAATCGCTCGTTCTACAACGACGAGGTCCATCAGGAGCGGGTCGCCGTCGCGCGCAACCGTCCCGTGGACAACAAATGGATCGGTCAGCGCATCAGCGATCCGGACATCGATATGGGCATGATCGCGCGCGGCCAAGGCGCCAAGGGCTTCGGTCCATGCAACAACGCGGCCGAGCTGGAGAAGGCGCTGAAGGAAGCGATTGCGGTGGTCGAGGGTGGCGGCGTCGCAGTGGTCGATGCGCGCATCCTGCCGAGCTACAGCCCGGCGACCGCCGCGGCCATGGCGCGGGGCCAGAAGTCCGACCGTGGCGGCTGATGCTGCGGTAAGCTCGGTCTGCTCCCTCGTCCCTTGAGGGGGAGGGTTGGGGAGAGGGTCGTTATCGGTTTCGAATCTTGCAATCACCCCCACCCCCAACCCCTCCCCACAAGGGCGAGGCGAGCCCGCCGAATGCAGCATAGGTAACAATCGAGCTGCTATCAGTTCGAGCGCTGGTTGGCGGTTAGGGATACGATGAGTGCCGAGCCGCTCCTGGTGGTCGATAACATCGTCAAGCGGTTCGAGACGCCGGAGGGCACGCTCACGGCGGTCGAAGGGATTTCGTTCAACGTGGCGCCGGGCGAATTCGTCGCGGTGATCGGGCCGTCCGGCTGCGGCAAGTCCACGCTGTTCAACATCATCGGCGGCCTGCTCGACGAATATGAGGGTCAGGTCAGCGTGGCCGGCGAGACGCTGCGTGGGCCGCACCCATCGATCGGCATGATCTTCCAGGAGGAGTCGACATTCCCCTGGCGCACCGTGATCGACAATGTGGCGTTCCCGCTGGAGATCGCCGGCATGGCGAAGGCGGAGCGGCTGGAGAAAGCGCGGCATTTCGTCGAGCTGGTGGGGCTCGACGGCTTCGAGCGGCGTTACCCTTCCGAGCTCTCCGGCGGCATGCGGCAGCGCGTCTCGATGGCGCGCACGCTCGCGTCCCAGCCGAAGATTCTGCTGATGGACGAGCCGTTCGCCGCGCTGGACGAGCAGACGCGCCTGCTGCTTGGCGACAAGGTGCTGCAGATCCAGCAGGACCTGAAGCAAACCACGTTGCTGATCACTCACAATCTCACGGAAGCGGTGCAGCTCTCCGACCGCATCCTGGTGATGACCTATCGCCCCGGCAGAACCAAGCGCATGGTGGAAATCAAGCTGCCGCGGCCGCGCTCGTCCGAGATCGTCGGCAGCGATGCCTTCGGTCATTACGTCGCGCAGATCTGGAGCGACCTGCGCGAAGAGGCGAGCAAGGGACTGAAAGACGACGAAGCTCGGCGCGGCGGAGCGCGACGGGCATGACGACAGGCGCGGCAACCAGGCGACGGTTGGTCTGGCAGCAGCTCGTGCCGATCGCATTCGGCGTCGCCTGCCTGATAGCGGTGATCGCGCTGCTGGAGGTGCTGATCCGCGCCGGCGTTATCAACCGATTCATCGTGCCGACGCCCCTCGACATCGCCGGCAGCTTCGGTCGCATCATCAGGGAGGAGCACGTCGGCGAGCGTTTCCTGCTGACCTGCTACGAGGCGCTCGGCGCGAGCCTGCTGCTCACGGTGTTCGGCATCGCGTTCGGCGTGCTGCTGCACCGGTTGCGGCTTGTCCGTCTTGCCACCGAAACCTGGATCGCGGCGATGGCCTCGGCGCCACTGGTCCTGATGTATCCGCTTTTCCTGGTGATTTTCGGCCGCAGCGCGCTCACCATCATCATGATGGGCTTCGTGTCCGCGTTGCCGCCGGTGATTCTCAAGACCCTGGAGGGGCTTTCCAGCACGCGGCCGGTGCTGATCAATGTGGGCAGGAGCTTCAAGCTCACGCCGTCACAGCTCTACTGGAAAATCCTGTTTCCTTCAGCATTGCCGACCATCTTCGTCGGGGTGCGGCTCGGCATGATCTTCGCGCTGATCAACATCGTCGGTGTCGAGTTCCTGATCAATTTTGGCGGACTTGGGCAACTGGTGAACGAGCTTTCCGAGCGCTACGATCTGCCCGGCACGTATGCCGCCATCTGCTTCGTCATCCTGGTCAGCGTCGTGTTCTTCGTCGTCACCGAACGGATCGAAAAATGGCTGAGACCGGGCGCCTGAAAGCGCCGGCTTCGGCCGGCGGATGGTCTGCCTTGCCGCTGAAGCGGCGGGTGCTGCTTCTGCGCGTTGCGATCATCGTCACGCTCGTCGTGGTGTGGGAAGCGGTCGCGGCATCGGGCCTGCTGTTTCGCGACGTGGTGCCGTCGCTGGTGAGCGTCGGCAAGGCGATGGTCAGCATCCTAACCGTTGCGGACCACAAAGTTCAGTTGTTCGGCGCGGAGCACGTCATTCCTGATTTCTACCGGCACCTCTGGGTGACCATCGGCGAGGTCATGACCGGGCTTGCGATCGGCGGGTTCGCCGGACTTACGGTTGGGCTTCTACTCGGCGCCAATCCGTTTCTCAGCGCGGCGTTCGAGCGGTTTCTGTACTATCTCGGTCCGGCGCCCAAGATCATCTTCTTCCCGCTGATGATCATGTGGTTCGGCGTCGGACCCGGCTCCAAGGTGGCGATGGGGACGATCTCGTGCTTCTTCCCGGTGGTGCTGAGCGCCGCGTCCGGCGTCCGCCAGATCGACAAGGTTCTCATCCGCGTCGGCCGCAGCTTTCGCGTCAACACCTGGCAGATGGTGACCAAGATCTATCTCCCCGCGATGCGCCAGCCGATCATCAACGGCGTGCGGCTGGGGCTGGGTGTGGCGGTGATCGGCACGCTGCTGGCGGAGACCAAGCTGTCCAATCAGGGCATCGGCTTTCTGATCATCAATTCCTACACGACGTTCGACATGCCGCGCATGTACGCGTTGCTGATGCTGTTGTTCGTCGTGTCGATCGCGGCGAATGCGTTGGTGGGACGAGCGAGCAGGGCCTGACGCCTAAATCTGAATCGTATTAACCGTGCGGTCCTCGATCTCGCTGCGGACGTGGGCGTAGATGCGCGGGTTGCGCGCCGACAGCACCTGCAGCGCGGCGAGCACCGCGTTCGACGGCTCCAGCACCGTCATCACCGGCACCTTGCTCGGCGCGCGCAGCGACGACCACACGTCCTCGGGGAATTCCTTGGCGCTGGCGGGAACGGTGATGACCGGAATGGTCGACATCGCCGAGATCGTCGGGCCGGCGCCGTTCGAGCGGCCGATGAAGGCAATGACGATGGAGTCCGGCACCTCCTGCACCATCTTGTGCAGGATCGCGGCGCCCGCGACCGGCTCCTTGTGAATGGAGCAGGTCACCACCTGCATCATGTCGGCGAGTGAGCCGAGCGCCTTGGTGAACGGCTCGGGATTGTCACTCTCGGAGCCGCGCCACAGAATGATGCGTTGCGGCGGCACGTGGAAGTGCCCGGTGATCTCGGCGACGTGACGGTATTTCGCCGCGACGTCGTCGAGCGCGCCGCCGTCCCGATAGACCTGCTTGTCGATGTACGCGCCGCTCTCCAGCACGCGCCACGAGTCGTTGTCGATCACGTCGGCGAGCAGAAGATTGCCCTTGGTGTCGAAGCCGAACTCGACTTTGAAATCGACCAGCGTGCCGCGTTCAAGCTGCCACGCCTTTTCGAGCACCAGGAACGCGCGGCGCGCGAGCCGCGACATTTCGGGATAAAGCTTGGCCTCGTCAGCGCGGGTGAACACCTCGGAGGTCGCGAGCGTCAGGAACGGCTTCTGCTCGTGGACCGGCTTGGACGGGACATAAAGCTCGATCTGCGACGCGCCTTCCTTATGCAGCATCAGCGGATCGTCGGCGAGCAGTGGCTTGCCCTTCCAGTCTTTGTCTTTGGTCTTGAGGAAGAACTCGACGATCAGCCGTGGGAACAACTGCCCCTTGGCGAAATGCGGGCTGCGCTTGAGATACGAGCCATGCGCCTCGCGCCGCACCACGACCTCGTAGGGCAGCATGGTGCAGGCCGGTGCGACGAACGACGTCGGGCTGTCCTGATGCTCGAACGCGACCGGCAGGCCGCAGGCCTTGAGCAGGCGGAATACGTTGCAGGTCGTTACGTTGGCGAGCCGGCCCTTGTCCGGGATGATGTCGTGCTTGGCGCCGTCGCCCGCGGTGATGTCGTCCTTGGCGACCAACGCCACCAGATCGGGACGGCCGGTGATCGAGACGATCTGCTTGGTTTTGCCCTCGGCAATCGCCTTGCCGAGCGAATACTTCGGGGTAGGACGATCTTCCGTTCGGGCGTCCACGGCACAATCCTGCGATAGGGTTCTAGGAACCCTACTAGGTAGGCCAATTGCCGGCGGATTTGAAGGTCCGCCGTGAAATCCGTCCTGTGAAAGTCGGTGGAGAACTCTACCGCTTGCGGCCCGGCTTCGGGTACTCGCCGGCCTTCTTCAGCCGCGTCACCCAGTACTCCCAGGCCCGCGCCTGCGGGCGCGGCTCCAGGTTCCGTTCCCACGCCTTCCGGGCTTCGCCCTTGGTGAGTGGGCTCGGCGTCATGCCGCTTTGCTGCATGGCCAGCTGCAATTCCGCGTTGCGGTAGCTGTAGATGGTGCGGAACACCAGGTTGGTGAGGTCGGTCCCCGCCACATTGACGCCGTGGCGGCGCAGCAGTTGCAGCCAGTGCGAGCCCAGCGACTTGGCGCAGGAGCGGCCTTCGTCGGGCGTGACAATGAGCAGCGAGGTGTCGCCGAATTCGTCGCGGCTATCCCAGAACGGCACCTTTTCGCCGATCTGAGCGCCCATGTGATAGAGCGGCAGCAGTGGCATCCCGGAATTGCAGAACGGCAGGAACGCCATGCCGTGGTGGTGCGCGACGGCATTGACGTCCGGCCGTGCCCGGTAAATCTCGCCGTGGATCACCCGCTCGCCGTAACCCATGATCCCCTTCGGCAGCGGCTTGATCGGCTCGCTGTCGAGATCGTACTCGAAGATGTCGCCGGGCTCGACCACCTCGGGCGAGCGCGAGCGCGCCAGCAGGTAGCGGTCCTTTTTGGTTGGGTGCCGCATGCTGACATGACCGAAGGCGTCGATGATGCCTTCCAGCGCGCAGATGCGGTTTGCCACCGCGAGATCGAGCCGCGCCTTTGCCAGTGCGTCAGCCATTGTTGGCTCCTTTGGTTGTCAGAACTGCCATCCGATCAAACGGTCGATCGAAATCGGCCCGCCGCCGTGGATCGCGAAGTACAGCACGCCGATCGCCCACATGGCGGGATATTCGAGGCCGATCTTGTTCCAGAAATAGCCGTCGTACTTCGCGTGGTCGTAGGCTGACGCCGCCAGCAGCAGAAACAGCACCAGTGCCATCGGCCGCGTGAACAAGCCGAGCGCGACGCACGGCGCGGCAACGAACTGCGTCAGCACCGTGCCGTAGGCCCATAGCCAGCCCGGGCTGTAGCCGCGGCTATCGTAGAACGCCGCGACCTTCGGCACGCTGTCGACCGGTCCGCCGGTGCCCTTGAAGTAGCCGAGGCACATGCGAAACCCATGCGGGATCATCGCGGCGCCGACCGTAAAGCGCAGCAGCGCCTCCACCCACGGCCCGAGCGCCTGATAGAGCGCGCCGAGCGCGGGAACGATCAGCGGCGTGTCTGTCATGCGCTATTCCGCCGCTTCGTTCGCGCGCTTCTCGAACACGCTACGCGGCCGCGGCAGGCCGAGATGCTCGCGCAGCGTCTGGCCGGTGTATTCGGTGCGGAACAGGCCACGGCGCTGCAGCTCCGGAATCACCATCGTGACGAAATCGTCGAGTCCGCCCGGCAGGAACGGCGGCATCACATTAAAGCCGTCCGCCGCCTCTTCCTCGAACCAGTGCTGGATGTGGTCGGCGATCTGCGCCGGCGTGCCCTTGATGACGCTCTTGCCACGCGCTCCCGCGATCCGCATCGCGACCTGGCGGATCGAGAGGTTTTCGTTGCGCGCCATGTCGATCGCCGGCTGCATGGTGCTCTGGCTGCCGCCGGTCATCGGGATTTCGGGCAGCGGGCCGTCGAACGGGAAGTTCGACAGATCGAAGCCGCCGAGGATTGTGGAGAGGATCTCCCGCGCCACGATCGGATGGATCAGCGACTGCATGTATTCGTACTTCTCGTTTGCCTCGCTCTCGGTTTCGGCGACGAAACAGGACAGGCCCGGCATCACCTTGAGGTGATCGGGGTTGCGGCCGAACTTGCCGGCGGCACGGGCCTTCACCTCTTTTGAGTACTTCTTGCAGGCCTCGATCGACCAGTGTGCGCTGAAGATCACCTCGGCGAACCGCGCCGAAATGTCCATGCCGTCCTCGGACGTCCCGGCCTGCACGATCACCGGATGGCCCTGCGGCGGCCGCGGCGTGTTCAGCGGCCCCTTCACCTTGAAGTGCTTGCCGACGTGGTTGAGCGTGTGCAGCTTGGCCGGATCGAAATAGAGGCCGGCCTCCTTGTCGCGCACGAACGCGTCGTCGTCCCAGCTATCCCACAGCCCGACCACGACCTCCGCGAACTCGCGGGCGCGGTCGTAGCGTTCGGCGTGGCCGTAGTGGGCGTCCCGGTTGAAATTGTAGGCCTCGGCGAACGTGCCGGAGGTGACGAGGTTCCAGCCGACACGGCCACCGCTGATGTGGTCCATGGTCGCGAACTTGCGGGCGACATGGTACGGCTCGTAGTAGCTCGTGGTCGCCGTGCAGACGAGGCCGATGCGGCTCGTCACCGCCGACAGCGCGGCGATCAGCGTCATCGGCTCGAGGTTGGAGATGTACTGCGCCGAGCGCGACAAAGCTTCCATGCTGGCTTCGCGCATCGCCAGATTGTCGGCGAGGAACACCATGTCGAACTTGCCGCGCTCGGCGGTTTGCGTGACCTCGACATAGTGCTGGAAATTGACGTTGGCGTCGGCCTGCGCGTCGGGATGCCGCCACGACGCAACATGATGACCGGTGGGATTGAAGAAGGCGCCGAGCCTGAGCTGGCCCTCGCGTTTCGCCATGGTGCGGCTCCGTTGGCCGGGAAC
>JBEVIJ010000099.1:0-18541 GCA_040510745.1 Xanthobacteraceae bacterium
TGCGCCAGTCGCAGCAGAAGCTCGAAACCCAAACCGAGCAACTGGCCGACCTGGCGGAAAAATACGCCGAGGAAAAAACCCGCGCCGAGGACGCCAATCAGGCCAAGTCGAAATTCCTCGCCAACATGAGCCACGAACTGCGCACGCCGCTCAATGCCATCATCGGCTTCTCCGAGATCATGGAATCCGGGATGTTCGGTGCGCTCGGCGCCGACAAGTACTACGAATATTGCCGCGACATTAAGCACAGCGGGCAATATCTGCTCGACGTTATCAACGACATCCTCGACATGTCGAAGATCGAAGCCGGCCGCATCAAGCTCGACCTGGAGGACGTGGAGCTCGATCCGGTCTTGACCGACGCCGTCCGCGTGGTGACGACCCGAGCGCAGGACAAGCGTCTGAAGGTCACCTCCAGCATCGCGGCCGGAATTCACTTCAAAGCGGACAAGCGCGCGGTAAAGCAGGTTGCGCTCAACCTCCTCTCCAACGCCGTTAAATTTACGCCGGCCGACGGCGAGATCTCAGTGCGCGGCCGGATGTCGCGCAATGCGGTGTCGATCTCGATCCAGGATACCGGCATCGGCATCCCGCGGGAAGCGCTGCAGAAGCTCGGGCGACCATTCGAGCAGGTCGAGAGCCAGCTCACCAAGACCCATCACGGCTCCGGCCTCGGCCTCGCGATTGCAAAGTCGCTCGTGGAACTGCACGGCGGCGCGATGCGGATTTTCTCGCGGTTCGGCGCCGGCACGATCGTCGTCGTGCGCTTCCCGCTCGACCGCAGGCCGGATCAGGACAAAGGCGTCAAAAAACTTGTTGCCTGAAGCGTGACGTCGGAACGGGGACTGGGAATCGGCGCCCGCCTAGCCACGGGCGCCGATTTGTTGTGCAGACGCGCATGCGACACTTGCGCGTACCATCCGGCCACGGTTGCGGATCTTGGCAACCCCGCCATAGAGTGCCGGCATGAAACGCAAAAACATGCAGCGCTTCGGCGCATTCTACGCCCTTCTTGCAAGTGCCATCGTCGTCGAACTCGCGCAGGCCCAAAGCTGGCCGCAGCGGCCGGTCCGGCTGCTGGTTCCCTTCGCGGCGGGCGGCAACATCGACGTGATGGGCCGCCTGATGGCGTCGCGCTTAAGCGAGACTATCGGCCAGCAGGTGATCGTCGAGAACAGGGTCGGCGGCAACGGGATCGTCGCGACCGAGGCCGTCGCCCGCGCCGCGCCGGACGGTTACACGCTGCTCTGGGCCAGCACCTCGGTGGTCGCGATCGTGCCGGCCGCCGCCAAGGTTTCGTACGATCCGCAGAAGGACCTGGCGCCGATCGGCGCGATGACCGCCGGTCCGCAGGTGTTGCTGGTGAATTCGAATGTGCCTGCAAAGAACGTTCAGGAGTTCGTCGCCTGGGTGAAGGCGCAACCGGCCAAGGTCGCCTACGCCGGCGGCGGCGGTCCCGCCAGCGCCAGCAACCTGATCATGTCGCTGTTTCAGAAACGCGCCGGCATCGAGATGACGAACGTGAGCTACCGTGGCACCGCGCCGGCGCTGACCGACATCATCGCCGGGCACGTCCCAACCATGTTCATTCCAGTGTCAGAGGCCTACGCGCAGGCGACCAATCCCAACATCCGGTTACTGGCGGTGTCGGGCGCGAAGCGCTCGCTGATGCTCCCGGAAGTGCCGACCATCGCGGAGTCGGGCTATCCCGGCTTCGACGCGGTATCGTGGACCGGGATGATGGCGCCGGCCGGCACGCCGAAGGAGATCGTGGACAGGCTGGGCGCGGAGATCGCAAGGGCCGTGAAGGACCCGAAGTTCGTCGAGCAGATCGTCAAGGCCGGCAACGACCCCCTGGGCTACGGACCGGCAGAATTCGCGAAAATGATCGCCTCGGAAATTCCGGCGTGGGGCGACGCGGTGCGCAGCGCCGGCGTGAAGCTGAACTAGCCCTTCAGGTAACGATAGGCCGCTTTCACATCGAGCGGCATCCAGTCGGCATAACGATTGATGCCAGCGTATTGCGGCAGATGCACATCGCGCACCGCCGCCGCCTCCGACCACCCCGCCTTGATGGCGTCCGCGGCCGCGCCGCGCAGCGCGATCAGCATGTCCCGGAAGCGCGCGACCGACTGCAGATCGGTCGGCACGCCGTGCCCGGGGATGACGACCGCAACGTCCAGCTTCAGCACGCGCGCCAACCGCTCGATCCAGCCGTCGAGGTCGCAATCGCCAAGCCAGGGGAAGCGGCCGTGGAACAGGAGGTCGCCGAGGAACACCACCTTGGCTTTCGCCAGATAGACAATGATGTCGCCATCGCAGTGCGCCGGCCCCCAGTAATGCAGATGTACGGTCTCATTCGGCAGGCGGAAAGCGAACTGATCCGCGAACGTCTGCGTCGGCGGCAGGATCGTCACCGTGTCATAATCAGGCAAGCTGATGCGCTGCTTGAACCAGGCCTGCGCCGGATCGCCGTCCGGCACCAGTTCCAAGATGTTCTGCCCGAACAGCATGCGCAGCTTGGTCGGGAAGTCGGTGATGGTCCAGCGGTCGCCGGTGCGGGGCCCGAGCGCTCCGTGCATTGCGATCAAGGTCTTCTCGTGCGCCAGGATCGGCAGTTCCTCGAACACCACGTTGCCGTGGGTGTGGTCGAGATGGCAGTGCGTGTCGATCAGCATCCGCAGCGGCTTGTTCACCTTCGCGGCCAGTGCATCGCGGAACTGGCGCGCGAGACGTGGATATTGCTGAGCATCGATGACCAGAAGGCCGTCCGGTGTCTCGATCGCGCCGGCGTTGGAATCGCCGCCCGCTCCGATCCAGGCATGGACGCCAGGCGATACGGTTACGAGATGGGCTTCGTGGGGACTCGGCATGGGATATGCATTGTTTGATTGGAACTGTGGGGAACAAGCGCAGCCTACACGAGATATTTTCACGGCTCGCCAGGAATAGCATCGATCGCCGCTGCGTGATGTAATGGCGGGGCGCCGTCCAGGAGCTTGCAATGCGTCGCAAGGTAACCCGTCAGCTTGTTGCCCCGCTGCTCGCGATTGTGCTGACCTTTGCCTCCAAGCCATCCGTGCAGGCGCAGGACTGGCCGCAGCGGCCGGTCCGCATCCTCGTGCCCTATGCCGCCGGCGGCAATTCCGACGGCATGGCGCGCATCTCCGCGCAGCATCTCTCCGATGCCTTCAAGCAACCGTTCATCGTGGAGAACCGGGTCGGCGCCAATGGCGCGATCGCCGGCGAGGCGGTTGCCCGCGCTGTGCCCGACGGTCATACCCTGCTCTGGGGCGTGCAGCCGGCCATCGTGATCGCGCCGGCAATGAACAAGGTGCCGTTCGATCCGGCCAAAGACTTCGCGCCGATCAGCGTGGTCGGCACCAACCCGTTCGTCCTCATCGTCAATAAGGATGTGCCGGCGAAATCCGTCGCCGAATTCGTCGCCTGGGTGAAGGCGCAACCCAACAAGCTGAGCTACGCCGAGGGCAGCGCCGGCAGCGTGACGCACCTGTCGATGGCGCTGTTCCTCAAGCGCGCGGGCCTCGACATGACCAACGTCAGCTATCGCGGCAATGCGCCCGCGCTGACCGACGTGATTGCCGGCCACCTGCCGACCATGTTCTCCAACCTGTCGGACGCGCTGCCGCATGCGGCAACCGGCGCAATCCGCATCATCGCGGTATCGAGCGCCCAGCGGGTCGCGCAGATCAAGGACGTCCCGACCATCGCGGAAGCAGGCTTTCCCGGCTACGAGGTCGTGACATGGAACGGCCTGATGGCGCCGGCCGGCACGCCGAAGCCAATCGTCGACCGGATCGCGGCGGAGATCGCCAAGGCCGTGAACGAGCCGAAGTTCGTCGAGCGCCTGACCTCGTTCGGCGCCGACCCCTCCGGCATCACGCCGCAGCAGTTCACGACACTGATCGCATCCGACCTCAAGTTGTGGGCGGAGGCGGTCGAGGTCGCGGGCGTGAAAACGAAATAGCGATGGCGCAGAAACCCATCCTTGTGGCCGGCGGCGGACCGGTCGGATTCATCACCGCGCTGGCAATCGCTCGCCAGGGCATCCCTGTTCAGGTCTTCGAGGCCGAGCGGCACGTCATGGACATGCCGCGAGCCGCCACCACCCACGCGGCGACGCTGGAGATGCTGGCCGGCCTCGGCATGGTCGATGAGGTGATCGAGCGCGGTCTGGTCGAGCCGCTGTTCCGCATGTGGGACCGCCAGTCCAAGACCATCGTTGCCGAATTCGATTTTGGCCGCCTCAAGGACGAGACGCCGTATCCGTTCGCCGTGCAATGCGAGCAGCACAAGCTCGCCACCATGGCGATCGCGCGGCTACGCGCTTTTCCGCACGCGACCATCGAATTCTCCGCGCGGGTCACCGAGCTGTCGCAATCGGCGGATGACGTGGAGATGCTAGTCGAAACGGCAGACGGCATTCGCAAGGTGGGCGGCAGCTACTTGATTGGCGCCGACGGCGGACGCTCCAACGTGCGCAAGGCGCTCGGCATCGACTTTGAAGGCTACACCCACCCGGAACGCTTCCTGATCCTCACCACGTCGCACGATATCGGCACGGTGTATCCCGGCTGCACACGCAACTACGTCTCCGATCCGTACGACTGGTTTTCGGTTTTCAAGGTGAGCGGCGACGGCGCGGGCCCGCTGTGGCGCGTGCTCTCCGCCACCAAGCCGGAGCAGACCGACGAGGAACTGATGAACCCCGCGGCCACCGAGGCAAGGCTG
This sequence comes from Xanthobacteraceae bacterium, assembly GCA_040510745.1. Lineage (GTDB taxonomy): Bacteria > Pseudomonadota > Alphaproteobacteria > Rhizobiales > Xanthobacteraceae > Z2-YC6860. The sequence goes on from JBEVIJ010000099.1 coordinate 4,753, forward strand.
CAGCGTTTCCTGCCGAAGGACACGGCCTACCCGGTCATCCACCGCAATCTCTACAACGTTCACCAGCGCGTGGCGGCGAGCTTCCGCAAGGGTCGCGTGTTCCTGGCCGGCGACAGCGCGCACGTCAACAACCCCCTCGGCGGGCTCGGCCTCAATTTCGGCATCCACGATGCGATCGAGCTGACCACCCTGCTCGGCCAGGTGATCCGCAAGGAGGCGCCGGAGAGCGTCCTCGACGACTACGACAGACACCGCCGGCCGCTGAACATCGAGTTTGTCCAGCAGCAAACCATCGCCAACAAGAAACGGATGGAGGAAAAGGACCCAAACGCGCGGGCCAGGGACTTCGAGCAGCTTCGCCGCACCGCGGACGATCCTGTGGCGCATCGCGCCTATGTGCGCCGCGCCTCTCTGATCGAGAGCGTCAAGCAGCGCGCCATGGTGCCGGCTTAGCGCATGATCAGGAAAGGTGGGGCCGGTTTTCCGAAAAGATCATGCGCAAACGAAACAGAAGCGGCCACGCGCTATTCAACCCTCAACGGATCGGATGCTAGCGCGGCGCCTCGAACGAAATCGAGCAGGAGCGTTTGGCGCCACCGCCCATTATATTGGCAAGCTGGCCGCGGAGCACGGTCGGACCCTTCGGGTTAAGCTTGCCGGCGAACTCGTAGGTCCACTCCGGCGGCTGACCGGGCGTCCCGCCCTCACCCGCAATCAGCACTGCACCGGATGGCGCGACGGTACCGGTCATCACTTGGCCTTGCGGCCGCGATGGCGTAGCGATCAGCACGCCGCGATCGATCATGATGTCGATGTTGTCGTTCCACGCCGGATATTTTTTGGGATCGCCGGAGAACGAGCCGCAGACAATCTTGCCGTCGTACTTCTGCTTGGCGCTTTGCGCGTGCGTAGGCGCAGCAGCGCCAATGTTGCGAGCGCCACCGCGACGACCGTCTTTCGGTGCCGGGCTTCGATCCCAATTCCCATGCGCATAACGTCTTTCCCAGAGCAATTTCGGTTCGTTCAAATATGCTACACCAATCGCAACGACGCACGACAAATGCTTGGCAGATCTTTCTCAGGCATTTTGAATACCAGAGCTAAGCCTTCGAACTGGGGCGCTTTGGACCCAAAATTCGCTCGAAACTCCCCCGCACCTTCTGCTGAGTCTCGGCAAGGTGTGCGTCAAGCGTGGCGAAATTCGGCAAATCCGCTGCCCGCGCAAGCAATCCAAGCAATCCGGCGCCCGCGGTCTTTTGATCGAATGGCCCAGGGAGGCACAATCGCAGAATCTGCGTGAGGTTGTGATAGAGCGCCGCCGCCGGGCGCAACACGTCAGCCTCCTCCGCCGGGAGCAGCCCAAGCCGCCACGCCTTATCCAGCACCCGCGCCGTCGACATGTCGAGCACGTCCGGATGATCGGCCGCATGCACCAGTTGCAGATATTGCGCGATGAACTCCAGATCGATCAGCCCGCCCGCCGCATATTTGAGGTCCCAGCGCGTGGTTTCGCCCTTTTCGGTGGCAATGGCGTGGCGCATGTCGGCGACGTCCTCGGCGATCACCGCAGCATCTCGCCGGCGCATGAGGGTTTTCCGGATCACGCCTTGGACCTGCTCGCCAAAACCGGGGGACGAGGAAACGACCCGCGCCCGCGTCAGCGCCATTTGCTCCCAGGTCCAGGCCTCGGTCTCCTGATAGCTCGCGAACGCGTCGAGTCGCGTCGCCACCGGACCGGCTCGCCCTGAGGGACGCAGCCGCATGTCCACGCTGTAGAGCGCGCCATAGTTGGTTTGCGCCGAAAGCGCGCTGATCAGCCGCTGTGTGAGCCGCGCGAAATATTGCGCACCATAGAGCGGCCGCTCGCCATTCGATTGCGGATGCTCATCATCAAAGTCATAGACGATGATGAGGTCGAGGTCGGAGGTCGCGGTCATCTCGCGGCCACCGAGCTTGCCGAGTGCGAGCAGTGCGCTCTTCTGGCCTTTTATGCGGCCGTGGTTCTTCGCGAACGTGTCCTCCACGGCGCGATGCAGCGTGCGTATCACCACATCGGCGAGCCGCGCGAAGGCGCCGCCCGCCTGCTCGGCCGACACGGTGCCTGAAAGGATGCGTGCGCCGACCAGGAACATGTGCTCCTGCGCAAACATGCGGAGCCGGTCGAGGAAGTCCTCATAGGACTGCGCCTCGCCCAGCGAGCGCTCGAGCTCGGCCGAAAGCTTGGCCTCGTCCGGCAGCGCACCGAAGAAGGTCGGCTCGAGCAGCGAGTCGATCGCCTCAGGATAGCGCGCCAGGATGTCGGCGAGTCGTGGCGCGGTGCCGAGGATAAGCGCCACCAACGACACCAGATCGGGGTTCTGCTTGAGCAGCGCAAACAGCCGCGCACCCGCGTGCAGCCCGGTCAGGAAGCGGTCGAACGCCATCACCGCAGCATCGGAATTTTCGGAGCGCGACAGCCGATCGATCAGGAGCGGCACCAATTCGCCGAACTGGCGGCGGCTGAACTCGCCCTTGAGCGATGGATAGAGGCCGGACAGCCAGCGGCGCACCGTCGCCGATGTCTCCAGCGGCTTCTTGAAGCCCATTTCGCCTAGCCGGTCGAGCGTTTCGCGGTCGTCGGCCCTCTCGGGAAAGGACAATGCCGCCTGCTCCGGCCGCGACGTCGTCGCGACCTCGAACAGCTTGGCGTAATGCCGCTGTACCTTGCGCAAATGGCCCAGCAGGCTCTCCGCCAATGCGTCGCGATCCTTGTATCCCGCAAAGCGCGCGAACCGCTCCAGCGCCTCGCGATCGGCCGGCAGCGTGTGGGTCTGGTCGTCGGCCACCATCTGCAGCCGGTGCTCAATGGTACGCAGGAAGAGGTAGGCCGCCTCCAGGTCGGCGCGCGCCGCGGCGTCGATCCAGCCGCCTTCCACCAGCGTGGCGAGCGTGGCCAGCGTGCCGTGACCGCGCAATTCCGGATGGCGTCCGCCGGCGATGAGCTGCTGGGTCTGCACGAAGAACTCGATTTCGCGGATGCCGCCGCGGCCAAGCTTGATATTGTGGCCCTCGACCGCGATGTCCTGATGGCCGCGGTAGGCGTGAATCTGCTGCTTCATCGCCTCGATGTCGGCGACCGCGGCGTAGTCGAGATACTTGCGCCAGATGAACGGCGACAGCTCCTTCAGCACGGAGTCGCCAGCGGCGATGTCGCCCGCGCAAGGCCGCGCCTTGATCATCGCGGCGCGCTCCCAGTTCTGGCCGACGCTGCCGTAGTAATTGAGCGCAGCAGGCACCGAGACCGCGATCTGGGTCGATGCCGGGTCAGGCCGCAGCCGCAGATCAACGCGGAACACATAGCCGTCGCCGGTGCGCTCTTGCAGAAGCTTGACCAGCCCGCGGGTGATGCGGACGTAGAATCCCGCGGCCTCCCCGTCGTCGGTCAGTGCGCCGATTTCGGGCTCGTAGAACACGATGAGATCGATGTCGCTTGAATAATTGAGCTCGTAGGCTCCCATCTTGCCCATTGCGAGCACGATGTACCCCGAGCCTTGCTCCGGCTGTGCAGCGTTGCGCGGCTTGAAGCGTCCGCGTCGTGACGCGTCCCGCAGCAGGAAACCGACGGCCGATGAGACCGCTGTGTCGGCAAGCTCGGTCAGCGCGCGGGTGGTTCGCATCACAGGCCAGGCACCGCCGATGTCGGCGATCGCGATCAGCAGTGCTGCCTCCGACTTCATCAGGCGGAGCAGCCGCATCGCCTTGTCTTCGTCCTTGGTGGCGGCTACGGCGCGGGCGCTGTCGTTCAGCAACGCCGCGAAACGCTCGTCCGGATTGGCGTCAAGGATGCGAACGAGACGCGCGGGATCGCCGACAGCCAGATCCCATAGAAATGGCGAGCCGTCAGCGAGGCCGGTCAGTAGCGCCTCGACCTTGAGTGACGCAGCAAACAGCTTCTTGAGTACCTTGCCTGGCTCCGCGCGGCCGATTTTCGCCAGCCATCCGCCGACGCGGGCCCTGGCCTCCTTCGGCGACGACAGCCGGGGCGCATCGACTACCTGCTGAGCAAGGGTCCCGGCACCTTCGCCGGCAGGCTTCGCCCTGCGCTTCACTGCCCTTTTCATGGGGCAGGGTTAGCGCAGACGGTTGCGAAAAGGGAGAGCCGACCTAATCGGTCGGTGTGGGCAATTGCCGGCCGGCGCGTGGCAAGACCAGCACAGCCCGCAATCCGGGGGCGTTGTCCTCGAGCCGGAGCTCGCCGCCGTGCAGATGCGCGACGGCCGACACTAGGCTCAGGCCGAGGCCGGAGCCGGGCTCCGAGCGGCTCGCCTCGAGCCGTACAAATCGCTCCACCACGCGGCCGCGGTCGGCTTGGGCGATGCCAGGACCGTTGTCGACGACGGTCAGCAGCACCTGATCGCCCTCGCTTCGCGCCGTCACCGTGATCGAGGGCGGCGCTTCCCTGGCGCCAACGTCGTGCCACGCGGCGTACTTAATTGCATTATCCACCAGGTTGGCGAGCGCCTGCGTGACCAACTCGCGATTGCCGCGCAGCGGCATCGCCTCCGCCGCATCTATCCTGAGGGCTACGCCCTTCTCGTCGGCCAAAGGGTCGTAGAGTTCGCCAACGCCGCGCACGATGTCGGCCGCATCGAACTCCCCCATGTGGGTGCTGGCGCCGCCCGACTCGGCGCGCGCGATCATCAGCAGCGCATTAAAGGTGCGGATCAACTCGTCGGATTCCTCGATCGTGCCTTCGAGCGCCGCGCGATAGTCGGAATCCTGCTTGCCCATCCGCAACGCCTCCTCGGCACGGTTGCGCAGCCGCGTCAGCGGCGTCTTCAGATCGTGGGCAATGTTGTCCGAGACCTCCTTGAATCCCCGCATCAGCGCCTCGATACGCTCCAGCATCTCGTTGAGATTGACCGCAAGGCGATCCAACTCGTCGTCACTGCCCGCAACCGGAAGGCGGCCCGACAAGTCGCCAGCCATGATTGTGCGCGTGGTGTCGGTCATGGCATCGACACGCGCGAGCACACGGCGCGCAACAAAGAAGCCGCCGGCAAGGCCGAGCACGATCACGACCGCGACCGACCACTGGCCGGCGGCGCTGATGATGTCGAACAGCCGCTCCCGCTCTTCCAGGTCACGGCCGACCAGCAGGCGGAAGCCGCCGGGAAGCTGGAAGACACGAACTAGCGCGTGATGCTCGGTGCCTTCCGGGTCGTCGAGCCGGCGATACGCGGTTTCGGTCCAACCGGGCGTGTTCATCACGCCCTCGGCGAGCGAGCCGACGTTGCCGGCCAGGCCTTCGCCGTTGAACGTTGTGACGAGATAGAGGCTCGATCCCGGCCGCCGCGCTCGCGCGTCGACGACGAAGACCAGCCGCCGGATGCCGCCCGTGTTGTATTGCTCGGTGAGGCCGGTGATCTCGGCGTTCACCGTTCGCGTGATCTGCTCGGTGACCAGACGCCGCGTGTTGAACGCGAAATAGCCGAGCAGCGAAGCGGCAAACAGTGCGAAAACCGTCAGGTAGACCAGCGTCAGCTTGAAGGCGGTGGTGCGGAGCAGCTTGCCGAATGCAATTGCGCGGCGCCCTTGAGGCCATCGGATCCGGTTCCTCAGTCTGCGGAGGAACGCCGTGCCAGTCGGGGTCGCAACGGTAGCGACGCCGCTCTTGCTGGCCTCATCCACCCCTCCGACGCGGGGTATGGCGAGTTCATTTTGCGTCACGGACCATATACCCGGCGCCGCGGATCGTATGCAGCAAGGGCTGCGAGAATCCCTTGTCGATCTTAGAGCGAAGCCGCGAGATGTGCACGTCGATGACGTTGGTCTGCGGGTCGAAATGGTAGTCCCACACGTTCTCCAGCAGCATGGTGCGGGTCACCACCTGGCCGGCGTGCTTCATGAGGTATTCGAGCAGCCGAAACTCGCGCGGCTGGAGGTCGATCTCGGAGCCACCGCGCGATACCCGGTGCGACAGCCGGTCGAGCTCGAGATCGCCCACCCGGTAGACCGTTTCCTCGCCGCGCCCGCCGCGGCGGCGCGCCAGCACCTCGACGCGCGCAAGCAACTCGGAGAACGAATATGGCTTGGTCAGGTAGTCGTCGCCGCCGGCGCGCAGGCCCTTCACGCGGTCGTCGACCTGACCGAGCGCAGAGAGGATGAGGATCGGGGTGTGGACGTCCTTGTTGCGCAGTTCGCCGATCAGCGACAGGCCGTCGCGCTTGGGCAGCATTCGGTCGACGATCAGCACGTCGTATTCGCGCTCTAGGGCCAGGGCGAGGCCCTCCTCGCCGTCAGCGGCCTGGTCGGCCATGTGACCGACCTCGCGAAAGGCGCGCGCGATGTAGTCAGCGGCATCGCGGTCATCTTCAACAATGAGGATTCGCATGGCGGTCCGGTCAAGGGCTGCCAAGTCTAGCGGAGTTTTGGGGTTCGCGCTGGGCTTCGCACCGGCTTCGCCGGAACCGCTGCGAGGGGCGGCGGATTTCTCCGCCGCCCCTCGACCGACCTCGCTCCCGGCGGGGGCGACGAATGCCGGGGAACGAAGCGCGGTGTTAGAGGGCACGGATTTTGCATCCGTGCCCCAGGTTCGCTCCGCCGACGGGGGCGACGAATGCCGACGGGACGCTCCCAACTCTTGCGCCAGATTTGTGGAACGAACGATCATAGTTGCGTCCCGTCCGGCGTCTATCATTCACATGCCGCAAATCACGCGCGGCTGAGCGGGATGGCGACGAACCGCGTCCCCCGCTCGGATTTCACTCGCATCAGCACGCTGCGCTTGCCCTCAGCGCGGGCCTCGGCCAGCGCATTGCGGACTTCGGCAGGCGTCGCAACGGTCTTGCCTGCAACGTCGAGAATGACGTCGCCCGCCTTGAAGCCGAAGTCGGCGGCCGGACCGTTCGGATCAACTTCAGCGATCACCACGCCCGGCTCGGTGCCGCCGGGCGCGAGCGACAGGCCGAGCCGCGGACCTTCCGCAACCGGGACGTCACGATCGGCGCGGTCAGCGCGCTGTTGGCTGCGGTCATTGCGGTCGCCGCGCTGCTCACCGCGATCGCGGCCGCGGTCAGGGCGGGCGCCCTGATCGCTGTCCATGTCTTGGTCGCGATCCTGGAAGCCGCGGCGCTGCTCGGCGCGGGCCTCACGCTGCGCCGGCAACTCGCCGAGCGTCAGGTTGATGGTCTTCTCGCTGCCCTTGCTCAGGACGCCAAGCTTAATGTTGGCGCCCGGCGGCATGCCGCCGATCCGGCGCGACAGCTCGCGGGCATCCTTCACGCGGTTGCCGTCGACCGACACGATCACGTCACCGGCCGCGATGCCGGCCTTGGCCGCGGGACTGTCCTTTTGCGGCTCGGCGACCAGCGCGCCCTCGTTGTTCTTAAGGTTGAGGCTGTCAGCGATCTCCTTGGTCACGGGTTGGATCTGCACGCCGATCCAACCGCGCGCGACCTTGCCCTTGTCCTTGAGCTGGGCGACCACGGTCTTCACGGTCTCAGCCGGAATGGCGAACGCGATGCCAACCGACCCGCCGGACGGCGAATAGATCGCGGTGTTGACGCCGATCACGCTGCCGTGGGTGTTGAAAGTCGGGCCACCAGAGTTGCCCTTGTTGACCGGCGCGTCGATCTGGATGAAGTCGTCGTACGGACCCGCGCCGATGTCGCGGCCGCGTGCCGACACGATGCCGGCGGTCACCGTGCCGCCGAGACCGAACGGATTGCCGACCGCGAGCACCCAGTCGCCGACCCGCGGCGCCTTGTCGGCGAGCCGCACGTGCGGGAAGTTGCCGCCGTCGATCTTGATCAGCGCGAGGTCGGTGCGCGGATCGGTGCCGATCACCTTGGCCGAGTAGGTCTTGCCGTCGTCAAACGCGACCTCGACGGTCGAGGCGTTTTCAACGACGTGATTGTTGGTGACGGCGTAGCCGTCGGCCGAGATCAGGAAGCCCGAACCCTGGCCGCTCATCTGATTGCGTCCGCGCGGCGCGTTGGGCATCCCATCGGGCATGCCAAACCGCTTGAAAAACTGCTCCATCTGCGAGCCTTTGGGGAATGGCAGCTCGCGATCTGACGACAACTGCGGCGTGGCATCGGACTTGACGCGGACCGAGACCACCGCCGGCTTCACCGTCTCCACGATGTCGGCAAAGCCAATCGGCGCCGGGATGACCTTGGCCTCCTGCGAGAGGTTCTGCGCCAGCGCGGCTGGCGTGTTGAACGTGATGCCGGGTGCGACGAAATAGCCGCCGGCGCTGAGCCCCAGCACGGTGGTGGCGAGCAGAGCGAAACGGCAAGCCGACAGGCCGCCCTTCTGCTTGTTAATGGTCATGACTCTCTGTCTCCGAATTCCGTTGAGCGCCCCCCGGCGCCGTTTGTTGGAGACAAGATGGGAGCTGCCGCCTTACCGCGGAGTGGCGGCGGGATTAAACTTTTGTAATGTTGTAATGGATAATATGTGTTTGAATTCAATAGCTTGCGGTGCAGTTCGCGACTATCTTTCCCGTCCCAGCAGCTCCGTGACGCGTGCCCGCTCCGCCACCGTCAGGGGCGGCTCCGTCGCATCCGGCGATTCAGCCTCTGCTCGCCGGCGCCGAAGCGCGAACACGCCAACCCCGCCGATCACCAGCGCGATCACCGGCGCCAGCCACAGCAGTGCGGTGCCCATGCCGAAGCGCGGCTTGAGCAGCACGAACTCGCCATAGCGGGCGGTGAGGAAGTCGATCACCTTGGTATCGCTGTCGCCCGCGATGAGGCGCTCTCGCACCAGGAGCCGCAGATCGCGGGCCAGCGGCGCATCTGAATCGTCGATCGACTGGTTCTGGCAGACCATGCAGCGTAGCTCTTTCGACAGCGCCCGTGCGCGCGTCTCCAACGCTGGATCGGCGAGCACTTCATCCGGTTGCACCGCAAGCGCGGGGACCGTGCCGATCAGGGCCAGAGCCAGCATCAAATTGGGCAGCGCAGCCATGCTCACTCCGCCGGCTGCAATGAGCCGCCGGTCTTGCGGGCGGGCTTCGGTGCACCGATGCGCAGCCGCCGGTCGGACAGCGAGAACGCTCCGCCAATCACCATCACCACCGCGCCGAGCCAAATGAACAGCACCAGCGGCTTGTGGTAGATGCGCACGGAAATCGAGCCGTCGTTGTTGGTATCGCCCAGCGAAACATAGACCTGGCTCGCACCGCGGCTCATCAGCGCCGCCTCGGTCGTCGAGGTCTGACGCGTCGCGAATGTCCGCTTCGACGGCTCGATCACGTCGATCGCCACGCCGCCCTGCCGGACGGTGAACCTGGCGGTGAGTTGGCGGTAGTTCTGCCCTTGTCGGGTGGTCAGGCCGTCGAAGGTGAGATCATAGGAGCGCAACGAGACGACATCGTTCGGCTTGAGCGACACGATGCGCTCGATGCCCCAGGTGGCTTCGCTGACGATGCCAAGAAGCATCAGCCCGACGCCGAAGTGCGCGATCGCTGTTCCCCAGGCCGAGCGTGGCAGACCGCGGGCGCGGCTCAACGCCACCGCGGGCGCGACTCGCAACAGGCCGGTCCGCTCCACCAGATCGGTGACTGCGCCCAACATCACAAAAACCGCAAGCCCGATGGTGAAAGGCGCCAGCACCGGGCCGTCGCCATTGACCGCAAAGACCGCCGCGGCCGCCACGAGCGCCAGCGCTGCCGCGCCCATCAGGCGCTGCGCGGCGCCGAGCGCATCGCCGCGCTTCCAGGCCAGCAGCGGCCCGAACGGCATCGCCAGCATGACCGGCACGAACAGTGGGCCAAAGGTGAGATTGAAGAACGGCGCGCCGACCGAAATCTTGTCACCGATCAGCGCTTCGAGCGCCAACGGATAAAGCGTCCCGACGAAAACTGTGGCACAAGCCGCGGTGAGAAACAGGTTGTTGAACACCAGTGCGCCTTCGCGGGAGACCGGCGCGAACAACCCGCCCTGCTTAAGCGCTGGGGCCCGCCAGGCGTAGAGCGCAAGCGCGCCACCAATGAACAGGATGAGAATCGCCAGGATGAACACACCGCGGGTCGGATCGCTGGCGAAGGTATGCACCGAGGTCAGCACGCCGGAGCGCACCAGGAAGGTGCCGATCAGGGAGAGCGAGAACGCCAGGATGGCGAGCAGGATGGTCCAGACCTTCAGCGCGTTGCGCTTTTCCATGACCACCGCGGAGTGCAGCAGCGCGGTGGCGGCGAGCCACGGCATCAGCGAGGCATTCTCAACCGGATCCCAGAACCACCAGCCGCCCCAACCAAGCTCGTAGTAGGCCCAGTACGAGCCCATCGCGACGCCGAGCGTGAGGAACATCCAGGCGGCCAGCGTCCAAGGCCGCACCCAGCGCGCCCAGGCGGCATCGATGCGGCCTTCGATCAGAGCAGCGATCGCAAAAGAGAATGAGATCGAGAGCCCCACATAACCGAGATAAAGCAGCGGCGGATGCACCGCGAGCCCGATGTCCTGCAGGATCGGATTGAGGTCGCGGCCCTCGAGCGGGGCGTTCGGGATGCGCAGAAACGGGTTCGAGGTGCCTAGGATGAAAAGTACGAAAGCCGCCGCGATCCACGACTGCACCGCGAGCACGTTGGCTTTGAGCGTCGCCGGGAGATTGCCGCCGGCCAGCGCGACCAGCGCACCGAACAACGCTAGGATCAGCACCCACAGCAGCATCGATCCTTCGTGGTTTCCCCATACGCCGGAAATCTTGTAGATCAGCGGCTTCGCCGAGTGTGAATTCTCGAACACGTTGACGACCGAGAAGTCCGACACCACGTAGCACGCGGCGAGCGCCATGAAGGCAATGGCGACGAATACGAGTTGCGCGAGCGCGGTGGGACCGGCCACCGCCATCAGCGTATCGTCGCGCTTGCGCGCGCCGACGAGCGGCACCACGCCCTGAATGAGCGCGAGACCCAGCGCCAGCACCAGCGCGTAATGCCCGATCTCGGCGATCATAAAGGTTTACTCATCTGCCACCGCTTGCTCGGACACCCTCTCCCCCCAAGGGGAGAGTTGCACCGAATTCGCCTTACGATCTTTCTGAAAATCTATTTCTTCTTCCCGTAGTCGTCTTTCCAGTGGCCCTGCTTTTTCAACGCGTCCGCCACCTCTTTGGGCATGTAGGTTTCGTCGTGCTTGGCCAGCACCGTTTCGGCCTTGAAGAAGCCGGCTGGGTCGAGCACACCTTCCGCGACGATGCCCTGCCCTTCGCGAAACAGGTCCGGCAGGATGCCCTTATACGCCACAGGAATGGCGCTCTTGCCGTCGGTCACCTCGAAGCGCACGGCAAGCTCGTCGCCTCGCGTCAGCGTTCCGGGCTTCACAAGGCCGCCGAGCCGGATGCGCGTGCCGGCGGCGATCTCCTTCTCCACCACGTCGGTCGGAGAATTGAAGAACACGATCGAATCGCGCAGCGCGCTCAGCACCAGCACGCCCGCCAGCGCCAGCACGCCGACACCGCTACCGATCAGGACCAATCGCCGCTGCTTACGCGTCAAAATCTGCTCCGTCAGCCCTTGAGCCCGAGACCTTCGGCGAGTTCCTCGACGCGGCGCAGCTTGTCCGGCTCGCCCGCCAGCGCCTTTCGCGCATCGTTGGCGGCGTTGGCCGCCTTGTCGCGATCGCCCAGCACCATATAGGCGCGCACCAGCCGCAGCCATCCCTCGACGTCGGACCCCTCACGCGACAGCCGCTCGGCAAGACGCTCAACCATGCCGCGCACCATTTCAGCGCGTTGTTCGGGGGAAAGCTCGTTCGCGGCGGCGACGTCGCCGGCACTCGGGCCTTTTGGTGGCGGCACCACGGCATCGACACGCGCCAGCGATTCGCGCACCAGCGCAACCCAAGGCGCGTCCGATGGCGCTTCCGCTAGCAACTCGCTCCAGATCGCGGCAGCTTCCTTGCGGCGGCCGTCCTGCTCCGCCGACAGGCCTATGAAGTAGCGCGCACGGAAATCCGTCGCATCGAATTGCATCGCGCGCTGGAACGCTGCCTTCGCGTCCGCGGTCACGACGCCGTTCGCGGCGCCCGTCAGGGCTTCCCCAAGATCCGCCTCGCGCTGCCCGTTGGCACCGAGCAGACGCAGCACGTTGCGCCGCGCCTTCACCGCATCGTCGAAGCGGCCAAGCCGCATGTAGACCGGGCTGACGACTTCCCAGCCACGGGCGTCCTCGGGGTTGGATTCGAGATGCGCTTCGACCTTCGCGACCAGCGCTTCGATCGAGCGCTCGTCCACCGGAGCGTCGTGCCGCGCCGCCTGGGGTTGGCCCGGCAGTCGCGGCGAGCCCAACGCCAAATAAAGCGTGGCCGCGCCGACCGGCAACAGCACCAGGGCGGCAACGGCGGTGGCGCGACGACGCCAGGCCGCGCCCTCAGCCTTTGGCGCCGCTATGCTGTCCGCCGCTGCGATGAGCCGCCGCGAAATCTCGACCCGCGCGGCGTCGGCCTCCCGCTGGCCGATCAGGCCGTTGGCGCGGTCGCGATCGAGTTCGGCCAGTTGATCGCGATAGACCTCGACATCGCTGCCGGACGCAACCGACGCGCGCCGGCCAAGCGGCCAAAGCACGGCAAAAATTGCCGCTGCCGTCATCAGCGCCAACATGAACCAGAGAGTCATGATGGCGGGTTTACATCATGGCGAGGCGTCCGCCGCAACCGGCAAGTCAGCCCTCAGCCTCGCGCCGCCTTGCGGTTGCTGTGCGTGGCGACGTCGGCCGCCTTGGTGAGCAGCGAGGCATATTCCTGGCCGAACACCTTGCCGCAGAACCGAACCGCCGCGTCGACCTGCGATTGCCGGAATGCCCGCTCATCGTCGCCGGAACTGCGAAGCGCATCGAGCAGCGCCTTGGTGCCGACATCGAGGCATTGCTGCAATTCGGTGAAGGTGCGCTGCGTGATTTCATTGATCGCAAGTTCGCTCGCGTAGTTGCGGCAAGCCATCACGAAACCGACCAGCGACTCCGCTTCCGCCACCTCGTCCGCATCGACCGTAGAGCCCGGCGCGATCTCCTTGGCCGGGCGGGGACGCATCAGGCGTCGTACGCGGCCCGGCATCATGTTGATCTCGCTGGAAAGCAGCTTCGAAATATCGGCGCGAGTCGTGGCGAGCTGTTTTGCCCAGGCCGAGTCGCCCGACAGGTCCAGCTCGGAGCGCAGCCCACGCAGTGCATCGTGAATGTCCCGCAGCAGCGCGGTGACAGCGATGCCGCGCTCGCTTTTGAGATCGGTGTTTCGGTATCGCCTGCGAGCAGCGCTTCTTCCACTTGCTTGGCAAATGTCTTGGCCTCGCCGGGCATCACAGTGTTGCTGAGCCACAGCCAGATCGGCTCGAGCGCCGAACGCGCGATGCGCCCGCAATGCTTGTGATCGGCGACGTCATCGACGACGAACGGCTCGATCGGATTGAAGAACAGCCGCGCATGGTGGCCGATCCGCTGCGACGTCGAGCGGCCCTCGTGCATGCTGCGCCGCAATTCGGCGAGGATGAGCTCGGCACCGGCCATGTCCTCGCCGCGCAACATGGTTCGTTCGAGCTCTGCGATCAGCAAAGCGCGTGCGCCGGGCGTCAGCTCCCGGAGAAACTCTCGCCGGCTGACCCATTCCGGCCATGCAGGCACCACACCCCAGATTGCGACAGATTTCCTGATACCACCCCCGGCGTTAAGACTTCGTTAGGGACGATGAAAAGGCGCTACAATCGCGGGCAGCCCGCCTTGAGGAGACTTGTCATGCCGGACGCAACATGGATCGATGTCGGCTCGGCTAGTGAACTATCGACGAGGCCGTTGCGCAGGATCGCAGTC
>JBEVIJ010000100.1:0-45335 GCA_040510745.1 Xanthobacteraceae bacterium
CGATTGCCGCGCTGCTGGGTCTGGGCGACGCCGGCGCGCAGGAGTATCCGGCCCGGCCGGTCCGCGAGGTGATCGCGTTCTCGCCCGCCGGCGCGATCGACATCCTGGGGCGCCTGATTGCCGACAAGCGGAGCCAGATGTGGGGCCAGCAGGTCGTGGTCGAAAACCGCCCGGGCGGCAGCGGCAACATCGGCGCGGCGGCCGCAGCCGCGGCCCAGCCCGACGGCTACACGCTGCATTTCGGCGCGCAGACGCTCGCCACCAACGTGACGCTGTCGCCCACCACGGCCTTCGATCCGGTGACGAGCTTCGATCCGATCATCCTGGTCGCGAGCTCGCAGGAGGTGTTTCAGGTGTCCGCGGTGACGCCGTTCCAGTCGGTCCGCGAGGTGATCGACTATGCAAAAGCCAATCCCGGCAAGCTGAACTACTACTCGGTCGGGATCGGCTCGACGTCGCATCTGTCCACGGTGTTCTTCATGGACGTCACCGGCACCAGGATGCAGCACGTGCCCTACAGCCAGATGTCGCAGGGCATGAACGACCTGTTTTCCGGTCGCACCGAAATCAACTTCGGCCCAATGGGCAGCTCGATCGGCAACATTCGCAGCGGCAAGATGCGCGCGCTTGCGCTGTCCGGTCCGGCCCGCTCCAAGCTGGTGCCCGAGGTGCCGACGTTGACCGAAGTCGGCGTCAACATGCCGGAAGAGTCGAGCTGGTACGGCTTCTTCGCGCCGAAGGGCACGCCCAAGGCGATCATCGACAAGATCAACCGCGATCTGCAGGAAGTGATCGCCACCCCGGAGATGAGAGAGCGCGAACTGGCGCTTGGCTACCGCTTCATCGGCGGCCCGCCGCAGGTGCTGGCGAACCACCTCAAGTCTGAGATCGCGAAGTGGGAAGACCTGGCGAAGAAGGGCGCGTTCGGCGAGTTGAAGAAGTGATCAAGGTGAGGCCGGCGTCAGGCCTTTCTGTTTCATCGTCGCGCGCGCGGCGGGCGTGCGCATGAATTCGCCCAGCGCCTTCGCTGCGCTGGCGTCGCCCGCGCTGGTGTGAACCGCGAACACGAATTCCGTGGTCAGTCCGATCTCGGCGGGCAGGGGGCCGACGATGTCGACGCCCAGCACCGACATCAGTTCGGAATCCTGCTGGATGCCGATCTCGGCTTCGCCGCTCACCAGGTAGTTGCCGATCAATCCCGCCGGGCCACCGGGTCCCAGCACGATCTTGGGCTTCATCGCCTCCGCGATGCCGAGCCGCTCCAGCACCTTGGCGACATGGGCGCCGCTCGCGCCCGCACTGGGGCCGCTGAACGCCAGCGACCTCGCGTTGAGCATGGCCTGCTTGAACGTTTCGACCGTGGAAATGTCCGGACGCGGCGTGCCTTGCTTCACCGCCAGCATGGTGGCGGAGCGCGCGATGGTCAGCCGGCTGGCCGGCGTCACCTTGCCGAGCGTCGCCATTTCGTCGAAGCCGGGCCCGGTCAGCACCACGGCGTCTGTGGCCTCGCCTTCGGCGAGGCGCTTGGTGAGCTGCGCCGAAGGCCCGTAGCTCGGCTCGACCCTGTGCTCGAACGCTGCAAGCAGTTCGTCCAGCGACGACTTCAGCGCGGTGCTGCAGAGAAACCTGATCGTGGCCATGACCTAGAACGCCAGGCCCTTCGACCTGTAGATCGGCTGCGCCGATGGCGCGGCGAGCGCGCCGACCATCGCCTTCGCGGCGTCGGGCTGCTTGGCGCTGGTTGTGATGCCGGCGGAGTAGATGGTGATCTGTTGAAGCTCCGGCGGCAGCATGCCGATCACTTCGACATCCGGATTGGACATCAACTCCGACACCTGCTGCAGTCCGATCTCGGCTTCGCCACTCGACACCAGCACGCTGACGCGGCCGTTCGGCCCGCCCGCGGCGAGCTTGACCTTCGGCGTCACCTCGGCGGCGATGCCGAGGCGCTCGAACATCTTCTGGATATGCAATGCCGTGATGCCGCCGCCCGCCGGCGCGGTATGGCCGACGGTCTTCGCCGCGAGCAACGCGCGCTTCAGCGCCTCGGGTGAGGAAACGTCCGCCTTGGGTGCGCCCTTTTTCACCGCGATGCCGATGCCGGTGCGCGCGAAGTCGGTGCGGCCCGGCACGATCTTGCCCTGCCTGATCAGCGCGTCGATCGCGGCGCTGTCGACCACGATCACGTCGGCGGCTTGACCGTTGTCGAACTGCCGGGTGAGGCCGCCCGAAGGCCCATAGGATGCGCGCAGCTTATGGCCGCTGACCTTCTCAAACGGCGGCAGGATTTCATCGGTCGCCGCTTTCACGGCGGTGGAGATCAGCGCGTCGATCTCCGCGGCGTCCGCGCCGCCGGCGACCAGCAGTGCGATGGCGACAGCGATACTGCGTCCAGCCTTCATGTCAGATCTCCATGCCTTTGGCGCGCACCACCGCCGCGACTTCGGGTGTGGCGAGGAATTTCAGCAGCGTCGCGGCACCGTCCGGATTCTTCGCCGCAGCCGAAACGCCGCCGGTGAACACGGTCACGGACTGCACCCCTTCGGGCAGCGGGCCCACGATGTCGATGCCGGGCACCATCATCAGCTCGGGCAACTGCTGGATGCCGATCTCGATCTCCTTGCGGACCAGGTAATGGCCGACCAGACCGGCGGGTCCGCCGGCGCCGAAGGTCAGCTTGTCCTTGATCGCGTCGGCGATCCCGAGCCGCTCGAACGCGCGCATCAGCACGCCGCCGCTGGTGCCGCCGCCGACCGGATTGCTCATCGCGATCGATCTTGCCGCGAGCAGGGCCTGCTTGAATTTCTCCGCCGTCGAGATGTCCGGCCTGGGCGCGCCCTTCTGCACCGCAAGCGCGATGGGAGAAGCCGCGATGGCGCAAGACGTGCCGGCCGCGACCTTACCCTGCTTTGTCAGGTCTTCGATGTTCTGCGCGCCGACGATGGCGGCATCGCATGCTTCGCCATCCGCGATCTGCTGGGTGAGGCGCGGCGACGGTCCGTAGGAGGGAACGACCTTGTGGCCGCTGTCGCGTTCGAATTTCGGCAGCACCTCGTCGAGCGTGTTCTTCATCGCGGTGCTGCTGATCAGCTTGATGTCCGCCATTGCGATTCCTAATTCCTTGGCGGGCGGAATTAGACGCCGATCTCGCCACCGCTTCAAGACGGTGCGAGGCATGAGCAGCAGCAGAGAGAATTCAGCCGAGCCTGGCGACCATCTGCGCGATGGCTTTGGTCAGGGCGCCGTCGGGAGACTGCAGTTCATCGAGGATCGAGAAGTGGTGGTGGCCGGGCAGCATGGTCAGGTTGACCGGCAGGCCACGGCCTTGCGCCGCTGCGGCATAGGCCTGCGATTGCCGCTTGAGCTCCGGCAGCTCGGCGCCGCCGGCGAACAACTCGAGCGGCGGTGAGCGGGCAGGGAGATTGTTCAGCGGGCTTAGCGTCGCAACTTCGTCGGCGCTGAGCTGAACTCTGTCGTTGAGCACGCCGAGCTGGATCGGCTCGAGATCGAAAATGCCGCTGATCGGCAATCCGCCCGCGACCGCCGGATGATCGGACACCGCGGCGGTGAGATGCCCTCCCGCCGACCAGCCGCCGACCAGCAGCCGTTCGGGATCGAAGCCCAATTCGCCCGCGCGCTCGGCCAAGAAGGACAGCGCCTGGCGCATTTCGGCGACGATATCGGTGAGCCGCGCATCGGGTGCCAGCGTGTAGCCGGGCACCGCGACGTTGATGTCATGCGCGTTCGGTCCGAGTGCGGTGAAGGAAAACCGCTCTTTCTCGTTGCGCTGCCAGTAGCCGCCAGGGATGAAAACAAACAGCGGCGCACCAGGTTTCGCTGGGAAAAAGTCGAGCGTGGCGCGCGGCCGCTCGCCGAAGCGCAGATCGAGCCGCGATGCCGGCTTGGCGCGGACCTTCTCGCTCGTCTGCAGCCAGCGGGCGCGATAGTCCTGGCTGTCCGCGACCTGCCCGGTGTTGTCATAGGCGGCGTCGAGCGTTGCCCGGTCCATGCCGCGATAGATGGCAGCCATTAGTGCGACGCCTGTTCGAGCGCGCGGCCCGGCGCGAGATGGCTGGTCAGCCGGCGCGCCACGTCGCGGCGCACCGCGTTGAATTCAGGCGACGACACATCGCGCGGACGCGGCAGGTCGATCGTGATGTCGTTGGCGATGCGGCCCGGCCCCGCGCTCATCACCAGCACGCGGTCGGCGAGCAGCACCGCCTCCTCGACGGAATGGGTGACGAAGATCACGGTGACGCCGGTGCGCGACCAGATCTGCAGAAGCTCGTGCTGGAGCTGCTCGCGGGTGAGCGCGTCGAGCGCGCCGAACGGCTCGTCCATCAAGAGCGTGCTGGCGTTGTTGGCAAGCACACGCGCGATCGCCACACGCTGCTTCATGCCGCCGGAAAGCTGGCTCGGATAGCGGTCGGCGAAGCGCTCGAGCCCGACCAGCTTGAGAAATTCGGCGGCGATGTCGTCGATCTCCGCCTTTGGCGGCCTGCGCTGGCGCGGCCCGAAAATGATGTTGTCGCGCACCGTCATCCAGGGAAACAGCGCGTAGTCTTGGAAAACCATGCCGCGGTCGCTGCCGGGCCCGGTTATCTGCTTGCCTTGGGAAAGAACCTCGCCGGTTGTCGGCTCGTCGAACCCGGCGACGATCCGCAGCAGCGTGGACTTGCCGCAGCCGGATGCGCCGATCAGGCAGGCGAACTGCCCGGCGTCGATCGTCGCATCGACGCGGGCGAGCGCCTCGATCTCGTCGTCGCCGACCGGGAAGCGCTTGGTGACGCCACGGATGATCAGCGGGGGCCGCTTCTTTGCTTCAGGCATGGTGCTGCGGGCTCCAGCTCAGCACGCGATTGGAGATCATCACGATGATCCGGTCGGTGATGAAGCCCATCGCGCCGATCACGATCATGCCGGTGACGACGAGATCGGTGCGCGACAGCGTGCGGCCATCCATGATCACCGAGCCCAGGCCGGTCGGCACGCCGGTCATTTCTCCGACCACGATCAATATCCAGGCGAACCCGTGCGCGATACGCAAGCCGTTGAAGATCGACGGCAGCGCCGCGGGGAACACGATTTGCCGGAACATGGCGGAGCCCGAGCAGCCCAGCATCGACGCGGCCTCGAACAACCGCGGATCGACCGAGCGCACGCCGAAGATGGTGTTGAGCAGGATCGGATAGAACGCGCCGAGGAACACCAGGAAGATCGCCGCGTTCGGTCCGAGGCCGAAGAAGATCATCGACAGCGGCAGCCATGCGGTGACCGGGATCGGCCGCAGCACGTTGATGGTCGGATCGAGCAGTTGCCGCAAAATCTTGAGGCGGCCGATCATCAGGCCGAGCGGGATGCCGATGATCGCTGCGAGAAAGAAGCCGCCGTACACCCGCGTGACCGACATCCAGATGTGGGTGAGTATCGTCGCGCTGAAGGCGTCGTCGTAAACGCCGCCGAACGAGAAGTCGTACATCATCACCGCGACCTGGCGCGGGCTTGGGATCAGCCGCGTGCCGGTGACGGCGACGGCGTAGTGCCAGAGCAGAACCAGCAGGATCGGAAATCCGGCGCCGAGCGCAATCGACGTGAGCTTCTCGCGCCACGCGGTGCCGCGGCGCGGCGCCGCCGGCGCTTCCGGCGCGCTCTGTTGCGTGGCTTCCGGAAGCGCCGTGACGTGCTCGTTCAAGACAATCCCCGACAGTGATGCGCGCTACTGGAATTGCCGGGTGACGAACTGGTTGAGGTCGATGACCTGGCGGATCTGCTTGTTCTCGTGCATCAGCTTCGTGTAGGCGGTCGCGCGCTGCATGAAGACGTCGTCGATCTTCCACGCCAACTCCACGTTCGGCACCGCGAGCTCGACCGAGCGCTTCTGCTGGCCAAGCTTGGCGATCGCCATGTCGACGATCTGCGACTGATTGGCCATCGCGTGGTCGACAGCCTTCTTGTGCATGTCGACGACGAGCTTGATGCGCGCGGGATTTTCTTTCACCGCCTTCTGGCTGGCGGACAGGATCATGTTGAGAGGGCCGATCGGCGTGGAATACGGATACTCCACCAGCACGCCCGTTCCGTTGGCGAGCGTGATGCCGCCGGCCGGCTCCGCGCCGACGTAGGCATCGACGTCGCCGCGCGCGAGCGCGCCTGCCATGTCGCTGAACTGCAGACGGATCGGCTGGATGTCCTTGATCGTCATGCCCTCCATCCGCAGCCGCTCCAGGATCACAGCCTCCTGCGTCGAGCCGGGCCAGATCGCGACCTTCCTGCCCTTCAGGTCCTTGACCGATTTGATGCCGGTGTTGACGCCCGCCATGATCGCCATGCCGCCGTTGTTTGCGTTGGCGACGATCATCACCGGCTCGCCGGCGGCGGCGCCGAGAATGAAGGCCGCGATGCCGTGGATGCAGGTGTCCACCGTGCCGGTGAGCACCGCGTTCTTGCCGTCGGTCGGGCTCTCGAACGGGATCACCTCGATCGTGTAGCCGGCCGGAACGAACTTCTCATAAAAATAAGCGGAGATGCCGTGGATCAGCTTGAGCGTGCCCACCTTGAGGACCTTGCTGTCCTGGGCGAGAGCGGGCGTGACGGCGACGAGCGAGATGGATGTGAGTAGGACGAGCGACCAACCCGTCAACAGCCGAGTGAACGAGCCAAACATGGCAACCCCCATAGGGCGGTGAAACCCTTGCGATGAACCCGGCGTCATCACCTTATCCCACGATCCCTGCGACGTGAACCGTGATTGTCCCGGGGGCATTTTCGCGCCTCCCTGCGGGATGCCGTTCACAACCCCATCAATTTCCCGCCAGTTCTGCCATTCCCGGTTGCGCCGTCCGGGGCCGCCATGGGAACTAGTTGGCGCGATTACTATTATTGAGTCGCCAGCACGTTCATTTTCATCCTCCGGAAGCGGAGATTCCATTGCCACCCGCCGCCGTATTTCCCTTGGTTCAGGACAACACAAAAGCCCGCCGCCCTGCCGCGGTTCAAGGATCGCTGTGGGCCGACGCCTTCCGAGCGGTGCGCGCCGAAACCGAGCGCCGCGCCGCGCCATTGTCGCCCGAGGATCAAGTCATCCAGTCGATGCCGGACACCAGCCCGGCGAAATGGCACCGCGCGCACACCACCTGGTTCTTCGAGCAATTTCTGCTGGTGCCGCATGTCAGCGGCTATCGCGTCTTCGACGAGCGCTTCGCCTATCTGTTCAATTCCTATTACGTCGCGGCAGGGCCGCGGCACGCGCGGCCCGAGCGCGGGCTGATCACGCGGCCGAATGCGCAGGAGGTCACGGCCTATCGCGCGCACGTCGACCGCGCGGTGGCTGTGATGATCGAAGGCGCCGACGAAGCGCTGCTGGAAAAAATCATCCCGGTCGTCGAGATCGGTCTCAACCATGAGCAGCAGCATCAGGAGTTGATTTGGACCGACATCCTGCATGCGTTCGCGCAGAATCCGACCAGCCCCGCTTATGACAAGAGTTGGCAGCCGCCGGTGCGGCGGGCCGGCGCGGGTGAGTTTGTCGGTCTCAAGGCGGGCATCTATCAGGTCGGTCACGCCAGCGACGATTTCTGCTTCGACAATGAGCAGCCCGCGCATCAGGTGCTGCTGCGCGACGTCGCGATCGCGCGGCAACTCGTCAGCAACGGCGAATGGCTGAAATTCATTGCCGACGGCTGCTATGCGACGCCGTCGCTCTGGCTGTCGGACGGCTGGGCGGTGGTTGAAGCGCAAGGCTGGACTGCGCCGGGCTATTGGCGCGAGGTTGACGGCGCCTGGCATTCGATGACGCTCGGCGGCCTCAAGCCAGTCGATCCCTCGGCGCCGGTCATGCATGTCAGCTATTACGAGGCCGACGCCTTCGCCCGCTGGGCCGGCAAGCACCTGCCGAGCGAGTTCGAGTGGGAGGTTGCGGTGCGCGCCGGCGTTATCGCCGACGCAGACGGCGTGGTCTGGCAGTGGACTCGCAGCGCTTACTCCTCATATCCCGGCTACCGCGCCATCGAAGGCGCACTCGGCGAGTACAACGGCAAATTCATGATCAATCAAATGGTGCTGCGCGGCTCCTCGCTCGCCACACCGCAGGGGCACACGCGCGTCAGCTACCGCAACTTCTTCCACCCGACGGCGCGTTGGCAATTCAGCGGGCTGCGGCTCGCCGATTACGATTGAAGGAGAGCGATCGTGGCCAGATCAGCACTCGCGCGCACCGCGCTCCCGGTCGAGCCGGGCCATCCGGAAGCGACCGCGTTCGCCGCCGACGCGGTCGCAGGCCTCACCGCGATGCCGAAGCGGCTGCCGCCGAAATATTTCTATGACGTCGCGGGTTCCGAGCTTTTCGAGCGCATCACGACGCTGCCGGAATATTACCCGACGCGCTGCGAGCTCGGCATCCTGCGTGATCACGCGGTGGACATTGCCGCGCTTATTCCCCAAGGCGCCGCGCTGATCGAGTTCGGCAGTGGCGCGAGCGTCAAGACGCGCATCGTGCTCGGTGCGGCCAAGGGATTGGCCGCCTACGTTCCGGTCGACATCTCCGCGGACTTCCTGGAGCGCCAGGCGGTGGAACTGCGCAAGGAATATCCCGGCGTCGCCATGCTCCCTGTCGCGGCGGATTTCAGCACGCCGTTCGAATTGCCGATCGCGATCAAAGGCATGCCGCGGGTCGGATTCTTCCCTGGTTCGACGATCGGCAATTTCGAGCCGCACGAAGCGTGCACGTTCATGCGTCAGGCGGGCGAGACGTTGGGCCCCGGCGCGCTGTTCATCGTCGGCGTCGATCTGGTGAAGGACCTGCGCGTCTTGCAGAAGGCCTACAACGACAAGCAGCGCGTGACCGCGAAGTTCAATCTCAATCTGCTGACGCGGATCAACCGGGAACTCGGCGCGAATTTCGACATTTCGGCGTTCGAGCATCATGCGTTCTATAACCGCGAAAAGTCGCGCATCGAGATGCACCTTGCCAGCATGAAGCGGCAGAAGGTGCGGCTGTGCGGCGAGACCATCGACTTCCGCGCTGGCGAGACCATCCACACCGAGAACAGCTACAAGTATTCGGTCGAATCGTTCGGCGCGATGGCGCGCGGCTCGGGCTGGAGGCCGATCGAGGTGTGGACCGACGCCGACAAGTGCTTCTCGGTTCACGCGTTGCGCTGGGCCTAGTCGGCAACTCTAGCCGTTCGTCCCCGCGAAAGCGGGGAGCCAGAGCAAAGATACTGGATGCCCGCTTTCGCTGCACGATCGTCCAGACGGGGTCGACCTCTACCGTTTCTTCTGTATCTCGCCCCACAGCCAGATCGCGGCCTGGTCGGGCGACGCGCTGCTGTTGCCGTCGCCCATCACGGCACGCGCGCTCGCCTGACGCATCATGTCGACGTCGATCGCGTCGATCAGCGGCCGCAGGGCTGCGATCAATGCCGCATCGTTGGCGCGCTTGGGCGAAATCAGCAGGATCGCGTCATAGGGCGGAATGACGCGGCGTGGATCGTCGAGCACCGTGAGATTGTGAAGCGCGATGCGGCCGTCGCTGGTGTAGGCCGAAATCACGTCGACCTGTCCTGAAGCCACGGCGCCGTACATGAACTCCGGCTGCATCTGCCGCTGCTCGCGGAAATTCAGTCCATAGGCCTTGCGGATCGCGTCCCATTCCGGACGCGCGAAGAATTCGTAGTCGCCGGCAATCGACAGTTGCGGCGCGTGCTTGCCAAGATCGGCGATGCTGCGGATTCCGAGCGTTTGCGCGCGGCGCGCTGCCATCGCCAGCGCGTAGGCGTTCTCGAAGCCCAGCCCGCCCAGCACCACGATGCCGTCGCGCGCCCGCAATGTTTTCGCGATTTCTGCGATGATGTCGGCGCGAGGCATGATGTCGGTGCGGCCGAGTTGGTTGGCCCAGATCGTTCCGGAGTAATCGACATAGACGTCGATCTCGCCGGCGCGCAGCGCATCGAAGATCACGCTCGAGCCGAGCCCTTCTCGCCGCCGCGCCGTCAGGCCGGAGTCGCGCAGTCGCGCTTCGATCAACGACGCCAGGATGTATTGCTCGGTGAAGGTCTTGGTGCCGATCACATAGGTCGCGCTGGCCTTGGAAAGTCCAGGCGCCAGAGCGGCGGCGGCGATCAGCACGAGCCCGAGCGTACCGGCCGTGACGCGCCTTGCGTTCCGCGCGCCGAGGCCGCTTTCCATCAGCGACAGCAATTGGTCGACCGCGAGCGCCAGCACCGCGGCGGCCGCGCAGCCGAACAGCACGAACACCCAGTTCTGCGTCTGCAATCCGGTGAAGATGTAGTTGCCGAGGCTGGTCTGCCCAATCGGCGTCGACAGCGTCGCGGTGCCGATCACCCACACCGCGGCGGTGCGGATGCCGGCCATGATGACCGGCAAGGCGAGCGGCAGCTCGACCATGAACAACGACTGCCGCGGCGTCATGCCGACGCCGAGCGCGGCCTGCCTGACGTCGGGATCGACGCCGTCGAGCCCGGTTATGGTGTTCCGCAGCACCGGGAGCATGGAATAGAGCGCGAGCGCCAGCACCGAGGGCAGGAAGCCGAGCGCCGAGAAGCCGGTGCCGAACGCCCGCTCGGTCAGCGCCGCGATGCCGAGCAGCAGCGGGTAGAACAGCGCAAGCAGGGCAAGCCCGGGAATGGTCTGCACCACGCTCGCAAAGCCGAGCAGAGTGCCGCGCAATCTTGGCCGATGCACGGAGAGGAGCGCCAGCGGCAGGCTGACCGCCAGCCCGAGCGCCAGCGCGGTCAGGCTGACGGCGATGTGCCCGCCGAGATAATCGGGAAGGCGCGCGAGGGCATCGGCGATCTGCGGGTGCATCACGCGCCGCCCCGCTCGTCGAGCAATGCCTGCAGCCTTCCAGCCTGACGTTGCGGCGTCGCCATCAATTTGCGGACATATTCGTCCTGTTCCGCGCTCAACATCTGGCGTGGCGTGCCTTGCGCGATCATCCGGCCTTCACGGATCACCGCGATCCGGTCGGCGAGCAGAACCGCTTCGAGCGTGTCGTGGGTGATCATCACGGTGGTGAGGCCAAGCTTGTCGTGCAGGCGGCGATAGTCTTCGCTCAGCGCGTCGCGGGTGAGCGGGTCGAGCGCGCCGAACGGCTCGTCCATCAGCACGATCTTCGGGCCCGCGGCGATGGCGCGCGCGACGCCGACGCGCTGACGCTCGCCACCGGATAGCTGCGCCGGCAACCGGTCGCGGTGCGCGGCACGTTCGAGACGCACCAGTTCGATCAGCTCGTCGACCCGCGCGGCGATGCGCGTCTCGCCCCAGCCGAGCAGCTTCGGCGTGATGGCGATGTTCTGCGCCACGGTCATGTGCGGGAACAGGCCGATGCCCTGGAACACGTAGCCGATCCGCCGCCGCAGCACGACGGGATCGGCCGCGCGCACGTCCTCGCCCTCGACGCGCACCGCGCCGCTGTCCGCTTCGGCAAGCCGGTTGATCAGGCGCAGCAGGGTGGTCTTGCCGGAGCCGGACGGCCCGACGACGGCGAGGAATTCACGCTCGGCGACATCGAGCGACACGCGATCGAGCGCCTTGCGTCCGCCGCCGTACGACTTGGAGACGTCCTGGAACGAGATCGCCGCCGGATGTCGTTCGCTCATCATGCTCCGGGGTGGCTTGCGCCGCGCTACTCCACAGTAACGCCGCTCGCCTTGATCGGTCCGCTCCAGCGCGCGATCTCGCCCGAAACGAACTTCGCGAAATACTCGGGGGTGCGGCGATCGGGTGCCGGAATCTCCTCGCCGAGCGCCGCGAAGCGCTCGCGCACCAAGGGCAGGTCGAGCGCCTTGCTGAGCGCCGCGCTGAGCTGTCGCAGCACGGGCTCCGGCGTGTTCTTGGCGAGGAACAGGCCTTGCCAGGTCAGCACGTCGAAATCGAGCCCTTGCTCCTTGGCGGTCGGAATGTCCGACAGCGCGGGCGAGCGCTTCAAGCCGGTCGTCGCGATGCCCTTGACGTGCTTGCCTTCGATCTGCGGCTTCGAGGTCGAGACGGAATCGCAGATGTAGTGCACGCGGCCCGCGATCAGGTCCTGCATCGCCACCGAGAGTCCGCGGTAGGGAACGTGGGTGACGTTCACACCCAGCATGGCGTTGAGCAGGATGCAGCTCACATGCGACGCCGAGCCGGGTCCGGCCGAGGCGAACTGCACGGTCGACTGGTTCGCCTTCACATAGGCGATGAACTCCTGAAGCGTGTTGACGGGCAGATTGTTCGGCACGATGAGCGCGCGCGGCGATTCGATCGCCAATCCAAGTGGCGTGAAGTCGGTAACCGCGTCGTAGGGCGGGTTCTTGTAGAGCGACTGGCTCCAACTGTGCGTGCCATTGTTGCCGAGCACGAACTGCGACCCGTCCGGCGTCGAGCGCGACACGCGCAGCGAGCCGACGGTGCCACCGGCGCCGACCGGGTTCTCCACGACGACGGTCTGGTTCAGCACGTCGGCCATGCCCTGCGCCAGGATGCGTCCTGCGACATCGCTCGGCCCGCCTGCGGCGAACGGAACGACCAGCGTGAGCGTGCCGCTCTTCAAGCCTTGGGTGGTGGCGGGGCCGGCGAGTGCGACCGCGAGCAGCGCGGTGACTGCGCTGCATGTTGCGAGTTGGATTCGTGTCATCAATTCCTCATGCGGTGCGTGCCGGCGCGCAAGCGTATCATCAAGACGCCGGCGCTGGCCTGTCCGAAAATTGGCGGGGGCCCGGCGGTGCTTCCGCCGAGCCCCCTTAGCGTATCAGCGGCCTGTAAGCCGGGTTCTGTATGGCTCGGAGCGGATGCCCCGCGCGTGACGGCCATTCCTCTGCGACGCCGGTTACCCGGCGCCTGAAGCAACCTACCCGGACGGCGACCCGGAAAAAGGCTGGGACTTGCGTCCCGTGCCGTCCCTATTCGGTCTTGCTCCCGGTGGGGTTTGCCGTGCCGCTTCCGTTGCCGGAAGCGCGGTGCGCTCTTACCGCACCGTTTCACCCTTGCCTCGGCTAGACGCAACGCGCCGCGGCGGTCTGTTCTCTGTGGCACTTTCCCTGGGCTTGCGCCCGCCGGACGTTATCCGGCACCGTTCATCCGTGGAGCCCGGACTTTCCTCCCCGGCCACCTTTCGGTGATTGCCGGAGCGGCCGTCCAGCCGACTGACGGGATTAGGTGTGGGGCGGCGCACCGCCGCCGTCAAGGCCGGTCAGCTTCAATCGCGAGATTCGCGGCGAGCTTGCCGGGGGCGCCGCGCGCTTCCAGCAGCTTGCGCAGCGTCTCGCGGGTCGAGGTGTCGGCCATGCCGTCGACCTGCGCCGGCCGGAAATGGCGCTGGAACGCGGTGACGACATGCTTGGTCGTTTCGTCGTAGTCGCCCGAGACCGGCACGCCATAGCCGAATTCGGCGAACGACTTTTGCAGCTCGGTGACGGTCGCGCCGGTGTCGCCCGGAACGAGCGACAGCCAGTCGGTGATCGGCACCGGCTCGACCCACAATCCGACGCCGGATTCGGCAAGCAGCCGCCAGGGAAATTTCTCGCCCGGATCCTGCTTTCGCGCGGGCGCGACGTCGGAGTGCGCCAGCACGCGGTCGCGCGTGACGGCGCGGCGCGCGATGATGCCGCGGCACAGCGCGATCACCGCGGCAATCTGCCGGATCGGAAAATCCGGATAGCCGAAGTCGTGGCCGGGGTTGACGATCTCGATGCCGATCGAGCGTGAGTTGATGTCGGTCTGACCGCCCCACGACGACACGCCGGCGTGCCAGGCGCGATTTGCCTCACGCACCATCTGCACAACGTTGCCGTTCTCGTGGACGAAATAATGCGAGGACACCCTCGCCACGGGATCGCGCAGCCGGTCCAGCGCCGCTTGGGTAGTTTCCATCCCCGTGTAATGCAGCAGGATGATGTCGGGATCGCCGCCCTCCCGTTTATCGAAATTTGGCGATGGGACGACGCGTTCGACCAGACTTGAGTCGGCGATGAATTCCGGCATGGCGGGCAGTTATGAAAAACATTTTGGGGAATTCCAAGAACTCAATTTGTTCGAAATTCGGCTCCAATTTCTGGTGTCGGTAATAGAACATAATGCCGCGAAATATGTCGGCCCGGGCCGGTTTTAGCCGGACCCGGGCCGATTACGTCACAAACGCGACTGACTCTACGAAGTCAGCTTACTGAGCGCGCGGAGCCGGCGCTGGGCGCGGCGAGCCGCCCATTCCGGTTGTCGTGCGCGGCGGGTTGTACGGCTCGAAGTTTGCAGCCTGCTTGAGCTGGTCCTTGGTCATGGAGGCCAGCTTCAGCTTGTCGTCCTCGTTCTTCGACTTGTCGCCAGCCACAACCTGGAAGGCGGCAGGAGCCAACGCGACGTCCTTGGCGCCCATGCCCAGGAAGCCGCCGACGCTCACGATGAACGCTTCGATCTTGCCGGTCTTGTCGAACAGGATGTCCGAAACGTCGCCGATCTTCTCGTTGTCCGCGCCGATCACGTCAGTGCCCTTGAACTTCGACGCCAGCCATTGATCGGGCTTCTGCGTGTTGATGAATTGGGCAGAGCCGGCGCTTACCGTCGATGCGGGAGCGGTCGCCGCAGGCGGCGACTTGGCCGCCGGGGTGTCGATCGGCTTGGTGTCGACGGCTTGCGCCAACGCAGCACTCATCATCAGACCGCTCAGCGCGGTCGTCATCGCTAGTTTCTTCAGCATATTCGCCTCCTCAGATTCCGTACGTGCAAAAATCCCCTCGGTTGAGACAACGTTTGAACGAATGTCATGTTCCGGGGGTTTTGCAGATGTGGTTGATCCGGGTGCGTTCGAGTTCCATCGATCGGTACGGCCGGTTCCCATGACGACGGCCGGTGGCCGCGGCCGCCATTTGCAAACGATTCCTTAAGCTTAAAGGCCGTTAATCGGGTGTCGGATCGGCGCGAACCCCACGTGCCGTCCGTCCGCATTCGGACGCCCGTTCCATGACGCCTCAGACTTTGCTGCGACCCTTGTTCAAGCGGCTGAGGCATCAAGGAAATACGGCGGGGAGCCGGATACGGACCGGCGGTGGAACAGGCCGCCCCGCGATTGTGACGAGCACAGAAAATGATTCGCCCCGCGCCACCGAAATCCACCTTCAGCTTTCCGACCCGAGCCGTTGGCTGGCGCAGGTTGCAGATCTGGGAGTCCGGACGGTTCGGCGCGCGGCGACGAGGGGACGCCGCGACGCTGAATCGAGGCTGTCCGGGTTCCGAGAGAGCGGCGGAAGACGCGCTCGGAGCACGGGAATGAGTGCGGGCAGCGGCGGCGACGCTGCTGGCGGACCGGCCCGTCACGTTCCCGTGCTCGCGCGCCCCGCGATCGAGCAGCTCAATGTCCGCGCCGGCGGCATCTACGTCGACGGCACGTTCGGCGCCGGCGGCTACGCGCAAGCCATCCTTGCGGCCGATGCGCGAGTGATCGGCATCGATCGCGACCAGTCCGCGATCGCACACGGCGCCGGTCTGGTCCTCCAGGTCGGCAGCCGCCTCACGCTGGTCGAGGACCGGTTCTCCAATCTCGACGCGGTGGCGCGCCAGTTCGGCCATCAGGCGGTCGACGGCGTGGTGCTCGACGTCGGCGTCTCGTCGATGCAGCTCGACCAGGGCGAGCGCGGCTTTTCGTTCCGGCTCGACGGTCCGCTCGACATGCGCATGGGCGATGACGGACCGAGCGCCGCCGATCTGATCGCGCACGCCTCCGAGCGCGACCTCGCCAGGATCATTGCAACGTTGGGCGAGGAGCGCTTTGCGCGGCTGGTGGCCAAGGCCATCGTTGCGGCACGCGCCAAGGCGCCGATTACGACCACCGGCGCGCTCGCCGCCATCGTCGCCACCGTGGTCCACGCGCGTCCCGACCGCATCCATCCGGCGACCCGGACGTTTCAGGCGCTTCGTATCTTCATCAACGAAGAGCTGGCCGAGCTTGCGGCCGGGCTCGCCGCCGCCGAGCGCATCCTCAAGCCGGGCGGCCGGCTTGTCGTGGTCACTTTTCATTCGCTCGAGGACCGCATCGTCAAGAGCTTCCTGACCGAGCGCAGCGGCGCGCGCGGCATTTCGCGTCATGCGCCCGAAACCAAAGCGCCATCGCCGACCTTCAAGCTTGTCATCAAGCGCCCGATCGCGGCGGGCGATGACGAGATCGCCGCCAACCCGCGCGCCCGTTCCGCCAAGCTGCGTGCGGCCGAGCGCACCGCCGCGCCCCCGCGCCAGGGCGACGAGAATAGCTTGCTGCCCCGGTTGCCGTCGCTCGCCGACGCGATGAAGGGGAGGTGACAGATGCGCCTTCTCAACATCTGCGTGCTGGCGATGCTCGTGTTCGCCGCGGCCTATGTCTACGAGATCAAATTTGAATCGACGTTGCGCGCCGAGCGGATCGCCAAGATGCGCGGCGACATCCGGCGCGAGCGCGATGCGGTCGCGGCGCTGCGCGCCGAATGGGCCACGCTGGAAAATCCGGCGCGCATCCAGGGGCTGGTGCGCCGGCATCTGCCGCTGGGACCCACCCAGCCCGCGCAGTTCGACTCGCTCGATCGCTTGCCGGAACGCCCGCTGCAGATTGTGCAGCCGCCGCCGGAGGACGCGATCGCCTCGATGATCGAGAATCCGGACAGCGATCCACCGACCGGCTCCATTCCGGAGGAAGGCCCGCCGCCGGGAACGCTTCCGGGCAGGGACGACTAGGCCATGGGTGCGCTCGCACAATCCGCAGACGCGTCGCATGTCGTGAAGCCCGCCGAGCACTGGCGCCGGCGGCTGACCCGCACGCTGCTCTATGGCGAGAACGTCAACCGTCACGCCAAGGCGCGCGCCCGCGTCGGCCTCGCGATCCTCGCCTTCGCCGCCGTCTATATGGTGATCGCGGGCCGTCTCGTCATGTTCGCGGTGTTTCCGGAAAGTCACGTGGTGCGCCGCGCCGCCGTGCAGGAGCGCGTCTCGACTGCGCGGCCCGACATCGTCGACCGCAACGGCCAGATCCTCGCGACCGACGTGCGCGCGCCGTCGCTGTTCGCGGAGCCGCGCCGCATCATCGATCTCGACGAAGCGACCGAACTGCTCACCGCGGTGCTACCCGATCTCGACGCGCTGGAATTGCGCGACCGGCTCAGCACCAAGAAGGGTTTCATCTGGCTCAAGCGCGAGATCACGCCCAAGCAGCAGCGCGAGATTCACCGGCTCGGATTGCCCGGCGTCGGCTTCCTGGCGGAGAACAAGCGCGTTTATCCGAACAGCGCCGAGGTCTCCCACCTGATCGGCCACGTCAACATCGATAACCAAGGTATCGCCGGCATCGAGAAATGGCTCGACGGCCGCGGCCTGCAGGCGCTGCACATGGCGGGCTTCGCCACCGACCGGCTGCAACAGCCGGTCGAACTGGCGGTCGACCTGCGCGTCCAGCACGCGGTGCGTGACGAGCTGATCGCCGCCGCCGAGAAGTTCAAGGTGAAGGCCGCGGCCGGCCTGGTGGTCGACGTGCGCACCGGCGAGATCATCTCGATGGTGTCGCTGCCGGACTACGATCCGAACAGTCCGAAGCAGGCCAACGACCCGCTCCGCATCAACCGGCTGACCACCGGCGTGTTCGAGCTCGGCTCGACGTTCAAGGCGCTGACCCTCGCGATGGCACTGGATTCCGGCAAGTTCAATCTGAATTCCATGCTCGACGCGCGCGGCTCGCTGCGTTACGGCAAGTTCAACATCGGCGATTACCACGGCCAGAACCGCATGCTGTCGCTGCCCGAGGTGTTCACATATTCCTCGAACATCGGCACGGCCCGCTTGGCGCTGGGGGTAGGTGTCGAGCATCACAAATGGTTCCTGAGAAAGCTCGGCCAGCTCGACCGGTTGCGCACCGAGCTGCCCGAGAGCGCGGAGCCGATCGTTCCCAAGCGCTGGGGCGAGCTCAACACCGTGACGATCGCGTTCGGTCACGGGCTATCGGTTGCGCCGCTGCAGGCGGTTGCCGGCATCAACGCGCTGGTCAACGGCGGCCTCCTGATTCCGCCGACCTTCATGAAGCGCTCGCCGGAGGAGGCGATGAAGCTCGCCAAGCAGGTGATCAAGCCCGACACCAGCGAGAAGATGCGCTACCTGATGCGGCTCAATGCCGAGAAGGGCACCGCCTCGAAGGCGGAGGTGAAGGGCTATTACGTCGGCGGCAAGACCGGCACGTCGGAAAAGGTGGTCGGCGGCCGTTATTCGAAGACCAAGCTGCTCACCACCTTCACCGCGATTCTGCCGGCCGACAAGCCGCGCTACCAGGTGCTGATCATGCTCGACGAGCCGCAGGGCCTGCCCGAGACCCACGGCTACGCCACCTCCGGCTGGAACGCCGCGCCGACGGCGGGCAAGGTGATCGCCCGCATCGCGCCGATGCTCGGCGTCGAGCCGCGCTTCGATCTGGCGCCGGCCGAGCAGCTTATTCTGACCAAGGGCTCCCGCTAGCCTCCCTGCGGGCGGCAGCCACAGCCTCCCTTGTCATGCCCCGCGAAAGCGGGGCATCCAGTATTCAGGGACATTTGATGAGTCGCCATTCAAAGCCACATTTGGTGGTTACTGGATTCAGTGCGCGGGTAAATCGGCTACGCTCATGAAGCTCGGCGAGCTCTTGAAAGAATCGGCCACGCTCGACGCCCGCACCGCCGCCATCTACGTGCGGGGTGTCAGCGCGGACAGCCGTGCGGTCACGCCCGGCGATGTGTTCGTCGCCATGGCGGGAAGCAAGTCGGACGGTGCGGCGTTTGCGGCGCAGGCCGCGGCGGCGGGAGCCGCGGCCATCGTCGGCGAGAAAGCGCCATCGCAGCTTCCCGGCGGCGCAGTGTTTGTCCCGGTGGCCAATGCACGCCGCGCGCTGGCGCTGGCCGCGGCCCGCTTCTACGGCCGGCAGCCGGCGACGATCGCAGCGGTCACCGGGACCAGCGGCAAGACCTCGGTCGCGGCATTCGCGCGCCAGATCTGGGCGGCGCTCGGCAAGAATGCGGCAAGCGTCGGCACCATCGGTGTGGTGACGCCGAAGCGCGAGGTGTACGGCTCGCTCACCACGCCCGATCCGGTCGCGCTGCATAAGACGCTCGCCGAGCTGGCGGACGAAGGCATCACGCATCTCGCCATCGAGGCGTCGTCGCACGGCCTCGACCAGCACCGGCTCGACGGCGTGCGCGTCGCAGCGGCCGGCTTCACCAACCTCTCGCGCGATCATTTGGACTATCATCCGACCGTCGAGCATTACCTGAAGGCAAAGCTCCGGCTTTTCGAGGCGCTGGTGGTGGACGGCGGCGCGGCGGTGATCGACGTCGACCACGACCACGCGGCGCCGGTCGTCGCGGCGGCCACGGCGCGCGGGCTGAAGCTGATTACGGTCGGCAGCAGGGGCGAGGGTATCCGGCTGGCCGACGCGGCAATCGACGGTTTCACGCAGAAGCTCACCGTCGAACACGCCGGCAAGTCTTACTCCATCGAGCTGCCGCTGGTCGGCGCATTCCAGATCGAAAACGCATTGGTCGCCGCGGGCCTGGTCATCGCGACTGGGGGCGATCCCGCCGCGGTGTTCGCCTCGCTTGCTTCGCTCAAGGGTGCAAAGGGCCGGCTCGATTTGGTCGGCGAGCGCCAGGGCGCCCCGATCTTTGTCGACTACGCGCACAAGCCTGACGCGCTGGACAAGGCGCTTGAAGCACTTCGGCCCTACGTGAAGCACGAGTTGGTCCTGGTGTTCGGCTGCGGCGGCGACCGCGACCAGGGCACGCGTCCGCTGATGGGCGAGATCGCGGCCAAGGCGGCCGACCGCGTCATCGTCACCGACGACAATCCGCGCAGCGAAAACCCGGCCGCGATCCGAGCCGCGATCTTGAAGGCGGCGCCCGGCGCGTCCGAGATCGGCGACCGCCGCGAAGCGATCCGTAGCGCGGTTTCCTCTTTGAAAGCGGGGGACGTACTGCTGGTGGCCGGCAAGGGCCATGAAAGCGGCCAGATCATCGGCGATCGCACCTTGCCGTTCAGCGACCACGAAGCGGTCGAGACGGCGCTCAAGGAGGTTGCATGAGCGGCGTGCTGTGGACGGTCGAGGCGATGGCGGCAACCATGGGCGCGCGGCGGCAGGGCGCGCTGCCGCAGGGTGTGACGGGATTGTCGATCGACACCCGCACGATCCAAGCGGGCGAGGCCTTCTTCGCACTCGCCGACGTTCGCGACGGCCACGCGTTCGTGCCGGCCGCGCTCAAGGCGGGGGCGGGCTTGGCGGTGGTCGCTGCGGACAAGGCGGGCGCCATTCCGAAGGACGCGCCGCTGCTGATCGTGCCAGACGTGCTGGAGGGCCTGCGCGCGCTCGCGCGCGCGGCGCGCGCACGCAGCAAGGCGAAATTCATCGGCGTCACCGGCTCGGTCGGCAAGACCAGCTCGAAGGAGGCGCTGCGGCTCGCGCTGTCGCGCTGCGGCGAGACCCATGCGTCGGCGGCGTCCTACAACAACCACTGGGGGCTGCCGCTATCGCTGGCGCGCTGTCCGGAGAGCGCGCGCTTCGCGGTGCTTGAAATGGGCATGAACCACCCCGGCGAGATTTCGCCGCTGACCCGGCTGGCGCGCCCCCATGTCGCGATCGTCACCACGGTCGAGCCGGTGCACCTGGAGTTCTTCGGTACGGTGGAAGACATCGCCGACGCCAAGGCTGAGATTTTCGAGGGCGTCGAGCCAGGCGGTGCGGCGGTGATCAACCGCGACAATCCGCAGTTCGCAAGGCTTGCGCGTGCCGCGAAGAACGCAAATGTCTCCAACATCGTGGCGTTCGGCGAACACGAGAAGGCCGAGGCGCGACTCGTCAAATTCGCGCTGCAGCCGGACTCCTCGACCGTGCAGGCGCGCATCCTCGGCGATGACGTCACCTACAAGATGGGCGCGCCAGGCCTCCACTTCATTCTTAATTCGCTGGCGGTGCTGGCGGCGGTGAAGCTCGCCGGCGCCGATCTTGCGCTCGCAGCGCTGGCGCTCGCCGATCTCGCCCCCGCGACCGGCCGCGGCGTGCGCTCGACGCTTGATCTCCCGGGCGGCAGCGCCATCCTGATCGACGAGAGCTACAACGCCAACCCGGCCTCGATGCGTGCAGCCCTCGCCTTGCTCGGCCAGGCATCGGTCGACCCGCGCGGCCGGCGCATCGCCGTGCTGGGCGACATGCTCGAACTCGGTCCACAGGGGCCGCAATTGCATGGCGCGCTGGCGGGTGCCGTGGTCGACAATGCCGTCGATCTGGTGTTCTGCTCCGGCCCGCTGATGCGCTCGCTGTGGGAGGCTCTTCCCTCGGAGCGAAGAGGCGGCTATGCGGAAGCGTCCACGGCTTTGGAAGCCGGCGTGCTGGGGGCGGTGCGTGCGGGCGACGCGGTCATGGTCAAGGGCTCGCTCGGCTCGAAAATGGGGCCTATCGTCAAGGCGCTGACCCGCCAATATTCCCGCCCCGACGCCGTCGCGTCGCCGGCACAGGGTTGAACCAATGCTGTACTGGCTGGCCGACCTCTCCAGCACGCTCTCGATCTTCAACGTCTTTCGCTATCTCACGGTGCGAACCGGCGGCGCGATGATAACGTCGCTCATCTTCGTGTTCCTGTTCGGCCCGTGGCTCATCGATCATCTGCGCCTTAAGCAAGGCAAGGGCCAGCCGATCCGCGCCGACGGTCCGAAGTCGCATTTCGTCAAGGCCGGCACGCCGACCATGGGCGGCCTGATGATCCTGATTGCGATTCTCGTTTCGACGTTGCTGTGGGCCAACCCGCGCAATCCTTACGTCTGGATCGTGCTCGGCGTCACGCTTGGCTTCGGCTGCGTCGGGTTTTACGACGACCTGCTGAAGGTGACGAAGCAGACCACCACGGGCTTCGGCGGCGTGTTGCGGCTGTCCGTCGAAGCGGTCATCGCCATCGTCGCCTGCGTCGCGCTCGCCAACCTCGGCCGCCCGCAGTTCGCGACGTCGCTGGCATTTCCCTTGTTCAAGGAAATGATCATCAACCTTGGCTGGTTCTTCATCCTGTTCGGCGCTTTCATCATTGTCGGGGCCGGCAACGCCGTGAACCTGACCGACGGACTCGACGGTCTCGCCATCGGCCCGGTGATGATCGCGTCGGCCGCATTCGTCGGCATCTCCTATCTGGCGGGCAATGCTGTGTTCGCCGATTATCTGCAGATCCACTATGTGCCGGGCACCGGCGAGCTGGCCGTCATATGTGGCGCGGTGATCGGCGCCGGCCTGGGCTTCCTCTGGTTCAACGCGCCGCCGGCTTCGATCTTCATGGGCGACACCGGCTCGCTCGCGCTGGGCGGCCTGATCGGCACCGTTGCAGTCGCGACCAAACACGAGATCGCTCTCGCGGTGATCGGCGGCCTGTTCGTGCTCGAGGCGGTGTCGGTGATCGTGCAGGTGGTGTCGTTCCGGCTTACCGGCAAACGGGTGTTCCGCATGGCGCCCCTGCATCATCATTTCGAGCAGCTCGGCTGGACCGAATCCCAGGTCGTGATCCGATTCTGGATCATCTCCATCGTGCTGGCGCTCGCCGGGCTCGCCACGCTCAAGCTGCGATGACCCCCGCCACGAGCTTTGCCGGAAAGACCGTCGCTCTGTTCGGCCTCGGCGGCTCGGGCCTGGCCAGCGCGCAATCGCTCAAGACCGGCGGCGCGGACGTCGTCGCGTTCGACGACAGCGCGGCGTCGCTCGCCAAGGCGTCAGCGGCTGGCATCGCAACCGCCGACCTGCGCACGCTCGACTGGTCGAAGGTTGCGGCGCTGCTGCTCGCGCCCGGCGTGCCGCTCACCCACCCGGATCCGCATTGGAGCGTGAAGCTCGCGCACCAGGCCGGCGTCGAGGTGATCGGCGATATCGAGCTGTTCTGCCGCGAGCGGCGGCGCAGCCGCGCGCCGCGCTCGCCATTCGTCGCCATCACGGGAACCAACGGCAAATCGACCACCACGGCGCTGATCGCGCACATCCTGCGCTCCGCCGGCAAGGACGTGCAGATGGGCGGCAACATCGGCACCGCGATCCTCTCGCTCGAACCGCCCGCGGCCGATCGCTTTCACGTCATTGAATGCTCGTCCTATCAGGTGGACTTGGCGCCCTCGCTCGATCCGTCGGTCGGCATCCTGATCAACCTTTCGCCGGATCACATCGACCGGCACGGCACGATGGAGCACTATGCCGAGGTGAAGGAGTGCCTGGTGGCCGGGGCGGAGATTGCGCTGGTTGGCATCGACGACGAGTTCTCCGACGCCATCGGCCGCCGCTGGTCCGGCCGCGACAAGCCCTATGTCATTCCGGTGTCCGCGGCGCGCGAGCTGTCGTGGGGCTATTTTGTGCGCGGCACCGAAGTCGTTTCGAAAGGCTACGACAAGACGCCGGAGCAGGCCGAGGTGCTCGGCAACCTCGCGGGGGTGGGCTCGCTGCGCGGCCGCCACAACGCGCAGAACGCGGCGTTTGCCTGCGGCGCCGCCTGGCACTGCGGACTCACTGCCGTGGAGATCGCGCAAGGACTGAGAACGTTCCCCGGCCTCGCGCACCGCATGGAGCAGGTCGGACGCAAGGGTGACGTGCTGTTCGTCAACGATTCCAAGGCGACCAACGCCGATTCCGCCGCGCAGGCGCTGGGTTGCTTCAACGACATCTTCTGGATCGCCGGCGGCAAGGCGAAAACCGGCGGCATCACGCCGCTTGCGGGTTTCTTCCCGCGCGTCCGCAAGGCCTATCTGGTCGGCGAGGCGGCGGGGGAATTCGCCGGGACGCTCGACGGCAAGGTGCCCTACGAGATTGTCGGAACGCTCGACCGCGCGGTGGCAGCGTCGGCGCGTGACGCGGAGGCTGCTTCGCTCAAGGAGCCGGTGGTGCTGCTGTCGCCGGCCTGCGCCTCATTCGACCAATATCCGAACTTCGAGGTCCGCGGCGCCGCGTTCCGCGACCTCGTGCTGGCTCTACCGGGATTAAAGCCGGTTTCGGCGCAATCTTAAGCTCTTGGAAACCATGGCCGGGCGACACCAGAGCGGGGCATTCCATGTTTCGGGGAGCGCATGTCGTCGCGCACGCAACGCACGCCGTTCGGCGATTGGTGGTGGACGGTCGACCGGCTGATGCTCGGCGCGCTGGCGGCCCTCATGCTCGGCGGTATCGTGCTCTGCCTCGCGGCCAGCCCGCCGGTGGCGGCGCGGCTCAATCTTGATGCGTTCCACTTCGTCAACCGCCAGGTCATGTTCCTGGTCCCGGCGGTCGCCGTGCTGCTGGCGACCTCGCTGCTCTCGCCGCGCGCGATCCGGCGCGTCGCGCTGGTGGTGTTTTTCGTGACCGTGATTCTGGTCGCCGCCACGCCGTTCTTCGGCGCCGAGATCAAGGGCGCGCGCCGCTGGCTGGTGATTGCCGGGATGAACATCCAGCCGTCTGAATTTCTGAAGCCCGCGTTCGTCATCCTGATCGCGTGGCTGTTCGGCGAATCCGCTCGCCGTCCGGAAATGCCGGCCAACACGGCGGCGCTCGGCTTGCTGGCGCTGGTGGTGGCGCTCCTCGTGATGCAGCCCGACTTCGGCCAGACCATGCTGATCGTGCTTGTCTGGGGCGCGCTGTTCTTCATGGCGGGGATGCGCCTCGTCTGGGTCGCGGGTCTGGGCGGCGTCGCCGCGGCCGGCCTGGCCGGCGCGTACTTTACCGTGCCCCACGTGACGCGCCGCATTCAGCGTTTTCTCGACCCGGCGTCCGGCGACACGTTCAACATCGACTACGCGCTGGAATCGTTCGTGCGCGGCGGCTGGCTCGGCCGCGGCCCGGGCGAGGGCACGCTCAAGCGCATTCTCCCCGAGGGTCACACCGATTTCGTGTTCGCGGTGGCGGCCGAGGAGTTCGGCATCGTGCTGTGTCTCGCCTTGCTCGCGATGTTTGCGTTCATCGTGATCCGCTCGCTGCGCCATTCGCTCGCCAATGAGGATCCGTTCAGCCGTTTTGCGATCGCGGGCCTCGCCATACTGTTCGGGCTTCAGTCGGCCATCAACATGGCGGTCAACCTGCATCTGATGCCTGCTAAGGGCATGACGCTGCCGTTCATCTCGTACGGCGGCTCGTCGATGATTTCGCTCGCCTACGGCATGGGCATGCTGCTGGCGCTGACGCGCGAGCGCCCGCGTGCCGAGATGATGGCCAGCCGCGACGCCTATCTGGGCCGCGTCTCGGCCTGACCTTTTCGCAATCTCAGCCTATAACTGGATCGGTTAACTGGATCGGTCGGATAACGGCGGGTGGGGACATTGTGAGTTCAGCAGTTCCAGGTAGCAGCGTTACGCGTGTGCTGGTCGCCGCCGGCGGCACCGGAGGTCATCTGTTTCCGGCCGAAGCGCTGGCCGCGGTGCTCAACAACCGCGGCATCACGGTCGAGCTTGCGACCGATCACCGGGCCGAGAAATACAGCGGTTCGTTTCCCGCCGTTCATGTCATTCCAAGCGCGACGATCCGCGGCCGCGATCCAATCTCGCTGGCGAAGGCGGCGACCGTGCTCGGCTACGGCGTCGCCAAGGCTTGGGCTAAGCTGCCGTCGATCAAGCCGTCGATCGTGATCGGCTTCGGCGGGTACCCGAGCATTCCCGCGGTGATCGCGGCGTCGCTGCGCGGCATCCCGACGCTGATCCATGAGCAGAACGCGGTGATGGGCCGCGCCAATCGTTTCCTGGCTGGGCGCGTGAGCGCGATCGCGACCGGATTCGCTGGCGTTTTCGACAAGGATCCCAAGCTCGCCGCCAAGGCGACGTACACCGGCAATCCGGTGCGGCCGATGGTGATCCTGGCGGCAACGCGGCCGTATTCACCGCCCGATGCCAACGGTCCGCTGCATCTGCTGGTGTTCGGCGGCAGCCAGGGCGCGCGCGTGATGTCCGACATCGTTCCCGCTGCGATCGGCCGGCTCGACGAGGCGCTGCGCACGCGGCTGCATGTGGTGCAGCAGGCGCGCCAGGAGGATCTGGTGAGCGTGCGCGAGACCTATGCGAAGCTGAAGGTGACCGCGGAGGTCGAGCCGTTCTTCTCGGACCTGCCGGCGCGCATGGCGGCGAGCCAGTTGGTGATCTCGCGATCCGGCGCTTCGACCGTGGCCGAGCTTGGCGCCATCGGCCGGCCCAGCATCCTGGTGCCGCTGCCGCACGCGCTCGATCAGGATCAGAAGGCCAACGCCGGTTTCCTGGAGCGGGCCGGCGGCGCGATCCGGCTCGACCAGACCATCTTCACGCCGGAACGGGTCGCGGCGGAACTTGCCACGCTCGCCGGCGAACCCGCGCGTCTCGTTGCCATGGCCAAGGCCGCCCAAGCGGCAGGCGTGGTCGACGCTGCCGAGCGGCTGGCCGATCTGGTGCTGCGGGTGGCTGGTGTGATACCGCAAGCGCGCTAATTCACGTCACGGGGACGCTGCCGCATGAGATTGCCGCGCGAAATCGGTCCGATCCATTTCATCGGCATCGGCGGCATCGGCATGAGCGGGATCGCCGAGGTGCTGATCAATCTCGGCTACACGGTGCAGGGCTCTGACGCCTCCGACAACGCCAACGTCAAGCGGCTGCGCGACAAGGGCGCCAAGATCGCGATCGGCCACGCCGCGGAGAACGTCGAAGGCGCCGAGGTGCTGGTGGTGTCGACCGCGATCAAGCGGGACAACCCCGAATTGGTCGCGGCCCGCGAAAAAAGGCTTCCCGTTGTGCGGCGCGCCGAGATGCTGGCCGAGCTGATGCGGCTGAAAAGCTGCGTCGCCATCGCCGGCACCCATGGCAAGACCACGACGACGACGATGGTGGCGGCGCTGCTCGATGCCGGTAATCTCGATCCGACCGTCATCAATGGCGGCATCATCAACGCTTACGGCAGC
The DNA here is from genome assembly GCA_040510745.1 of Xanthobacteraceae bacterium. Classification (GTDB taxonomy): domain Bacteria; phylum Pseudomonadota; class Alphaproteobacteria; order Rhizobiales; family Xanthobacteraceae; genus Z2-YC6860. Next base: position 26,862 of record JBEVIJ010000100.1, read on the forward strand.
AACGCGCGGCTCGGCGCCGGCGACTGGATGGTCGTGGAGGCGGATGAATCCGACGGCACCTTCCTCAAGCTGCCGGCCGACGTCGCCATCGTCACCAATGTCGACGCCGAGCATCTCGACCACTTCAAGACCTTTGCGGCGGTGCAGGATGCGTTCCTGGCGTTCGTCGACAACGTGCCGTTCTACGGCTTCGCCGTGATGTGCACCGATCATCCGATCGTGCAGCGGCTGGTCGGCCGCATCGAGGATCGGCGCATCATCACCTACGGCGAGAATCCGCAGGCTGATGTGCGGCTGGTCGATCTGGACCACATCGACGGCCGCTCGAAGTTCACCGTCCAGTTCCGCGACCGCGACGGCAACACCGTCCACACCATCCAGGACCTGATGTTGCCGATGCCCGGCCGCCACAACGCGCTCAACGCCACGTCGGCGGTGACGGTGGCGCGCGAGCTCGGCATTTCCGACGACGCGATCCGCAAAGCGCTGGCGGGGTTCGGCGGCGTGAAGCGGCGCTTCACCCGTGCCGGCGAGTGGAACGGGGCGCTGATCATCGACGACTACGGCCACCATCCGGTCGAGATCGCGGCGGTGCTGCGCGCGGCGCGCGAATCGACCAAGGGCCAGGTCATCGCGGTGGTGCAGCCGCACCGCTACACCCGGCTGCAATCGCTGTTCGAGCCATTCTCGACCTGCTTCAACGACGCCGACGCGGTGATCGTCGCCGAGGTCTACGCGGCTGGCGAAGCGCCGATCGAGGGCATCGACCGCGACCACCTCGTCACGGCGTTGCGCGCGCGCGGCCACCGCCAGGTCATTCCGTTGTCGGACCAGAAGGCGCTTGCGGGTATCGTCAAGGATCTCGCAGGCAAGGGCGATTACGTCGTCTGTCTCGGCGCCGGCAACATCACGCAATGGGCCTATTCGCTCGAAGGCGAGTTGAAGGCGCTGGGGTAATGGCCTTCCCGGATATCGTCTCCGATCTCAAGGCGGCCATGCCGGAGCTGCGAGGCCGCCTGCTCGCCAATCAGCCGCTCGCCGAAAGCGCGTGGTTCCGAGTCGGTGGACCGGCGCAGGCGCTGTTCATGCCCGATGACGATGCCGACCTCGCGTATTTTCTCAGCAAATTGCCCGCTGAAGTTCCCGTCATGGTGCTGGGCGCCGCCTCCAACATCATCATCCGCGACGGCGGTATTCCCGGCGTGGTGGTGCGGCTCGGCAACCGCTTCAGCGAAATAACTATCGAGCCCGGCCATCGCGTGCGCGCCGGGACCGGCGTGCTCGACGTGCGCGTGGCGCGTGCCGCCCGCGACGCCGGTGTTGCCGGTTTGGAGTTCTACAGCGGCATTCCCGGCGGGATCGGCGGCGCGCTGCGCATGAACGCCGGCGCCTACGGCGGCGAAACCAAGGACATCCTGATCGAAGCGCGCGGCGTCGACCGTCAGGGCAACATCCGAACCTTCAGCAATGCCGACATGGGCTACACCTATCGCCACTCCAGAGTGCCTGAGGACGTGATCTTCACCCAGTCGCTGTTCCAGGGCCGCGCCGGCGACCCCGCCGCCATCACCGCGGCGATGAATGACATCGCCGAGAAGCGCAAAGCCAGCCAGCCGCCGAACAAGACCTGCGGCTCGACCTTCAAGAACCCGCCCGGCAAGAAGGCCTGGCAACTGATCGACGCCGCCGGCTGCCGCGGGCTGACCGTCGGCGCCGCGCAGGTGTCCGAGCTGCACTGCAACTTCCTGATCAACCTCGGCGGCGCCACCGCGGCGGACATCGAAACGCTCGGCGAAACCGTCCGCCGCCGTGTCCGCGAGAGTTCCGGCGTCGATCTCGATTGGGAGATCAAGCGGATTGGAGTGGCTTGAGCGCTTCGCACTCTTCCAGAACTGTGGATTTGTCTGCGATCGCGCTATGTTGTGACATTTGAATCACAGCCGCGCGCTGCGTGACCTCTACGCACTGCCTCAGGATTCACCTCAGACTCCCAGCGGGTTAGCTTGACTGCTGATTCGCGGAGGCCCTGTTTGGCGGGCAAGCACGAACCTATTCTGGTCGTCGGCGGCGGACTGGGAGGCGCGGCGGCTGCGCTCGCGCTCGGCCGCAAGGGCTATGCCGTGCGCGTGCTCGAGCAGGCGCAGGAGTTCGGCGTCATCGGATACGGCATCCAACTCGGCCCCAACGTCTTCCCGATGTTCGACCGGCTGGGCGTCACCGATGCGGTGCTGGCGCAGGCGATCCGCCCCAAGGCGGTGCTGATGGTCGACTCGGCGGACGGCCGCGAGATCGTCCGCATCCCGACCGGCGAGAGCTTCAAGCGCCGGTTCAAGCGGCCCTACGTCGTCATCCATCGCGTCGACCTGCACGGCGTGCTGCTCGACGCCTGCCGGGCGCTGCCGAACGTCGAACTGATGGCAGGCTGCAATGTCACATCGTTCGAAGCGCGCGGCGGCCGCGTGGTGTTGCGCACCGAGGACGATCAAGCCATCGAGTGCGCGGCGCTGATCGGCGCGGACGGCCTGCGCTCAACCGTCCGCCAGCAGATGCTCGAAGAGGGCGAGCCGCGCATGATCGGCTATGTCGCGCACCGCACCGTGGTGCCGATGGCAGACGTGACGTTCGACGTCGACCGCGACAACGTGGTGCTGTGGTCGGGGCCGGGCTTCCACATCGTTCACTACCCGCTTCGCAACGGCACACTGTTCAACATCGTCACGGTGTTCAAGACATCGGACGATGCGCCGCCGAGCGACACCGCGAGCCCGCATCCCGACCTCAACCACGTCTATAGGGACTCGCATCCGACCATGAAGGCGCTGTGGGCGATGATGGATTTGTCACGCCGCGGCTGGGTGAGCTCGGATCGCGATCCGATCCGGCATTGGAGCAAGGACCGCGTGACGCTGCTCGGCGACGCCGCCCATCCGACTCTGCAAACGCTGGCGCAGGGCGCCTGCATGGCGATCGAGGACGCGGTCTGCCTGGCCGAAACGATCGGCCATAGCGAGGGCGACTTCGCCGGCGCGTTCCGCGAATACGAGCGGGCACGGTATCTGCGCACGGCGCGGGTGCAGTTCGAGTCCCGCTACCACTGGGACAATTTCTATCACGTCGGCGGCCTCGAGCGCGAGGTCGCGCGCGCCAACTGGTCCGGCTGCGGCGAGGACGAAATGTTCGATTGCCTGGCCTGGCTCTACGACGGCTTCACGCTGCCTGAGCGGAGGGCGGCATGAGCAACCACGTCGCCGTCCTGATGGGAGGCTGGTCGGCGGAGCGCGAGGTGTCCCTGCGTTCCGGCCAGGCCTGCGCCGACGCGCTGGAGCGTCAGGGCTTCCGCGTCTCGCGCGTCGATGTCACCCGCGAAATCGCGACCGTGCTGCAATCGCTCAAGCCCGACGTTGCCCTCAACGTGCTGCACGGTACGCCCGGAGAGGACGGCTCGCTGCAAGGTATCCTGGAAATCCAGGGCATCCCCTACACCCATTCCGGCGTGCTCTCTTCGGCGCTGGCGATGCAGAAGGACGTCGCCAAGCTGGTGATGGCCGCCGCCGGTGTTCCGGTGCCGGACGGCAAGGTGGTCGACGCCGTCGAGGCCGCCAAGGCGCACGCGATGCCGACGCCCTACGTCATCAAGCCGGTGGCGGAGGGCTCCAGCGTCGGCGTGTTCATCGTCACCGAGCAGCATGCCCACCCGCCGCAGGAGCTGACCCGGCCGGACTGGGCCTACCCCAAGGTTCTGGTCGAGCGGTACATCCCCGGCAAGGAGCTCACCTGCGCCGTGATGGGCGACCGCGCCCTCGACGTCATCGAAATCATCGCCAGCACGCGGTTCTACGACTACGAGGCCAAGTACGCGCCAGGAGGCTCGCGGCACGTTTTGCCCGCGCAAATTTCACCATTTGTTTACCAAGAGGTCCGAAGACTAGCGCTCAAGGCGCATTGCGCCCTGGGCTGCCGGGGCGTGAGCCGCGCTGATTTCCGTTACGACGATCGTAGCGGGGGGACCGAGGGGCTCGTCTGTCTCGAAGTCAACACGCAACCCGGCATGACCGAAACTTCGCTCGTGCCCGAGCTCGCGGTTCACGCGGGCATGACATTCGATGAGCTGGTGCGATGGATGGTCGACGACGCATCGCTGAACCGGTAGCCGGCGGCGCAGAGCGCCCGGTCGCCGGCGCGGCTCCGGCGTCGGGACGCTATGGCGCGTGGCTTCCGTTCGGCAGCCGATTCCGGCGCATGGCGCGGCGGCTCGCGGGCCCGATTGGGCACCGGCGGGTTCCGCGCGGCACCGGGACCGTGACCTTCGCCCTGCTGATGGCCGCGACCTTTACATACGGCACCGTTCGCGGCGGACACGTTGAAGCCGTGCTGGCCGAAATGAGCGACGCGCGCGACGCCATCGCCAACGCGGTCGGCTTCCGCATCACCTCGATTGCGCTGGCTGGCGGGCGCGCGATGACCCGCGAGGAAATCCTGACGACCGCGGGCGTCACCGGCCGCAGTTCGCTCCTGTTTCTCGACGCGACCGCGGCGCGCGCGCGTCTCAAGGCCAATCCGTGGATCGCCGAAGCGACCATCCTCAAGCTGTATCCTGGCCGGCTGCACATCAAGGTCACCGAGCGCTACGCGTTCGCGCTGTGGCAGAAGGACGGCAAGGTCGCGGTGATTTCCGCCGACGGCACCGTCGTCGAGTCATTCGTATCGCAGCGCTTTACCAAGTTGCCGATGGTGGTCGGCGCCGGCGCCGACGTCAAAGCCAGGGAATTTCTCGCCATCATCGATGGCTTCCCGGCGATCCGCGATCAGTTGCAAGCTTCGATTCTGGTTGCCGACCGGCGCTGGAATCTCCGGCTGAAGAACGGCATCAGTATCCGTCTGCCCGAGGAGGGCATCGCGACCGCGCTGACGACGCTGCTCGCGCTCGACCGCGACAAGAAGCTGCTCAGCCGCGACATCGACATGGTCGATTTGCGCTTGCCGGATCGCGTGACCGTCCGTCTGTCGGACGACGCCTACAACGCGCGCGCCGAGGTGCTCAAGCCGAAGCCCAAGCGCAAGGGAGGCGACGCATGAGCCTCCGTGACGGGTTCTCGCCCAAGATGAAGCCAGTGTCGCCGCGCCGCACGGCGATCGTTGCCGTGCTCGACATCGGCACCAGCAAGATCGTCTGCCTGATCGCGCGACTGAAGCCGCAGTCGCCGCAGGAAACGTTGCGCCGCCGCACCCACGGCGTCGAGATTCTCGGTATCGGCCACACCGAAGCGCGCGGCATCAAGGGCGGCGCGGTCATCAATCTCGCCGAGGCCGAGGCCGCGGTTCGTCACGCCGTCGACATCGCCGAGCGCGCCGCTTCGGTGCAGCTCGAGTCCGTCGTGGTTTCGGTGTCGGCCGGCCGGATCGGCAGCGAGCTCTACACCGCCACGGTCAACGTTGCCGGCTCCGCCATCACCGAAGGCGACGTCGCCAACGTGCTGACCGCGGGCAGCTATCATTCGGTGCGGGATGGCCGGTTGCTGCTGCATTCGCTGCCGATCGGCTATTCGCTCGACGGCGTGCGCGGCATCAGCGAGCCGCGCGGCATGCTCGCGCGGGAGTTCGGCGTCGACATGCACGCGGTGACCTGCGACATCGCGGCGGCGCGCAACCTGATGCTCACCGTTGAGCGCTGCCATCTCGCGGTCGAAACAATGGTCGCCGCGCCTTACGTCGCCGGCCTTAGCGCGATGGCCGACGACGAGGCCGATCTCGGCGCCGCGGTGGTCGATATGGGCGCCGGCACCACCACCGCCGCGGTATTCTCCAGCGGCCGGTTCATTCACGCCGACAGCTTCGCGCTGGGTGGCCAGCACGTCACGATGGATCTGGCGCGCGGCCTCAACACACCGATCTCGGATGCCGAGCGCATCAAGACGCTGCACGGCAGCGTGATCGGCGGCAGCTCGGACGATCGCGACATGATCTCGGTGCCTCGCGCCGGCGATGACGAGCGCGAGCCGCCGCAGTTCGTCTCGCGCGCCAGCCTGGTGCGCATCATCAAGCCGCGCGTGGAAGAAATCCTGGAGATGCTCCGCGACCGCCTCGCCAACTCTCCGTTCGCAGCGGAGCCGCGCTCGCGCGTGATCTTCACCGGGGGTGCCAGCCAGCTCACCGGATTGCCGGAGCTGGCCGCCAACATCCTCAATCGCCCGGTCCGTATCGGCCGGCCGCTGGGAATCTCCGGGTTGCCCGAGGCCGCCAAGGGGCCGGCTTTCGCCGCGGCGACGGGGCTTCTCGTGTACCCGCAAGCGGCGCATCTCGAGTATTTCGAACCGCGGCGAACGCGGCATCTCATGACAGGAACGGGATACATCGCGCGCGTCGGCCGATGGCTCCGGGAGAGCTTCTGATGATCGACGCAACAACCACGACTTTACCCAAGAATTTCACCGATCGGCCGGCGGCGGTCCGGCGCGAAACCGGCGGCATCGCTTGATGCCGTCCAATGAAGAGGCAGCAATGAGCATCAACTTGAAGATCCCCGACATCCGCGAGCTCAAGCCGCGGATCACCGTGTTCGGCGTTGGCGGAGCCGGCGGCAACGCCGTCAACAACATGATCACGGCTGGGCTTCAGGGCGTCGACTTTGTCGTCGCCAACACCGATGCCCAGGCACTGACCATGTCGAAGGCCGAACGCATCATCCAGATGGGCGTGGCGGTGACCGAGGGCCTCGGTGCCGGCTCGCAGCCTGAGGTCGGGCGGCAGGCCGCCGAAGAGGCGGTCGACGAGATCCGCGATCATCTCGCCGGCGCGCACATGGTGTTCGTCACCGCGGGCATGGGCGGCGGCACTGGCACCGGTGCCGCGCCGGTGATCGCGCGTCTCGCCAAGGAGATGGGCATTCTCACCGTTGGCGTGGTGACCAAGCCGTTCCACTTCGAAGGCGTCCGCCGCATGAAGTACGCGGAGATGGGCATCGCCGAATTACAGAAGGCAGTCGACACCCAGATCATCATCCCGAACCAGAACCTGTTCCGGGTCGCCAACGAGAAGACGACCTTCGCCGACGCCTTCGCGATGGCGGACCAGGTGCTCTACTCGGGCGTGGCCTGCATCACCGACCTGATGGTGAAGGAAGGCCTCATCAATCTCGACTTCGCCGACGTCCGCGCCGTCATGCGCGAGATGGGCAAGGCGATGATGGGCACCGGCGAAGCGACCGGCGAGAAGCGCGCGTTGCGCGCCGCCGAAGCCGCGATCTCCAACCCGCTGATCGATGACGTGTCGATGAAGGGCGCCCGCGGTCTGCTGATCTCGATCACGGGCGGCAAGGACCTCACGCTGTACGAAGTCGATGAGGCCGCGACCCGCATCCGCGAGGAGGTCGATCAGGAAGCCAACATCATCGTCGGCGCGACGTTCGACGAAAGCCTGGAAGGAATCACCCGCGTTTCGGTGGTGGCGACCGGCATCGACCACATCGCGATGACGCAGCGCCCGCCGGCCGAGAGCCGCGTCGCGGAACTGACGCAGAAGCTGCGCGCCGACACCCAGCGGATCGCCGAGCGCATCGAGCAGGCGCCGCGCGCGACGCCACAGGTTCCGGCTCAGTATTACCAGCAGCCGGTCGGCGCGCCGTCACAACGCGCCGTGGTCGAGCAGGCCGGGACCGCCGCTGTTGCCGCCGCGCTCGGTGCGCCGGCTGGCAGCGACGACGTCACGATCCGTCCGATTGCGCCGAAGCCGTCGCTGTTCATGGAGCCGGCGATGGCCGAGCCCTCGCTGCAGGAGACGCCGCGTGCGTTCATCCCGCCGCAGCCGGAGCGGCCGCAGGCTCGGACGCCTCGCATGCCGAGGATCGACGAACTGCCGGTTCCCGCGCAGCGCGAAGTGGCCGCACAACGCGGAGAACTGGCGGAGGAGCATCCGGAGAAGCGCCGGCTGACGCTCCTCCAGCGTCTTGCGTCCGTCGGCCTGGGCCGCCAGGCAACCGAGGAAGCGGCTCCGCCGCCGGCTCCCCGTGCCGCCACCCCGCACACCATCGAGCGCCTGCCGCCCTTGCCGCAAACCCCTGTGCGGGTTTCGGAAAATCGGCAGGAGCCGGTCTCGGAATACGCCCGCCGCGCCGCCCCGCAGGGCCTTGATCAGCACGGCCGGCAGGCTCCTGTGCAAAAGCCTGTGGACGAGGATCAACTGGAGATCCCAGCGTTCCTGCGCCGCCAGGCGAATTAGTCGGTATGCCCGCAACGACGGCAGGTCCCCGCCGCGACGGCAGGGACCTGCTGCTTAATCCAGGCGTGCCGCGCGGCTCGGTTCGGTAAAGCGTTGATTTACCTTAATGTTTTAAAGAAGCTTTCGGGACCGCGGTGCAGCGGGGTAGAGGCCGCGGAATGGCGTGTGTTTTGATGTTTGGCGGCTGACGGGCGGTCGCCGGAGCCGCGTTTTGGGCGGCTTTGCGGCGATTAGAAGGTAACACTTGGTAAGAAAGCGTGAGTTGGTGCTGATTCCACGCCCGTCTAAAGTGTTCGTAGCAAAAGGGGATTTTGCTAGGGGACTTCGGGGACCGGCGATTTGCCGCAAATTAGCCTTCCGGCGCCTTCCAGCAAAGTCGAGGACGTAGGGTTTCCAAAAGGGGCAGCACGCGCGTTCCGCGTGCAGGGTAAGCGCCACGAATGAAAGCCGGTAGGCAGACCACGCTTCGCACTTCGGCCACCGTCAGCGGTGTCGGCGTCCATTCGGGCGCGCCGGCCACCCTGAACATGCTTCCCGCCGAGGCGAACACCGGCATTGTCTTCGTCCGCCTCGGCCAGGATGGCCGTCAGGACCGCGAGGTTCGCGCCGACGTCCGCGCCGTGACCGCCACCGAATTCGCCACCGTGATCGGTGATGCCGAAGGCCCGCTGTGCTCCACCGCGGAGCATGTTTTGGCTGCGCTGACCGGTCTCGGCGTCGACAACGCGATCATCGAGATTGACGGTCCTGAAGTGCCGATCATGGACGGCAGCGCCGCTCCGTTCGTCGCGGCGATCGATCAGGCCGGGCTCGTTTCATTGTCCGCGCCGCGCCGCTTCATCAAGGTCCTCAAGCCGGTCCGTGTCGCGCAGGGCGATTCCTTCGGTGAATTGCGGCCTTACGCGCATGGCTTCCGGCTCGACGTCGAGATCCAGTTCGACCATCCGACAATCGGCCGCCAGACCTTCAGCCGGGATCTTTCGGCCGAGGTGTTCCGGCACGATCTGGCGCGGGCTCGCACGTTTGGCTTCATGCGCGACGTGGCGAAGCTCTGGAATGCCGGCTATGCGCTCGGAGCGTCGTTTGAGAACACCCTGGTGGTTACTGAAGATCGCGTCCTCAATCCCGAAGGTCTTCGCTTCTCCGACGAGTTTGTCCGCCACAAGGCTCTCGATGCGATCGGCGATCTTTCGCTCGCCGGCGCCCCGCTGATCGGCGCCTATCGCTCGGTGCGCGGTGGCCACAGCCTGAACCACGCGGTGCTGTCGGCGCTGATGGCCGACCGTTCCGCCTGGATGGTGGTGGACATGGTCGAAGCGCCGCGCCGGGTCGTGCGCGGACATGCCGACATCGTGGTTGGCATGGCGGCTGCGGCTTACGCTCCGGAAATCTCCTGAAGGCCGCCTTATTGCTGGCCGATTTTCCTCGTAAACGTTTGATCAACCTTTGTTTTTCAAATAGATAGCGCGCGAGGCACAGCGCGTTGGGGCACTTCGCAGGGCAACGTTTCCCGACTGTTCCAGGTTGGACCATTCCAGGTATCGCGCATCGCATGTTGTGGCGTTTTACATCGACCGACCTGAAGTCACCGCGTCTATCCATGCGGATCGCTCACCTTCTGATGCTGGCCGTGCTGGCGGTCCCTCTCGGGGCCTGCAGCAGCTTCAACATTCCATTCTTCAGCAAAGGGGACGAACAGCCGCCCGACGAGCCCGCGGAGAAGCTCTACAACGAGGGCGTCTACCTGATGAATCAGAAGAGCGACTACAAGGACGCCTCCAGAAAATTCGAGGAAGTCGAGCGTCAGCACCCGTATTCCGAATGGGCGCGCAAGTCGCTGATCATGACGGCCTACGCGCGCTACGAAGCCCGCGAATACGACGAGGCGGTGACCGCGGCCCGGCGCTATGTGACGCTTCATCCGAGCAGCCCGGACGCGGCATACGCGCAGTTCCTGATCGGCTCGGCCTACTACGACCAGATCCCCGACGTGTCGCGCGACCAGGCCCGCGCCGAGCGCGCCATCGCGGCTCTGGAAGAGGTGTCGCGCAAGTTCCCCACCACCGAATATGCGGTCGCTTCCAAGCAGAAGATCGCGATGGCCCGCGACCAGCTCGCCGGCAAGGAAATGTCGATCGGCCGCTTCTACATGAACAAGAAGGATTTCACCGGCGGCATCAATCGTTTCAAAATCGTCGTGACGCAGTACCAGACCACGCGGCACGTCGAAGAAGCGCTGATGCGATTGACCGAAGCCTACATGGCGCTCGGCATCCTCAATGAGGCGCAGACCGCCGCGGCCGTCCTCGGCCACAACTTCCCGGACAGCCGCTGGTACGCGGATGCGTATCGGCTGGTGAAGTCCACCGGTATGGAGCCGGTGGAGAACCAGGGCTCCTGGATCAGCCGCGCCTTTAAAAAGATGGGCGTCGGCATGGCTGGCACTCGCCGGCCGGGCTGACGCACTTACGCACAGCGCGCGCGCCGGGCTTGTCCCGCCCGCGGGCCGAAGCCGATAATCAGGTCTTGTGCGGATTCACACTTCGTCGTGGGAGGGCGCGGCCTTTTTCCGTCTCCGACGATAGCGAATCTGCGAGACTTCGAAACCCGCGGTCGCCGCGGGGTGAAGAGGGACTGTTTCGGTCATGCTTGCCCGGCTCTCGATCCGCGACATCGTCCTGATCGATCGGCTCGATATCGATTTCGCCGGCGGCCTGTCGGTGCTCACCGGCGAAACCGGCGCCGGCAAGTCGATCCTGCTCGATGCCTTCGCGCTGGCGCTCGGCGCACGGGGCGACGCGACGTTGGTGCGCCAGGGCGCCGAGCAGGGCCAGGTGACCGCGATGTTCGAGCTGGCAGCCAGTCATCCCGCGCGCGCGCTGCTGACCGAGAGCGACATCCAGCCCGACGAGGCGCTGATCCTGCGCCGCATGCAGTTTGTCGACGGCCGCACCCGCGCCTTCGTCAACGATCAGCCGGTCAGCGTGCAGGCCCTGCAGAATCTCGGCGCCGCGCTTGTGGAGATCCACGGCCAGCATGATGCGCGCGCGCTGGTGGATGCGGCGACCCACCGCCGCCTGCTCGATGCCTATGCGGGCCTGGAGCAGGACGCCGCCGCCGTCGCGCGATTGTGGGATGCCCGCCGCGAGGCCGAAGCCGCCGTGAGCAACCATCGTGCGGATGTCGAGCGCGCCGCGCGTGAAGCCGACTGGCTGCGTCACGCGGTCGAGGAGCTCACCAAGCTCGCGCCGCAATCGGGCGAAGAGACCGCGCTGGCGGATCGCCGCGCCAAGATGATGCAGGGTGAGAAGGTCGCGGGCGACCTGCGCGAAGCCCACGACGCCGTGGCCGGCAGCGCATCGCCGGTGCCGGCGTTGGCGGCGGCTGTGCGCCGGCTGGAGCGCCGCGCCGCGCAGGCGCCCGGCCTCCTGGAGCCCGCGGTGCAAGCGTTCGACGCGGCCCTCAACGCGCTGGAGGAGGCGCGCACCCATCTCGAGCAGGCGCTGCGCGCGGCGGACCACGACCCGCAAGAGCTCGAGCGCATCGAGGAGCGGCTGTTTGCGCTCCGCGCGGCGGGCCGCAAATACAGTTCGCCGGTCGACAACCTCAACGCGCTGGCTGCGAAATACGGCGCCGATCTTGCTCTGATCGATGCCGGCGCCGAACGGCTCGCCGCGCTGGAAAAAGCGGCCGGTGAGGCGCAAGCGCAATTTTCCAAGGCGGCGGAGGCCTTGTCCAAAGCGCGCCTCAAGGGCGCCCAGAAGCTCGACAAGGCCGTCAACGCAGAGCTCGCCCCGCTCAAATTGGAGCGCGCGCGGTTCTCGACGGAGATCGAAAGCGATGCGGCTTCGGCAGGCCCCAACGGCATCGACCGGGTCGAATTCTGGGTGCAGACCAACCCCGGCACGCGGCCGGGCCCGCTGATCAAGGTCGCCTCCGGCGGCGAGCTGGCGCGCTTCCTGCTGGCCTTGAAGGTCGTGCTGGCCGATCGCGGCTCGGCGCCGACGCTGGTGTTCGACGAGATCGACACGGGCGTCGGCGGCGCGGTGGCCGACGCCATCGGGGTGCGGCTGGCCAAGCTCGGCAACGGGGTCCAGGTCGTGACCGTCACCCATGCGCCGCAGGTCGCCGCCCGCGCCGGGCGGCACTACCTCATCAACAAGGACGTGCTCGACAAGGGCAAGCGCATGGCAACCCGCGTCACCGAGCTTCCGGCCGAGCGCTGCCGCGAGGAGATCGCGCGCATGCTGGCCGGCGCGGAGGTCACGGCGGAGGCGCGCGCCGCCGCCGAGAAGCTGATCGGCACCGCCGCCGAGCAGGTCGCGCCGCGAAAGCGCGCCCGGGCGTGACCAAAGTGGGATGACTTCGTCGTCCCACTTTGGCTTCTTGCATGAGCATGATCTTTTCCGAAGACCACTGCACATTTTTCGGGATCATGCTTAGCTCGCATCCGGTGCGCCAAAATCTGCTAAGAATCCCGCAATGAAAAAATACCGCATTCTCATCGCCGGTGCGGGAATCGGCGGGCTGACGGCCGCATCGTGTCTCGCCAAAGCCGGGCATCACGTCGAAATCTACGAGCAGGCTCCGCAACTCGCGGAGATCGGCGCGGGCATCCAGATCAGCGCCAACGCCATGCACGTGCTTCGCTCGCTTGGCATGGAGGAATCGATCGTCGACGTCGGTGTCAGCCCGGGCGCGTATGTGTTCCGGCTGCACGACACCGGCGAGGTGATCCAGCGGTTTTCGCTCTCCGAGGAGCACAAGCGGCTGCACGGCGCGCCCTATACGCAACTGCACCGCGCCGACCTGCACGACATCCTCGCCGCGAAGGCGCGCTCGTTCGACCCCAACATCGTGCGGCTCAATCGCCGCATCGCCGGTTTCTCCGAAAGCGACGGCGGCGTCGAGCTTCGTTTCGCTGACGGCAAGACGGCGCGTGGCGATCTGCTGATAGGCGCCGATGGATTGAAGTCCGTCGTGGCGCGTCAGATCGCCGGCGACATCCCGGCGCAATATACCGGCGACGCCGCCTGGCGGCTGGTGGTGCCGACCCGGCAGTTGCCGAAGGACGTGCTCGAGCAGGTCATGTCGGTGTTCATGGGGCCGGGCGGTCACGTGGTTTGCTACTACTTGCGGGCCGGCGAATTGTTGAACTTCGTGGGTCTCGTCGAAACCGACGAGATTTCCGAGGAATCCTGGACCGTCAAGCTGCCCTGGGAAACGCTGAAGGCTCACTATCGCGGATGGCACCCCGCGATCCAGGAGATCATCGACGCCGCCGACAAGGACCAGTGCTATCGCTGGTCGTTGTTCTTCCGCAAACCGCTCGACAACTGGAGCTCGCGCCGCGCGACGCTGCTTGGCGATTCGGCGCATGCGACGCTGCCCTATCTGGCGCAGGGCGCGGCGATGGCGATCGAGGACGGCGCGGTGCTGGCGCGCGCATTGGAACTCGCCGATTCAATTCCGGATGCGCTGCAGCTCTATCAGCGCAACCGGATGGAACGCACCGCGCGGATCGTCAATCAGTCGAACTTCAACCGCAATCTGTTCCATCTCCGGTCGCAGGCGGAGATCCGCGCCGCCTTCGCCGAGCGCGACGAGGGCAACGACCGCAATGGCTGGCTCTATTCGTACAATCCGCTGACGGTGGAGTTGAGATAGTGCCGCGAGCGCCGTTTCCACCGAACTCATTGAATGCCGCTGCTGCACGGGCAAAAAAGAGGGCCCCCGTTTCCGGGAGCCCTCCGACCGCGGTCCTGAAATTGGCCTCTCAGGTCCGCCGCATCGATGCCCGAGTGTACATCTCCAATAAGGTCGCTGGAACCAGTATCCAGTCCAATTGTACGCAATATATTAGCCCGCATGGCCGCACGTGACGCCAAGTTGACCGTCGAGGACATGACGCCGCGCCAGGCAAAGCGCGAGCACGCGCGGCTCGAGGCCGAGGTCAAGCAGCACGACGAGGCGTACTACCAGAAGGACGCGCCGGCCGTTTCGGATGCCGATTACGACGCGCTGCGGCGGCGCTACGAGGCGATCGAGGCGAAATTCCCGGACCTGCAAACCCTGGAGAGCCTGTCGCGCAAGGTCGGCGCCGCCCCGGCGCGCGGCTTCGCCAAGGTGCGCCACGCGGTGCCGATGCTGTCGTTGCAGAACGCATTCGATGCCGAGGAGGTGCAGGACTTCGTCGTGCGCATCCGCCGCTTCCTCAACTTGAAAGAGGACGAGCCGCTCGCGTTCATGGCCGAGCCGAAGATCGACGGCCTGTCGATGTCGCTGCGCTACGAGGGCGGCGATCTGGTCAAGGCGGCGACACGCGGCGATGGCTCCGAAGGCGAAGACGTCACCGCCAATGTGCGGACCATCAAGGAGATTCCGCACAAGCTGAAGGGCAAGAGTCCGGCAGTGTGCGAAATCCGTGGCGAAATCTACATGACCAAGCCCGACTTCCTCGCGCTCAACAAGCGCCAGGCGGCGGCCGAGGAACAGGTGTTCGCCAATCCGCGCAACTCGGCGGCCGGCTCGTTGCGCCAGAAGGACCCGAGCGTCACCGCGTCGCGTTCGCTGCATTTCTTCGCCTATTCATGGGGCGAGATCGCGGACAAGGCTGCGACGACGCAGTCCGGGATGGTCACGTGGCTAGGCAAGATCGGCTTCCAGACCAATCCATTGTCCAAGATCGTGCACTCCGTCGATGAGATGCTGGCGTTTCACCGCGGCATCGGCGAGCGGCGTGCCAAGCTCGATTACGACATCGACGGCGTGGTCTACAAGCTCGACCGGCTCGACTGGCAGGAGCGGCTCGGTTTTGTGTCGCGCAGCCCGCGCTGGGCGATCGCGCACAAGTTCGCGGCCGAGCGCGCGACCACCGTGTTGCGGGATATCGAAATCCAGGTCGGCCGCACCGGCGCGCTGACGCCGGTCGCCAAGCTGGAGCCGGTCACGGTCGGCGGCGTGGTGGTGCAGAACGCCTCGCTGCACAACGAGGACTACATCAAGGGCATCGGCAACGACGGCCAGCCGATCCGTGAGGGCAGGGATATTCGGATCGGCGACACGGTGACGATCCAGCGCGCCGGCGACGTTATCCCTCAGATCGTCGACGTGGTGCTGGACAAGCGGCCGAAGAATGCAAAGCCATACAAGTTTCCCGAGGTCTGCCCGGCCTGTGGCAGCCATGCGGTGCGCGAGGACGGCGAAGCGGTGCGGCGCTGCACCGGCGGACTGATCTGCCCGGCGCAGCAGATCGAGCGGCTGCGGCACTTCGTGTCGCGCGGCGCGTTCGACATCGAAGGCCTCGGCGAGAAGCAAGTGCAAGCGTTCTTCGACGAAGGCCTTGTCATGTCGCCCGCCGACATCTTCACGCTGCGGGCGCGCGATGCGCGAGCCAAGAAAAAGCTGATGGAGCGCGAGGGCTACGGCGAAACGTCGGCTCGCAATCTGTTCGACGCGATCGACGCCCGGCGCAACATCTCGCTCGACCGGGTGATCTACGGGCTCGGCATCCGCCATATCGGCGAGACCAATGCGCGGTTGCTGGCGCGCCACTACGGCAAGATGGGAGCGTTGCAGGAGGCTGCGCAGGCCGCCGTGCCACCGAGCGGCGAGAAGGGCGACAAGGGCAACGACGCGTGGCAGGAGCTCAACGCTACCGAGGGCATCGGCTCGGTGGTGGCCGAAGCGGTCGTCGAGTTCTTCAAGGAGCCGCGCAACGTCCAGGCGCTCGATGCGCTGCTGAAGGAGATCGAGATCGCGCCGATGGAGGCGGTGAAACGCGACACGCCGGTCGCCGGCAAGACCGTGGTGTTCACCGGCGCGCTGGAGAAGATGACCCGCGACGAGGCCAAGGCGATAGCCGAGCGTTTGGGAGCGAAAGTCGCCGGCTCGGTGTCGAAGAGGACGGATTATCTGGTCGCGGGGCCTGGCGCCGGCTCCAAGCTTGCCGAGGCCAAGAAGCACGGCGTGGCCACGCTCACCGAGGACGAGTGGTTCGATCTGGTGAGCGCGAAGTAGTTTATGCGGTGTTGCTCCGTTCTCTCCGCTGTCGTCCCCGCGAAGGCGGGGACCCAGTAATCACAGTTCTGTCGGTGTGTACTGGATCGCCCGCCTGCGCGGGCGATGACACCGAGCGGGTAGCAGTCTTCCTGCTTCTTGACTTAATTCCTATAGGAATCTATTCTGTCCCGCTCAATCCAGGGCGTCGTCGATCGCGATGCTGGATGACGGAGCCGGGGCCGGCATCCCTCATATCGGAGGCCGAATGGAGCGCCGGGAGGCGCAGGGCTCTCGCGCCGAGGGGTCGCGCGCCCCGGGACCCCCACCCCCTCAAGGTACGCTTGGGTCCCGGAAGCTGGCGCGAAAGCGGGCCCCCGTCAGTGGTCCGCTCATGGGCGCCCCACGCAGGCGCTCTGGCGCCTCCCGGCGCTCCATCCCCTCGTGGGAGGGCAGCAGGAAAACAAGGATACGGGCTTACCCGGGCGCCCGAAAAACAAGATCCCGGGAGGCGGAGCGTTGGCTACAGCATGACTCCGGAATTAGAGCGTGATCACCTGGTCCGGCATGTTGCCCGACAGCGCCTTGTAGAGATCGGGGAAGCAGCCGATCGGCACGCCGTCATAGAGCTTGTCGGCGATCTCGCGCTCGTAGCAGCACTGGTCGCAGCCCATCAGCAGGATGCCCTGTTCCTTGGCGATCTTGTGCAGCCGCGCGCCAATCGGATTGTCCTTCAGCAGCACGTAGTTGTTGTCCTCGAAAAAGAACATGCCGACCACGGTCGCGCCGTGCCGCTTCTCCTCGAGCTGCGGCAGGATCATCTTGGCCAGCACGTAGGACACGCTGTGGCGCGAGGTGGCGAAAATGTACGCGACTTTCATGATTGCTTTCCGTTGGTTGAAACCTTGGACAAGGCCGAGCGGAACGCCGCGACCGCGAGCATCGCGCGGTCGCGCTTGAGCGCGGGGACTCCGGGCAGCGCGTCGGCGAGGTCGCGCGCGGTCAGGCCGTTTGCCAGTTCGACGCGCATTCCGGCCACGGTCTCGGCAATCAGTTCGCCGTACGCGACGAGTGTGGCGCAGCTTGTCATCCGGAAGACCACGTCCGCGATCGTCGCCCCTCGCACATCGATCGAGAATCGCGCAGCATTGCCGTCGGCATCGCCGAGCTGTGCGCCTTCATGTGGCAATGGCGCCGCGCGGTTGCGGCGCAGGCCGCGATCCAGCAGCTCGCTGACGGTCCGGCGCGGGCTGGCGCAGCAGGGCAGGCGGCACGTCGCAGTCATCGATTCAATTCCAGCGCAGCAGCCATTTTTCCAGCCGTCCGCTGATGGCGAAGATCAGCAGCACCACCACCATGATCAGGAACACCAGCGCCATAATCAGCGCGGAATTGTAGGTGCTCTGCGCGAACGACAGCAGATAACCGAGCCCGCGGCTTGCGGCGACGAACTCCCCGACGCATGCGCCGGTGAAGGCAAAGCCGATCGCGACCTTGAGGCTGCCCAGCACCCAAGCCGTCACCGCCGGAAGATACACATGGCGCACCAGCGCCCAGCGGTCGCCGCCCAGCGTGATGATGCGTTCGACCAGCTTGCGGTCCACCTGACGGATGCCGGTGAACACCGTGAAGAAGATGAGCACCGCGACCAGGATGAACGATAGCGCCACCTTGGAGGCGAGCCCGATGCCGAGCCAGATCACGAACAGCGGTGCGAGGATGACGCGCGGAATGGCGTTGAGCAGCGTCATCACCGGTTCGAGCAGTTCGGCGATCAGCGGGATGAGCGCGGCCAGGACACCGAGAATGACGCCCACCACGATGCCGAGCACAAGGCCGCCGAGCGCGGCGCCGAAGGTTGCTTCGAGATGCGTCCAGATGCTGCCGGTCTCGAACAGCTCCGTCAGGGCGCGGCCGATCTGGCTCGGCGTCGGCATGTAGAGCGGGTTGAGCATGCCGGCGTAGCCCGCGCCTTCCCACAGCACCAGCAGCACGCCAAGCGCCGCGAATTGCCGGACCCAGGCATAGGATGGATTGAGCGTCATCACGCGGCCTCGGCCGGTTCGCGGCTGACTTCGCGCGACAGATCGCTCCACAGCCGCTCGTAGAGCGGCGCGAATGCCGGGTGCAGGCGCGCCTGCACCACGTCGCGCGGGCGGGGGATCGGCACCGGATAAGATTGAGAGATTCGCGCCCACGGGCCCAGCGACAGCAAAAAAACGACGTCGGAAATCCCCAACGCATCCACGAGGTCGTGGGTCA
>JBEVIJ010000101.1:0-14744 GCA_040510745.1 Xanthobacteraceae bacterium
TTTCCAGCATAATCGCGCTCGCCTTGGCGCTCGGCGGCTGCACCCGGTGCGGCTGGATCTGGAACGATTGGCAGTCGCCGGCGTCCTGCCGCGACGACGCACCGAAGTCGCCCACCGGCTAGAGCCTGTTCAGCTCCGCTAAATCAGGCTCGTCGCTTATTTTGTTGTTTGAGCATGATCTTCCCCAAAAACGGCCTCCACTTTTCGGGATCATGCCCTGGGCTATTTCCGTCCCTTGAGTTCCAGGGACACCAGCCGGGCGAGCAGGGTCGGCGGATAGAGCTGGCCGATGATCGTCTCGACGTTGCACAGGCTGCGCGCGATCGGGTGGTCCGGCAGCACGTCGCCGTAGCCGGTCGAGGTCAGCGTCACGAAGCTGAAGTAGATCAGGTTGCTGGCGAGCGCGGTTGAGTCCTCGATCTTGATGCCCTGGAAGGCATTGGGGATCACCAAACCGACGAACGCGAAGGCCGCCACGAAGAACAGCGCGATCAGCAGGTAAAGCAACACCGCCCCGATCACCCGATGTCGCGGCCCTTGGCGAAGACCTGCCCGGCGACCACCCAACCGAGCGTCATCGCCATCAGCAGCCAGGCGGCGGAGACAAGATAGACGTCGAACGTGGAAAGCTGGTGAAAGCGGAGCACCGCCCCGACGGCGTTCATGGCCACAGCAACCGTGATCAATATGAACGCGACCGGGCTTCTCGACATGACAAGGACGCCGAGCACCATGCCAATGCCACCACCAGCCCGAAGGCCTCAAAAACGAAGGAGCGGCGCGATGACGAACATCATCACCAGCAGCAGGACCGTCAGCCCCGTCAGGATCGGATCGCTGTAGCGCTCCTGGAGAAGTTGGAGCCCCTTAAGCTGCGTCTCGTTTGCCGCATCCATGGCCGCATCGTCCCGTTACCAGCGATGTGCCGCAAGCCCCGTCAGGCCGGATAGCACCACGGTCGGGGCGGGTGCACCGTACTCGTCCGGCACGTCGGTGCGGTTGACCCAGGCGGTGCGGAAGCCATACGCGCCGGCGCCCATGATGTCCCAGCGGTTCGAGGAGACGAACACCACATCGGCGGGCTGGCAGGTGAACGCCCGGGTCACCAGCGCGTAAACTTCGGGTCGCGGCTTGTACATGCGCAGCCCGTCGATCGACAGCAAGGCGTCGAGCAGGCCCGCGATGCCGGCCGCCTGGACGGCCTTTTCCAGCATCGCCGGCGAGCCGTTGGAAAGGATGCTGGTCTTGTCTCCGCGGCCTTTAAGATCGCGTAGCGCAGCGCGGGCGTCCGGGTAGGCGTCGAGCGTCAGGTAGGTGTCGAGAAGCTTGGCGCGCAGCGTCCGGTCCACGGACGGAAAGCGGGACAGACAGAAGTCGAGTGCCTGGCCGGTCAGCGTCCAGAAGTCGGCGTAACGGCCGGCCAGCGTGTTGGTCCAGGTGTATTCAAGCTGCTTGGTGCGCCACAGCACGGAAAACGCCTCCGCGTCGGGGCCGACCGCCTCGCGGTGCCGCGCGATCGCGGCGTGGACGTCGAACAGCGTGCCGTAGGCGTCGAACACGAAGGGCATGGAGATGGCTCCGATGACGAATTTTCATGAGCTTTGAGCCCGGGGCCCATCGTATTGTCCGGCGGACTGCATTGCGACGGAGAAAGCGATGGCTGCGGCCTGGTCGAAAACCTGGACCTTCTTCGAGGGCGAATGGCACGAGGGCAACGTGCCGTTGTGGGGCGTTCGCACCCACGCGATCTGGCTCGGCTCCTCGGTGTTCGATGGCGCGCGCGCGTTCGAGGGCACCACGCCCGACGTCGACCTGCACTGCGCGCGGGTCAACGCCTCGGCCAAGACCATGGGGCTCAATCCGGTCGTGCCGCAGGGGCAATGGCTTGATCTGGTGAAGGACGGCATCAAGCGGTTCGACGCCAATACGCCGCTCTACATCCGCCCGATGTACTGGGGCGAGCGTGCGGGGCCGCAGGCGATGCCGCCCGATCCGGAATCGACCCGCTGGTGCCTCTCGATGTACGAGACGCCGCTGCGCGCCCCCGACGGCTTCTCGATCACGCTGTCGCCGTTCAAGCGCCCGACCATCGAGACCGCGCCGGTCGACGCCAAGGCCGGCTGCCTCTATCCGAATAACGCCCGCGCGTTGCTGGAGGCGCGCTCGCGCGGCTTCGACAATTGCGTGGTCTGCGACATGGTCGGCAACGTCGCGGAACTGGCGAACTCCAACCTGTTCATCGCCAAGGACGGCGTGGTGCTGACGCCGATGCCGAACGGCACGTTCCTCAACGGCATCACCCGGCAGCGCATCATCAAGCTGCTGCGCGGCGCCGGTGTGACGGTGACCGAAACGGTGATGCGCTATCGCGACCTGGAGACGGCGGATGAGATTTTCGCGACCGGCAACGCCTCCAAGGTGCTGCCGGTGACGCGCATCGGCGAACACTCATTGCAGCCCGGCCCGCTGTATCGCCAGGCGCGCGAACTCTACTGGGCCTTCGCACACGGCGCCTAGGCGAATCAGTCTCACTTCGGCTGGAACATGATCGGTGGCTCGATCGGCAATGCCGCGGTCTTGATCGTGTCGGTGCCCCAGTTGAAGCCGAGCACGACCACGCCGATCACGAACAAGAGTCCGAGCGCCACTCCGAGCAGAATGCCGCGGCTGTTGCTGTCCATGACGTTCGTCCTTGATTGACCCGCAGCAAGAACGCGCGACAAGGCGATCTGTTCCAGGAAGCGTGAGCGCAGAAAATCGCTGAACGGGCATTCACCAATACAATCAGTGTTTTGCGAGCCATTCCTGGAACCAATCGGGCGATCTCGCATTTCTGTGATGGAGCGAGGGGACGCGCTCAACCTTCTGGAGAAATGGAAATGAACAAACTTGCATTGCTGGCGGCCTCAGTGGCCGTGCTTGGTTTCGCTACCCCGAGCTTCGCGTCTGACGGCGCGGCGCAGGGCCGCATCCAGCTTGCCCAGGCGGCAGGCGTCTCGGTCAGCGTCGGCGACGGGCCGCGGGTTCGCAGTGGCGTGGTCGTGCGCCATGATCGCGGCTATCACCGTGGCTATCGTCACGGCCATCGCCACTACGGGCGCAGCAACAACGTCGTGATCGTGAAGAAGCGCGCGCCCGCGCGGAAAACCGTGATCATCGAGCGCTAAACCGCTCGCGTTGATCGCACGCAAGCGGCCCCGGCGTTGCCGGGGCCGTTTTCGTTTGCGCCGAGCCGGATCAGACGGTGCGGTCGAGCAGTTCGATTGAGACGCCCTGCGGCCCTCGGATGAAGCAGATCCGCACACCCGGACGCACCGTGGTCGGCTCCTTGGTGAACTCGACGCCCTTGGCTTTGAGGTCGGCGGCGATGGCGTCGATGCCGGTGACCGTGAGGCCGAAATGGTCGAGGCCCTGGTAGGGCGTGACTGGCGGCGACGCGACGCCGTCGCCCGCCGCCACCGGAGCGAGGAACACGTTCTGCCCGCCGATCTTGAGGTCTACGCGCGGCGCGCCCTGCTGCTGGCTGCGCAGCACTTGCGCGCCGAGCATCTGCTCGAACCATTTGGCGGTTTCTTCGACATTCGGAGTGCGGATGTGAACGTGGTCCCAGGTGAACGTGGCCATGATGTTTCAGTCCTCGGTTGATGATCGAAAGAGGGTCGGCAATCTATTGGGTGGCGACGCCGGCCTTCGTGATGGTTTCCTTCCAGCGCACAACTTCCTTGGCGACCTGGGCCCGCAACGCCTCTGAATTGATGAGGTCGTCGCTTGAGATTTCGGCACCCATGGATGTCAGCCGGCCCTTCACCTCGGGGTCCTTGAGCGCATCGCGCAGCGCAGCCGAGAGCCTATCGACCACCGGCTTCGGTGTCCCCTTCGGCGCCCACATGCCATACCAGACGTCCATCTGCACGTTCGGCATGCCCATCTCGGCGGTGGTCGGCAGCTCCGGCAGCACCGCGAGCCGGGTCTTGGTCGGCACCGCATAGCCCTTGATCAGTCCGCCCTTGACCGGCTGCGCGACGTTGATGGTCTGGTCGCACATGAAATCGAACTGGCCGCCGATCAGATCGTTGAGCGCCGGCGCCGTGCCTTTGTATGGCACGGTGGTGACCTTGAGATCGATCGCCTGCAGAAAGGCCACGCCGCACATGTGCGACGCCGAGCCGAGGCCGGCGTGGCCGTGCACGACCTTGCCCGTGTTGGCCTTGAGATGGGCGACGAATTCCTTGAAGTCGTTCGCCGGGAAATCCTTCTTGGCGACGATCGCCATCGGCGACTGGGCGAACATGCCGATATGCTCGAAGTCGGTGATCGGGTCGTAGCGCAGGTTCGGATAGAGCGCGCTGTTCGCCGCGTGGCCGAAGTGCATGATGAGAAGGTAATGGCCGTCGCCCGGTGCGGTGGCCGCCACCTTCTGGGTGCCGATCGTGCCGCCGGCGCCGCCGACGTTCTCGACCAGGAACTGCTTGCCCAGCACCTTGGTCATGCCGGCGCCGATGATGCGGGTGATGGTATCGCCGGGCCCGCCCGCAGCGTAGGGCATCATGATGGTCACGGGCTTGGTCGGATAATCCTGCGCGAGCGCACCGGTTACGGCGGCGACGCCCAGGGCGGCGGCGGCGAATATTCGAATCACGGCGTTTCCTCTCTCGATTTATTTGTTGGCGCCATTTCATGCCCTCTGGAACGGCTGGTCAACGGGTGGGCAACGCGGGATTGTCGCGCTCGACCGGTGGGATGGTGAAAAGCGCCGGCACGGTCCAGCCACGGATATCGTGGATGCGGGCCAAGGTGACGTTGGCGCGCTCGATCCGCGCGATCGCCGGCGCGTCGAGCCTGGCGCAATAGAATTCGCCGAGCATCAGTGCGAAGTCGGCGCCGTTCGGCGCCCAGGTAGGCTCGAATGCGTCGCCGAGCGCGATCTGCGCGCCCGGATGCGGCCCGCAAACCGCGACCTTCCACTTGCGTCCGGCGGGTGGCATTTCGCCTCGCGCGGCGAGATGGGCGCGCAGCGCCTCGGCGGCCTGCTTCAGCGACAGCCCCCAGTAGTCGAGCATGAATTCAGAGCGTGCTCTCTGGACACCGCCGGTGACGTGGTTGAACCAAACGTATTGATAGGGATGCAGCCGCACTATGCCGATCACCGGCAAGGCCATGCCGCCGATAGCCACGGCGAGGATCATCGCCCGTATCACGCCGCCGTAGCGATTGGCGCGCTCGATCAGCAGGCTCGCGGCGAGGCCGCCCGCAACCGCAAGCGGCGGCAGGACGAACAGGAAGTGGCGGATTCCGTTGTACATCGCCGGGCGGGTGGGCACCGTGACCGCGATCGGCAGCACCGCGGCAAGCGCGACACAAAGATGGAGCGCGCGCCGCTGCGGCGTCGCGTCGCGGCGCATCGCGGTGAGCAGCGCATCCAGCACTCCGGCAAGCGCAGCAATGAGAAACAGCTCTGGCAGCTGACGCATGAGAAGCTCGGGCAAGTAGCGGCGCGGCATCTCCGGCGGGGTCAGCAGCGTGCCCTCGAACAACTCCTGCCACGGCTTCTCGAAAAAATGCGAGAAGATGCCGATCGCGCGGATCGGGTTGAGCGGATCAATCGCGCCCCACGGCCAGACCAGCGCCATCAATGCATACGCAGCAACGACGCCTGGGATAAGCCGCAACAGGCATGAGCCCATCCGCGCCGCCGCGCTTCGCAATTCTCGTTGGCGCGCTTCGATGGCGAACAGCAGCGCGAATGCGGCGAGCCCATAGAGGACGCCGAACCCGCCCATGATGCGCGAGCCGACCGACAGGCCGACGCCCGCGCCAAGGATGAACACGCTGGTCCACGAGGGCTTGGGATATTCGTCGAGTGTGCGCACCAGGCCGAGCAGCAGGACGGCCATCGCCACTGCGAACGGTGCGTCCTTCGGATTGATGAACATGTGCCCGTAGTAAAGCGGGCAAGCTGCGAGCAGCAGGAGCGCGATCAGCCCCGCAAGCGGGCCGCCGGCGCGGCGCGCGATACGCCACGTCACCGCAAGGCCGAGGATTCCGACCGCCGCCCCAAGCAGACGCCGCGTCTCGAACAGGCCGAACGGCAAGATTTTCGCGAGCAGCGCCGCGGCCATGTCGAAGCCGCCGCCGTAGAGATAGAGATTGACGAACGAGAGCGCGCGCGTGTCCTTGAAGCCGGAGGCGTAGAACGCCAGCAGCAACTCGCCATATTGCGAGTGGGTGTAGTCGTCCCAGCCGAGCCCGTAGTCGCGGAAGGTCAACGCCGCGATGACGGCGACCAGCGCAAGCGCACCGAGGGCGAGGCGGTCGTAGATATTCACCGACATGGGCTTGGCACTCTTGATCCGTCATCCTAAGGAGCGAGCGCAGCGAGCCTCGAAGGATGGACGGCCGTGGTCTTGAACCAATCGGGCCGATTCATCCTTCGAGGCCCGGCTTCGCCGGGCACCTCAGAATGACGGCGGCAGAATAGCAAAGCGGGGCCCCAAGGCCCCGCTTTCAATGTCCGATCGCGCGAAGCGTTACTTCGCCGCCGCGCCGTACATCTCGTTGACGTAGTCCCAGTTGACCATGTTCTCCCAGAACGCCTTGAGATAGTCCGGCCGCCGGTTGCGGTAGTCGATGTAATAGGAGTGCTCCCAGACGTCGCAGCCGAGGATCGGCTTGGCGCCCTTCACCAGCGGGCTTTCGCCGTTGGCGGTCTTGTCGATGACGAGCTTGCCGTCCTTCACCGCGATCCAGGCCCAGCCGGAGCCGAACTGCGTCACGCCGGCCTGGATGAAATCTTCCTTGGCTTTCGCCACGCCGCCGAGATCGGAATCGATCTTGGCCTTGAGCGCGCCCGGGATCTTGTCGCCGCCGCCGCCCGGCTTCATCCACTTCCAGAAGTGCAGGTGATTGTAGTGCTGCCCGGCGTTGTTGAAGAGGCCGGCGTTCTTGCCGTGCGAGCCCTTCACGATCTCTTCAAGCGACTTGTCTTCCCACTCGGTGCCCTTGAGCAGGTTGTTGCCGTTGTTGACGTAGGCGAGGTGGTGCTTGTCGTGGTGAAACTCCAGGGTCTCCCTTGACATGTAGGGGGCGAGGGCATCGTGCGAATAGGGCAGTTCCGGCAGCGAAAACGCCATTTGACTTCTCCTTGGATGCGATCAGGTGCGGTGCAATATGCATAGGTGAAACCGGCCCGCAGCGAAGATGGTTCCCACCCGGTTAATTAGGCCCTGGCGCGGGGGAGGGCAACGCCCTGGAGCCGGCCAGGATTTACGTTTCGGTAACGGCCATGGCGCGATGCGGCCTTAACCTCCCATCAGCGTTAATCAATCGTAGATTTGGTGTCCGTATAAAGGATAGACCTTTGCGAGCGTTGCGGAGGGCCGCCACCTTATGATGGGCCTCCGTCGTGCCGCCCGTGTCGCAGTAGGGTAGGGGACGTAGTTATGTATCTGGTTCTGTTCGCAGTCGGCCTTCTGATCACTGCCGCCGGTCTGCTGACCATCGGATTTGGCATTCCGATCAATGCGTTCAGCCTCGGCAACACGCTGATCATCTCCGGCACGGTCGCCGTCGTGGGCGGTCTCATCATGATGGGGCTAGGCGCCGCGATCCGGCAGCTCAATCGGATTTCCGTTGCGCTCAACAGCCGCCCGCTGGCGCGCCCCGCCGCGAATGCAATTGCGGCTCAAGCCTCCGCTCCCGTCTTTGCAGAACCCGTCGCCGACACAATGGTGCCGCCGACCGCCCGCATTCCGCAAGCGCCAGTGCGCACTCCGCAGAAGGCGCCCGACCTCGTCGCACCGCGCCCGGTCGCCGAACCGCGTGTCCCGGCTGCCGCCAGCGAGGCCCCGTCCGGACCGCTCGACTGGCTGCGCTCGAAGTCGAAGTCCGCAGGCGAAGCGCCGCCGGTTGCGGCTGAGCCTCCGGTGATGGACGCCGAAGAGGCGCCGTTGTCGCCGCGCGCACCGCAGCGTCCCATGTTCTCGCCGCCGTCAGCGGCGCCGTCTCCCGGCATCGATCCGCCGGCCGAGCCGAAGGCCTGGATGCCGCCGAGCCGCGGCAACGGCACGAATGAACCGATCCACAAGGAGCCGAGCTTCAAGGAGCCGCGAGCGGATTTCCCGCCGATTTCCGCGCCACGTTCCGAGCAGGTCGCCCGCACCTATGCGCCGGAGCGGACACGAGACATGCCCCGCGACACCGGTAAGCCGGCCGGCAAGGACGCCGGATTGTTTGATGTCGTCTGGCCGGACGCGCGCTCCAAGGCTGCGCCGGGTGACGAGCCGGCGCCGCGCGAGCCCGTGCAACGTGAGCAGAGATCCGAGCCGGTGCTGCCGCAGCGTCCGCGTGAGGAGCCGCGCGCCGAGCAGCGCGCGGAGCCCGCTGCTGCGCCGGAGCGTCCCGCCGCGATCCTCAAGTCCGGCGTGATCGACGGCATGGCCTACACGCTTTACGCCGACGGCTCGATCGAAGCGGAACTGCCGCAGGGGATCGTGCGGTTCGCGTCGGTCGATGCGCTCCGCACGCATCTGGAGAAAAGCGTCTGACGCATTGGCAAATGCGAGAAAACGCGAACGCCGGCTGCCCCGCAGCCGGCGTTTTGCTTTTCGCCGATCGCTCAGCCTGCCTTCGGCACGAAGGTCAGCGCAGTGCCGTTCATGCAGTAGCGCTGACCGGTCGGCCGCGGACCATCCGGAATACGTGGCCGAGATGCGCGTCGCATCTCGCGCATCGCACTTCGGTGCGGCGCATGAAGAATGCGCCGTCGGTGTGCTCGCTGACCGCCTCGCCGTTGAGCGGCGCGTAGAAGCTCGGCCAGCCGGTTCCGGACTCGAACTTGGCTTGCGTGTCGAACAGGGGCGCGCCGCAGCACACGCAGGCGAATGTGCCGGCTCGATTTTCGTGCAGATGCGGACCGGTGAACGGCCGCTCGGTGCCGTGTGCGCGTGACATAGAACTGCTCGGACGTGAGCGCCGTGCGCCATTCGTCATCAGACTTTTGCACCTTCAGCGGCGCCGCCTTTTCGGTCGAGCTCATAGCAGACCTCGCGTCAAACACGGCACGGTGTTAGGCCCCGGCCTTGAATTGCACAAATCACGTTTGCTCCAGCGTTGTGTGATGAATTCTGTGATGCTCATGTAAATCCTAGAAACTGCCAGCAAAGGCTAGTCTTTGTATGACGTTGCCAAGGCCTGTACTTGCCGAACTTCTTCTTTGATCTTATAAATGTCGTCGTTATTGAACGCGATTCGGTGATACCGCGTTTTATCCAAGCACCGGCGACAGCAAGGACTCAGGTAGCCATGAGCGACGACAAGGAAAGCGGCCCTTTCGTCGGACTGACCGCGAATATCGTTTCCGCCTATGTCAGCAATAATTCGGTCGCGGCGGCGGATATACCGGCGCTGATCAACCAGATTCATGCCGCTCTGCTGCGGGTTTCGAGCGGACAGGGCGACGTCTCCTCCGAGCCGCTCAAGCCCGCGGTGACGATCAAGAAGTCGATCACGCCGGACCACATCGTCTGTCTCGAGGACGGCAAGAAGTTCAAGTCGCTCAAGCGCCACCTGCGAACGCAGTACAACATGACGCCTGAGCAATACCGCGAGAAATGGGGCCTGCCGTTGGACTATCCGATGGTGGCGCCGAACTACGCCGCGGCGCGGTCGCAACTGGCGAAGCAGATGGGATTGGGCCAGCAGCGCCGCCGCCGCAAGTAGCGGTATCCTGCCAAATTTCTCCGGATTAATTCCTATTTTCTGTGGAAAACTCGGCCACTATCAGTCAATAATGCGAAATACTCCTGTATATGCAATGGTTTGAGAGAAAATAAAGAACTTATCCCGCCCTCGCAAAATCGGCGACTATCTAGGTAATAAATCCTTGATAGAAGCTGTTTGCGATGCCACTCATTCCAGCCTTGAGACCAACCCGGCTCGAAGCCCAGCCGCTCTGGCAGGCCGGCCAGCCCAGCCCCCGGACCGCGCGCCGGCTTTGCGACGCCGCCGCGCTTGCGACCGCGGCCGCCTTCGCGGTGCCCGTCGGCGAATTGCAGGCGTCGAGCCGGCGCTCGCCTTATGTCGCGCTGGCGCGGCAAAGCGGGATGTATCTCTCGCACGTTGCGTTCGGCGTGAACCTCAGCGCGGTCGGCCGCGCGTTCGGCCGCGACCGAACCACGGCGGCACACGCCTGCCGGCTGATCGAGGACCGGCGCGACGATCCGGCGGTCGATGCCGTGCTGGCTTCGCTCGAAGGCTCATGTCGCGCGCTGCGCCGTCGTCTTGCAGCGCCGGTGACGCCGTGAATGCACGTGGCAAGACAGTGCGGCCGCGCGCGCAGGCCGCTGACGTCAATGCGTTTCGCGCCCGCCATCTCGACCTGGCGCGGCGAAAAACCGCCGATGCTGGAGCGGTCACCGTCGACGATGCGGAAAGCCCGCTCGGCTGGCTGGCGCGGCGCAAGGGACGCGATGGCCGTGCGCTGATCGAGCCCATTCAACTGCTTGCCGGCGAGCGGCTACGCGCCGAATTCACGCGCGCGCAACTGATGCCGCGCATCACCTCGAACTGGAGCGCCCCGGTCGCCGATGGCGCCCGTGGCGCCAGCCCGGCGGCGTTCACCGACGCGGTGATCAGCGCCCGGCAGCGCGTGCGCCACGCGCTCGACGCGGTCGGGCCGGAGTTCTCCGGGCTGCTGATCGACGTGTGCTGCTTTCTCAAGGGACTGCCGACGTTGAAGGTGAGCGCGGCTGGCCGGCGCGGTCGGGCAAGGTCGTGCTCCAACTTGGGCTCGACCGGCTCGCGCGGCACTATGGGCTCAACGTGCAGGCGCGCGGAAAATCAGGTGGCGAGGTGCGAACCTGGCTGGCGGACGATGCGGCGTTTATCGTCGAGCAGTACGAGGCAGGAAGTTAGAGCTTTTTGCTTTGCGGGTGATCTTTTCCGAAAACCGCTTCCCACTTTTCGGGATCACGCGGTCGCCAGCGCCGCCTGCGCGTCACGCTGGATGCGGTTGACCATGGAACGGAAGCCGTTGGAGCGCTGCGGCGTTAGGTGCTCGCGCAGCCCCAGCTTCTCGAACAAAGCGATCGCGTCGCTCGACAGGATGTTGCGGGCGGGCTTGCCGGAATAGAGGGCGAACAGCACCGCGATCAGGCCGCGCACGATGTGCGCGTCGCTGTCACCGATGAAATGCAACATCGGCTCTTTTTCGCTTCCCCTCACATTGGTCGAAACCCAGACTTGGCTGGCGCAGCCCTGCACCTTGTTGATGTCGTTGCGGGCGGCGTCCGGCAGCGGTTCGAGCGTCCGGCCAAGCTCGATCAGATAGCGGTAGCGGTCGTCCCACTCCTCCAGTAGAGCGAAATTGTCGATGATCTCGTCGATTGTGGTCATGCGTCCGCCCGCGAAGGCGCAAAGGCCGTTGAAGGTGACCCTATATATAGGGAGGCGGGTCGCGGGCGTCGAAGAAAAATGGCTGCCAGAACGACCTTAAACGGGGTGTTTGATTCGGGGCCGCGGCAGCGGCACGGTTTCCCTGCGCGGCATGGAGCCCTGCCAGGAGGGTTCGAGGTCGGCAGGCTTGAGCGTCGACTGCGAGCCAGAATGCGACGGCACTTGCCGCGTCGTCGACGTCGGCACCACTTTGGCCTCGCTCACCGAGCCGGTTTCCTGCTTCGCCATTCGCTCCTGGATGAAATCGTAGACCATCGAGGCGCCGGCCTGCGCGCGCTGGCCGATCACGACCGCGGCTTGGGCGCCGACCTTGCAAGCCTCGGGTTGGCGGTCGCAGAAACCGCTCACGTCGGAAACCGCCGCGCCTGCAGCGATCACCGCGTCGCCGGCGTCGATCTGCGGCGCACTGGCATGCGCCTGCTGCTGCGAGCTGCCGGTTGGCAACAGCGCCAGCACCAGCGTCAGCCAGAATGCCATTCTCAACAAGAAAAACATGGGCCTGTCCCGTTCGTACGCAACCCCGCGGCTGTTCTCACTTCGCCGCATGGCACATCAATAACAGGCGGGCTTGAAGACCCCGTTGGGGTTTTTGCCCACATTCGATGCGAATGCGCTCCGAATTTTCTGAAAATTCGAACGGTTTGCTTAAGGGGTCATTGACGCTGCGAAGGCCTGTAATCACGCGCGTTTCACGCGTCCGGGCGCAACATCCGGTGCGCTCATGGCGGCGCGGAAACCGAGCGTTCACCATGAACCTTGCCGGGGAACCCGACCCGCTTAGGGCTCCAAGCACTCGTTAAGCGGCCTCTGACACGATCCGCGTCCGAATAAAGGGAGCGCGTCCCGCGCTGGGCGTGCAAAGAGAAAACGTGGGCTTGCTCAAACCGATCCGCCAATACCTGGATACGTTGGTGCATCCGTCGGCGCAGCACGATCCGCTGACGGCGGCGCGCCATCGGGCGTTCATCGCGCCGCGCCTGATCGGCAGCGTTGTCGCGCTGGCGGTGTTCCCGGTGTACATCGCGATGCGCGGCGTGCCGAGCATGCTCGAGGTGATCGTGTTCGCCTGGCTGGTGGCGCCGATCCTATCCGCCTATTACCTGTCGCGCACTGGCCAGTACGAAAGCGCGCACGTGGTGTCGTCGCTGGCGCTGACCGGCCTTGTGACCGCGGTTGCCGCGGACACCGGCGGCATCGGCTCGTTCGCGGCGATCTGGCTGGTCATCGTGCCGCTCGAGGCCGCGCTGTCGGCCTCGCGGCGTGTGGTCGCGGTCGCCTCGACCTCGGCGCTGGCCGCCGCGGGTTTGCTGCTGCTCCTCGGTTCGCACGAAATGCTGCCCGATCCCAGTGCGGACGTCGGCGCGCTGGCCGCGCTCGGCATCATTTCCGGCGTGCTCTATGCGACGGGGCTCGCGCTCGGCGCCGAGTCTCTGACCCGAACCAGTTTCTGGCTGCTTTACGCGGAGGAGGACCGCTACCGGCTGCTCGCCCGCAACATGACCGACGTGATCAGCCGGCACGGCAAGAACGGCGCGGTACTGTTTCTGTCGCCGGCCGCGGAAAAGCTGTTCGGCGTCAGCCTGAACGGGTTGCACAACCATGGACTGTTCGACCGCGTTCATGTCGGCGACCGTCCGGCCTATCTCACCGCATTGGCGGATGCGGCGGCGCACGGCGAGGAGCGCTCGGTCGAGTTCCGCGTCCGCCGAGAGCCGGGCGAGGCGGGCGTTCCCGCGGTGCCGCAGTTCATCTGGGTCGAGATGCGCTGCCGACCGCTCGGCAGTGCGGCCAGTGAGAATGCGGATCGTCGCGAGGTCGTCGCGGTGATGCGCGACGTCACGCCGCGCAAGATGCAGGAGCAGGCGGTCGAGGACGCCCGCGCGGATACCGAACGGGCGCACGCGGCGAAGAGCAAATTTCTCGCCAACATGAGCCACGAGCTGCGCACGCCGCTCAACGCGATCATTGGCTTCTCCGAGATGCTGATGAACGAGGACAAGATGCGGATCACCGCCGAGCGGCGGGCCGAATACGCGCGGCTGATCAACGATTCCGGCACGCACCTTCTTTCGGTGGTCAACGGCATCCTCGACATGTCGAAGATGGAGACCGGCGACTTCACCATCTCGCCGGAGCCGTTCGCCGCCGACACGGTGATCGTCAATTGCTGCGACATGCTGGCGCTCAAGGCGCGTGAGTGCGGGCTCGACCTTGTCACACGGATCGACGCGGACCTGCCCGAGATTGTCGCCGACAAGCGCGCGTTCAAGCAGATCCTGATCAACCTGCTTTCCAATGCGGTGAAATTCACCGATCGTGGCGGCCGCATCACGGTGTCCGCCGGGGTGGACGCCACCGTGCTGCGCGTCGCGGTCGAGGACACCGGCGTCGGCATCAACGCTTCCGATCTGCCGAAGGTCGGCAATCCGTTCTTCCAGGCGCGCACCGCCTATGACCGCAAGCATGACGGCACGGGTCTCGGACTTTCGATCGTCAAAGGTTTGGTGATGCTGCACGGCGGGCATGTGGACATTTCGAGCCGCATCGGCGAGGGCAGCAAGGTCACGGTACGGCTGCCGCTCGACTGCGAAGCGGTGCGGCCGAGCCAGCCGGCCAAGGTGGCACACCCGTCGTTCGAACGGCTGGTGGCAGCGCCGGAGCTCTTCGGGGGAGTCAAGAAACGTGCGTGAACGTGTGTTGCGGGCCGGGGATGACGACTTCGATGCCGGCGATTATGCCGACGAGCGCCGTCCTTCGCGCTTGCGCGAAACGGCGCTGTGGCTGCTGCGCCGTCCGGTGGATTCGCTCGCCGGGCTGATCGCGACCGGCGGCATGGTCATGATCTTGATCAACGCGCTCTTCCTGCAATCCGGTCCGCATCCGGCGCCGATCTTCGCCAACAAGCCACCCCCGGCGCCCGTCGTCAGCAACTCGCTCACCGCGGCCGACACGGCGCTGCCGCGCCTGAAGCCGGCCGATCTGGTCGCGCAGCCGCTGCCACCAGCGCGGCCGCGCGCCCAGGTGACCGCCGACATCCAGCGGGAGCTCTCCAGGCGCGGCTTCTTCGATGGCTCGACCGACGGGGTCTACGGCCCGAAGACCGATGCGGCGATCCGCGACTTCGAGCAGGCGGCGGGCCTTCGTCCTTCGGCCGAGCCGAATGACATGCTGCTTGCGTCGATCGCGCGTTCGGCCATCAGGGCGCAGCCGGTTGCGATCCAGCGCAACGACCCGATCGCCGCGCTGCTCGCACCCAATGGGCGCATCCTCGCGGTGCAGCGTGCGTTGAGCGA
>JBEVIJ010000102.1:0-5823 GCA_040510745.1 Xanthobacteraceae bacterium
CGCTGCGCCAGGCCAACATCTACGAGAAGCAAAGCTACCGGCACATCCTCGGCCTGCCGGTGATCGTCTCGAACGGCGGCGGCGAAGCCGAGTGCGAGACGCCGTTCCTGGTGGTGCGCATCATGCACGACGGCCAGACCGACGTGTTCGCGACTGGCGTCTATATCGACACGTTCCGCGCGCAGGGCAATCAACTGAAATTCGCGTCACGGCTCGTGGTGTGCGATTCCTCGCGCATCGACACGCTGATGGCAATTCCGCTGTAATCTCAAAATGGCATTCACGATCTCCGTCCAAGGCAAGGACATCAAGTTTCCCTGCGAGCCGAGCGAAACCGTGCTCGACGCGGTCCAGCGGGCCGGCTTCGAGGTGCCCTACTCCTGCCGGAAAGGCGTCTGCGGCTCGTGCAAGGGCCAGATCGTGTCCGGCGAGGTGCGCGCCTATGCGGGCGACGCGCTGAGCAGCGCCGAGCGGGCCGACCGCCAGTTTTTCTACTGCCAGACCCGGCCGCGCTCGGATCTTGAGATCGCGCCGAAGTCGATCGAGAAGGCCGATCCATTCGCGCGCAAGACGCTGAAGGCCCGCGTGTTCCGCATCCACAAGATGGCGGACGACGTGATGATGGTGCACCTGCGCTACCAGGCCGGCGAGCGCGTGCGCTTCAAGGCCGGGCAATACGTCTCGATTTTGATGGGGAACGGCGAGAAGCGTGACTTCTCGATGGCCAACCCGCCGAGCGAAAGCGACGGCATTCAGCTTCATGTTCGCCTCGTCAAGGACGGCGCGTTCACCACCTTCGTTTTCGAGAAGCTCAAGCACGGCGACTATCTCGACGTCGAGGTGCCGTTCGGTAATTTCACGCTGCGCGAAAGCGACAAGCCGATCATCTTCGTCGCCGGATCGACCGGCTTTGCCCCGATCAAGGCGATGATCGAGGACATGGCGGTCAAGGGCATCGGGCGTGACATGACGCTCTATTGGGGCGCGCGGCAGCGCTCCGGGCTCTACTCCGACCTCCCCGAGAAGTGGGCAGCGCAGAACCCGCGATTCAAATACATCCCGGTGATCTCCGACGCGGTCGAGCCGGGCATGCGGCATGGATTCGTGCACCAGGCGGTGCTGGCGGATCATCCCTCGCTGGCGGACTTCCAGGCTTATGTGTGCGGCGTGCCGGCGTTGTGCCGCGCCGCGCGCAAGGACTTCCGCGCCGCCGGATTGCCGGTGCGCGAGTTCTTCATCGACACGTTCACCACCCAGGCCGACATCGCGGCCGCCAGGCCGCAATAGCCGTCATTCCGGGGCGCAAGCCATTAAAAATAAACTCAATTTCGCATTTCTTTGATTCACGGGCCTGAAACCTCTCTCAACTAGGCTTTCCCGGCACCGGGACGCCGCCTTCATGAACCAGCACAAGCCGCTCACCGCACTCGAAATCCGCGGGCTGCAGAAAAACTTCGACCGGCCCGCGGTCGACGGCCTCGATCTCGTGGTGCGCGCGGGCGAATTCTATTCGCTGCTCGGCCCGAACGGCGCCGGCAAGACCACGACGCTGCGCATGGTCGCGGGGCTGCTGCGACCCGACGCCGGCACGATTGAGATCGCCGGCATCGATGCGCTGGCCGATCCCGTCTCCGCCAAACAGGTCATGGCCTGGGTGTCCGACGAGCCGATGATCTACGACAAGCTGACACCATTCGAATACCTCGAGTTCGTCGCCGGACTTTGGCGCATCGAGCCCAGTGTTGCGGAAGCCCGCTCCAGCGAGCTGATCGGGTGGCTCGGTCTCGGCCCGCACGCGCACGAACGCTGCGAAGGCTTTTCCAAGGGCATGCGGCAGAAGGTGGCGCTCGCCGGGGCGCTGGTGCACGACCCGAGCCTTATCATCCTCGATGAACCGCTCACCGGGCTCGATGCCGGATCGGCGCGGCAGGTCAAGACCGTGCTGCGCAAGCGCGTCGCCGCGGGCGGCACGGTCATCATGACCACGCACATTCTCGAAGTGGCGGAACGCATGGCCGACCGGATCGGCGTCATCGCCGGCGGACGCTTGATCGCGGAGGGCACGCTCGACGAATTGCGCCGCCGCGCCGGCAAGGGCGACACCAGTCTGGAGGACACGTTCCTCGCGCTGGTGGCGGAACAGGCGGAAGCGGCGTGACCGGCACTGCCTCCCTCGCCTGGTTCGCTCACCACGAATTCCGCCTGGCCTGGCGGGACTGGCTGTCCATGCTCACCGCCGGCAAACGGCGCCGCGCCCGCGTCGTGGCCCTCGCCTTCCTGGCGTTCGCGGTGTTCATGCATTTCGTCGCCTACTCGGTGGTGGCGCAGTTCGCCGAGATCGAGGTCGACGCCGACCGCGGCACGCTTGTCGTGATCACCGGCTGCGCGCTGCTCGCCTGGTCGCTGATGATGTCGCAGGCGATGGAATCCGTCACGCGCGCGTTCTACGCACGCTCCGACCTCGACCTGATTCTGTCGTCGCCGGTGATCGCTCAGCGCGTCTTCGCGGTGCGGATCGCGACCATCGCGGCTTCGACCATGCTCATGGCCGTGCTGATCGCGGCGCCCTTCATCAACGTGCTGGTCTGGCGCGGCGGCGCGCGCAGGCTCGCCGCCTATGGCGTCGTGCTGGCGGTCGGAGCGATCGCGGCGGCGATGTCGGTCGCGCTGACGGTCGCGCTGTTCCGCACCATCGGGCCGCGGCGGACGCGGCTTGCGGCGCAGATCGTCGCGGCGGTGATTGGCGCGATCTTCGTGATCGGCCTGCAGATGGCGGCGATCGTTTCCTACGGCACGATCTCGCAGATTGCGTTCCTGAAATCGGAAACGCTGGTGGCGATCGTGCCGGCGTTCGAAAGCCCGGCATGGTTGCCGGCACGCGCCATCCTCGGCGACACGCAGGCGCTGCTCGCCGTGCTCGCTGCCGCCTTCACGATGCTGGGCGCGTCGATTGTCATTTTCTCCGCGCGGTTTGGCGAGCACGCCATTGCCGCCGCCGGCGTCTCGGAAGGACGCACTGGGCAACGCGGCCGGTATCGCACGTTCCGCACGGCCTCGCCGAAGCAGATGCTGCGGCGCAAGGAATGGACGCTGCTGATCCGCGACCCCTGGCTCGCGTCGCAGACGCTGATGCAGCTTCTCTATCTGCTGCCCCCCGCGCTGATGCTGTGGCAGGCGTTCGGATGGGGTGTCGACGACCTCGTTCTGCTGGTGCCGGTACTGGTGATGGCGGCGGGCCAACCGGCCGGCGGCCTTGCCTGGCTGGCGATCTCCGGCGAGGACGCGCCCGACCTGGTGCACACCGCCCCGGTGCCTGCGCACTGGATCGTGCGCGCCAAGTTCGAAGCGGTGGCGGGCGGCGTCGCCGTGATCTTCGCACATTCATCATCGCGGTGGCGATCGCATCGCCACGCGACGCCATCGCGTCGGCGGCCGGCATTGCCGCCGCGGTGCTGTCCTCCACCCTGATCCAGCTCTGGTTCCGCACTCAGGCGCGGCGCAAGCACTTCCGCCGCCGCCAGACATCGTCGCGCGTCGCAACCTTCGCGGAGGCATTCTCCTCGATCGCCTGGGCGGTGACCGCCGGCCTCGCCGCGTCGGGCAAATGGCAGGCCGCGATCACAGCGGTGATCGCGCTCGGCATTCTCGCGGGTGCGCGCGCGATCAGTCCTCGCAAGGCCGATTAGGCCTTCTCAAAGATCGACCCGCCCGGAGGGTATCCGGACGGGTCCAGCAAATCGGCGCGGGGGAAAGGCGGGGCGTACGCGCCGACCGCAGCTCCAGGGCTATTTGGAGCGTGATCTTTGCCGAAAACCGGTGCCCACTTTTCGGGATCACGCTCTAGTAGTAGCGGCACACCTTGCTGTTTCCGACGAAGTTGCCGAACCGGTCATAGTTGGCGACCCAGCGGCAGCTCCGATAGCCTTCGACGTAGACCGGCTGGGCGCTGGCGGCGATCGCGCCACCCACGACAGCGGCGCCGAGGATGCCGGCTCCGATCGCCCAGCCACGGCCACGGGCCTGGGCTTCGTTCGACGGCAGCGCGAAGGTCGCGGCGATCGTCAGGGCGGTCAAAGCGGCGGTGAAAGTCTTGGTGTTCATGATCGTCTCCCGTTTTACCTGCGGCCGGAATGGCCTTGCTGACCATTCGACGCGGCACCCCCCGAAAAGGTTCTAAGGCCCGCCGGCAAACCCGCATTTGTGTGACCGCCATCACAAGGCCGGTGGCCGGCGTGCCTCGGTGCTTTAAGCCGCCCTTTTCCCTGCCGGCCAAAGCGCAACTATTCGGTTGCCTATTGCCTTTTGGTTTATTGCAATGGGCAACCAAGAGGTTGCGTATGTCAGACCGCATCGAAAAGTCCGTCGAAATGAAAGCCCCGGTTTCGCGCGTTTGGCGCGCGCTCACGGATTACAAGGAATTCGGCGAGTGGTTCCGCGTGAAGCTGGAGAACCCGTTCGTGCCCGGCCAGCTCACGCGAGGCGCCATCACCCATCCCGGCTACGAGCATCTGAAGTTCGAGGTCGCGGTGCAGAAGATGGAGCCGGAGCGGTTTTTCTCCTTCACCTGGCACCCCTTCGCGATCGATCCGAAGCAGGACTACTCAAAGGAAACCCCAACACTGGTCGAATTCACGCTGGAGCCGATCGCCGGCGGCACGCGGCTGCGTGTCGTCGAGTCCGGCTTCCACAAGATCCCAGCGCACCGCCGCGCCGAGGCGTTCCGCATGAACGAAGGCGGCTGGGCCGCGCAGATGGAAAACATCGCAACATACGTCGACCATGCCCCGTAACGAAGCGGCCGCGCGCAAGACCTGCGCCAGCGTGTTCGCGGCGCTGGGCGACGAGACGCGGCTGTCGGTTCTCGCAACGCTGAGCCGCGGCGAGCCGCAGTCGATCTCGCGGCTCACCGCGGGCGCCAGGATGTCGCGCCAAGCGGTGAGCAAGCATCTGCGCGTGCTTCAGGACGCGGGTGTGGTGCGCAACATCCGCGCCGGGAGAGAGAACCTGTTCGAGCTCGAGCCGCGGTCGATCGCCGAGGTCCGAGATTATCTCGATGAAGTCTCCCGGCAATGGGACGACGCGCTGGCGCGGCTGAAGGCGTTCGTGGAGAAATAGGCCGAGGATCGTTGCATCAGACAGCATTTGACTCGCACTGCGGAGAATGATGCCGTCTGCGCATGGCCAATCCCGCGCAGTCCAACCGCACCCATCTCGTTGTCATGCAGGGCGATGGGATCGGGCCCGAAATCACCGCCGCCACGATCCGGGTGCTTGGCGAGGTGGACCGGCTGCTCAAGCTCGGCCTGAGCTTCGAGGAGGCCAGCATCGGCCTCGCCGCGCTCAAGGCGCAGGGCACCACGATGCCCCAGGCCTCGTTCGAAGCCGCCAAGCGCGCCGACGGGGTGATCCTCGGGCCGGTGTCGCATAACGTCTATCCACCTGCTGACCAGGGCGGCATAAATCCCTCCGGCGCGCTGCGCAAGAGGCTGGATCTCTATGCCAATGTGCGCCCGGCCAAGACGCCGCCCGGCATGGCGCCGCGCATCCCCGGCAAGCCGGTCGATCTCGTGGTGATGCGCGAGAACACCGAAGGTTTCTACGCCGACCGCAACATGTACATGGGCAACGGCGAGTTCATGCCGACACCGGACGTCGCGCTGGCGGTCCGCAAGATCACCCGCATCGGCTCAACGCGGATCGCGGAGGCCGGCTTCAAGCTGGCGATGCAGCGGCCGCGCAGGAAGGTTACGGTCGTTCACAAGGCCAATGTGCTGCGGCTGTCGGACGGGCTGTTCCTGGAATGCACGCGCGCGGTCGCGGAGC
>JBEVIJ010000103.1:0-3840 GCA_040510745.1 Xanthobacteraceae bacterium
CAATCCGCGCGGCGGCCTGCACAGCAGGCTCTTGCCAGCCGCGCGTCCGTTCATTAGGGCGCAAGGCTGAATTCAAAACCGCTTTCCTTCGAAGGGGCATTCAATGAGCGATACCGCCGACCGCGTTAAGAAGATCGTCGTCGAGCATCTGGGCGTCGAAGCCGATAAGGTGACGGACAACGCGAGCTTCATTGACGATCTCGGTGCCGACAGCCTCGATACGGTCGAGCTTGTGATGGCCTTCGAGGAAGAGTTCGGTTGCGAGATTCCAGATGATGCGGCCGAGACGATTTTGACCGTCGGTGACGCCGTCAAGTTCCTCGAAAAGAACGCCAAGAGCTGACGGCCGGGCCCGCGCCTTGGCCGTTGTTTCCTCCTGCCGCGCCCGGAGCTGGCGCCCGACACTTCCCCGACCCGGAACATGGCGATGACTGGCGGGTTCGCTTTGGCGGGCAGGCCGCGCCGCCTTGATTGCCGAGCGGAAACCAGTACCCATTGTTGCCCACAACGGGCGTTGGCCATGGCAACTGACCGGACAGCGAGATGAGACGCGTCGTCGTCACCGGCATGGGGATCGTCAGTCCGCTCGGCTGCGGGCTTGAGGAGACATGGCGCCGCCTGGTCGCCGGCGAGAGCGGTGCCAGCAAGGTCGACCGGTTCGACGTGTCGGACATCGCCTGCCAGATCGCCTGCATGGTGCCGTACGGCGACGGCAGCAACGGCACCTACAATCCCGACCAGTGGATGGAGCCGAAGGAGCAGCGCAAGGTCGACAAGTTCATCGTCTATGGCATGTGCGCGGCGACCCAGGCGCTGCAACACGCGGGATGGAAGCCGGCCACGCACGAAGACCAGTGCGCGACCGGCGTGCTGATCGGCTCCGGGATCGGCGGCGTCGAGGGCATCGCGGAGACCGCGATCGTGCTGAAGGAGCGGGGGCCACGCCGCGTCTCGCCGTTCTTCATTCCGGGCCGCATCATCAATCTGGCATCGGGCTATGTTTCGATCGAGCACGGGCTGAAGGGTCCGAACAGCTCGGTGGTGACGGCCTGCTCGACCGGATCGCACGCGATCGGCGACGCCGGCCGCATGATCGCGCTGGGCGACGCCGACGTGATGGTCGCGGGCGGCACGGAGTCTCCCGTGAACCGCATCTCGCTCGCGGGGTTCGCCGCGGTGCGGGCGCTTTCGACCGGGTTCAACGATCGGCCGACCCAGGCGTCACGCCCGTATGACAGGGACCGCGACGGCTTCGTGATGGGCGAGGGCGCCGGTGTCGTCGTGCTGGAGGAGCACGAGCACGCCAAGGCGCGCGGCGCCAAGATCTACGCCGAGCTGATCGGCTACGGCCTGTCGGGCGACGCCCATCACATCACGGCGCCGACGCCGGACGGCGACGGCGCGTTCCGCTGCATGCAGGCGGCGATGAAGCGCGCCGGCATCCAGCCGAGCGACATCGACTACATCAACGCGCACGGCACCTCGACGCCGCTCGGCGACGAGATCGAGGTCGGCGCCGTGCAGCGGCTGGTCGGCAACGCCGCGAGCAAGATCTCGATGTCGTCGACCAAGTCGTCGATCGGCCATCTGCTTGGCGCGGCCGGCGCGGTCGAGGCGATCTTCTCTATCATGGCGATGCGCGACAATGTGGCGCCGCCGACGCTCAACCTCGACAATCCGTCGGTCGAGACGCCGATCGATCTGGTCCCGCACAAGGCCCGGCAGCGCGACATCGACATGGTGCTGTCGAACTCGTTCGGCTTCGGCGGCACCAACGCCTCGCTGATCTTCCGGCGGTACGACGGCTAGCTTCGACGTCATCTCCACCCTTTCGCCATATTTGGTTTTCATTCCCAGCGTACTCTTCCTGTCCGGGGCTAGCCAAACGGGGGAAACGCTGAAAAGCATGGGCAGGGCATGAGAAATCTGCGACCATGCCTGCGGGCACGTCTCTCATGAGCGGTTCAGTCGAATTGTCAGCCCATAGGGAACGTGCGCGCATGAATACGGGGGCAGGGCGGTGAACTCCCAGACTCCGCCTCCCGGCGGCAACGGGGCGGGCCGTCCGCCGCCGCCTGTCTTCGGTCAGCCGCCGACACCAGGCCAGCCGCAACGTCAGCCGTCGGCGTCCCCGCCGCCGGCGCGGCCCAATCCCGGCAATCCGTTCCAACCCGCGCCGGCTCAGCCGCAAGCCGCGCCGCCTGCCGCTGCGCCCCATCCCGCGCCGCCTCGGCCGCCCGCGCAGGCTGCTCCACCGCCACCACAGGCGCCGGCCTCCGCGCCGCCGCCGGCATCCCCGCGACCCGTTGCGCCGCCTCCGCAAGCCGCGCGCCCGCCGGCCAACCCCGCGCCGCAACGGAACGGCAATGGACGCGCCACTTCTGCTCCGTCTCCCTCGCCGCCGCTGCCACCCGACACCGGGCGCGCCGTCCCAGGCGCCGGCGATCCGTATCCGCCGATGCAGGCCGGAGCGTTGGACGCACCGCGCACCACGCCGCGCAGCGCGCGTGTCGCGCTTGAGCCCGATCGCATGCCGCCGCCGAAGAAGCGATCCAAGCGCGCGCGCAATCCGATCGTGATCGTCGGCAATCTGCTGCTGACCTTGCTGTTCCTGGTGACGATCGGCGCCGGCGTCGTTTTCATGATCGGCAAGCAACGCTTCGAGGCGCCCGGACCGCTCGCGGCCGACAAGACCGTCAACATTCCGAAGGGCGGCGTCCGCGACGTTGCCGAACTGCTCGAGCGCGAGGGCGTGATCGACCAGCCCTACGTGTTCATGGCCGGTGCGCTGCTGTACAAGACGCGCGAGGATCTCAAGTACGGCGAGTATCAATTTACAAAGAATGCCAGCCTGCGCGACGTGGTCAACACGATCATCGACGGCAAGGTGGTGCAGCATGCCTTCACCATCGCCGAGGGTCTGACCTCGGATCAGATCGTGCAGCGCCTGCTCGACAACGACGTGCTGACCGGAAATATCCGCGACATCCCGCGCGAGGGCACGCTGCTGCCGGAGACCTACCGTTTCACCCGCGGCATGACGCGTGAGCAGATGATCCAGCGCATGCAGGCGCAGCAGCGCAAGCTCGTGCAGGAAATCTGGGACCGCAGGATGCCGGATCTGCCGATCCGCTCGGTGGAGCAGTTCGTCACACTGGCCTCGATCATCGAGAAGGAAACCGGCAAGCCGGAAGAGCGCACCCGAGTCTCGGCGGTGTTCGTCAACCGGCTCAAGCAGAAGATGAAGCTGCAGTCCGACCCGACCATCATCTACGGCCTGGTCGGCGGCAAGGGCACGCTCGGCCGCGGCATCCTGAAGAGCGAAATCGAGCAGCCGACGCCCTACAACACCTACGTCATTGACGGTTTGCCGCCGGGTCCGATCGCCAACCCAGGCCGCGCCTCGCTGGAAGCCGCCGCCAATCCGGCGCGGACCAAGGAGCTGTTCTTCGTCGCCGACGGCAGCGGCGGCCACGCCTTCGCCGACAATTACGAGCAGCACCAGAAGAACGTCGCCCGGCTGCGCGCGATCGAGCAGCAGGCGCAGCCCGCCGCCGCCGGCCGGGCGCCGCAGCAACGACCGGCAGCGGCCCGCCCGGCGACGCGGTAATTTCCCTTCCGCGCGGCTTGGGTTAAGTTCGCGCGGCTGTTCACGAACGGATCGGAAAACGATGGCGCTGTCGAGCATGACCGGCTTCGCGCGAAGTCACGGCATCGCCGGCGCCTACGCATGGGCCTGGGAGCTCAAGTCGGTCAACGCCAAGGGGCTCGATCTCAAGCTCCGCTTGCCGTCCGGCTGGGACGCGGTCGAAGTGCCGGTGCGCAGCAGCGCCGCGCAGG
>JBEVIJ010000104.1:0-7465 GCA_040510745.1 Xanthobacteraceae bacterium
ACATGGTCGGCCCGCGTCATCACCGCGCGGCCACCGGCCTTTTCCACAGCCGCCGCGACCGCCTCGGAATCCGTCGCCACCACGACCGCGCCGATGTCGGCCTCCTCGGCACGCCGCAGCACCTGAACGATCATCGGCAGGCCTGCGATGTCGGCGAGCGGCTTACCGGGCAGCCGGGTCGAGGCCATTCGGGCCGGGATCAGGATCAGGACGTCATCGGCCATGGCCGCCCCGGCTATGCTGTTTGAAGGGAGGTTCGCAGCGCGTTATACGGGTTGCCAGCGGCGAGGAAAACCGGGTATTTCTCGCCCGTTGCGGGGTTCTCCCGCGCGACACTAGCCGGATAGCGCTTTTGGTAGCTGGAGCCGAGCCGCGATGGATTCCTTTGAACTGAACAAAGTGATGGGCGCGGTGCTCGGCTGCTGCCTCGTGCTGTTGTCGCTTAACATCACGGCCAGCGCGATTTTCAATCCGCACAAGCCGGCCAAGCCTGGCTACGACATTGCAGTTCAGGAGGCGGCCCCGGCTGCCAAGCCCGGCGCGCCGGCCGCGCCCGAGGAGCCGATCGCCAAGCTGTTCGCCAGCGCCGACATGGGCCGCGGCGAGGCGTCTGCAAAGAAATGCGCGGCCTGCCACACCTTCGGCAAGGGCGAGCCCAATCGGGTCGGCCCGAACCTCTACGGCATCGTCGGCCGCGCCAAGGCGTCGGTGGCGGGCTTCAACTATTCCGCGGCGATGAAGGCCAAGGGCGGCAACTGGACGATCGACGAGCTTAACGCCTTCGTGCTCAATCCCAAGGCGGTTGTGCCGGGCACCAACATGACCTTCGCCGGCGTCCCCCGCGCCACCGAGCGGGCCGATCTGCTGACCTACATGAACTCCAAGGCGGACAATCCGGCCCCGCTGCCGAAGGCCGCCGATGCGGGTACCAATCAGCAAGCCGGCCTTACGCGGCGTTAATCCGGTGGCAAGCTTGCCGTAACGGCGGCCGGCCTAAACAATCGCGCAGAATTGCCGTGAGACGCCGTTCTTGCGAGTGGCGATCCACTGAAAAAGCGACATAATCGCCGCATATCGGTGTTTGCACGATATGCGCGGTCTTTCGCCGCCCGGAGCATTGCCGCATGCGCCTCTCCCGCCGCACCATTCTGAAATCCGGCGCTGCAGCGCTGGCAGCACCTGCGATTGGTGCCCTGTCTGCTCTGC
This sequence comes from Xanthobacteraceae bacterium, assembly GCA_040510745.1. Taxonomy (GTDB): domain Bacteria; phylum Pseudomonadota; class Alphaproteobacteria; order Rhizobiales; family Xanthobacteraceae; genus Z2-YC6860. The sequence goes on from JBEVIJ010000104.1 coordinate 1,207, forward strand.
CGGACAACGCGGTGGCGCAAGATCATCGTTGGCGGCACGGCCTGTCGCTGTTCGGCGACCTGAAGTACCCCGAGGGCTTCAAGAACTTCGACTACGTCAACGTCAACGCCCCTAAGGCTGGCACGGCGCGGCTGATCGCGTTCGGCACGTTCGACAATTTCAATCCCGTCACCGGCGGTGTGAAGGGCTCGCTTGCGGCCGGCATCACCGAAATCTACGACACGCTGATGGTGCCGGCGCTCGACGAAGTGTCGACCGAATACGGACTGCTTGCTGAAGCCGTCAGCCATCCCGACGATCACTCGTGGGTCACCTACCGGCTACGCGCGGAGGCGAAGTGGCACGACGGCAAGCCGGTCACGGTCGAGGACGTGATCTTCTCGCTCGACGCTTTCAAGAAGCATCATCCGCAGTACTCGGCCTATTACCGTCATGTTGTGAAAGCCGAAAAGATCGGCGAGCGCGACATTACGTTCACGTTCGATCAGCCCGGCAACCGGGAACTGCCGCAAATCGTCGGCCAGCTCAACGTCATTCCCAAACACTATTGGGAAGGCACCGACTCGCAAGGCCGCAAGCGCGACGTCGGCGCGACCACGCTTGAGCCGCCGCTTGGCTGCGGTGCGTACAAGATCAAGAACTTCACTCCCGGGCGCACCATCGCCTTCGAGCGTGTCAGGGATTATTGGGGCAAGGATCTCCCGGTGAATGTCGGCCGGGATAATTTCGACGAGCTGCGCTACGAGTATTTCCGCGATCCGACCGTCGCGGTCGAAGCCTTCAAGGCCGACCAGATCGACTGGCGCACCGAGAACAGCGCCAAGAACTGGGCGACCGCCTACGACTTTCCTGCGGTGCGCGACAAGCGCGTGCTAATCGAGGAATTCCCGATCAACTCCTCCGGGGTGATGCAGGCGTTCGTCTTCAACACGCGGCGCGACAAGTTCAAGGACCCGAGGGTGCGGCGCGCGTTCAATTGCGCGTTCGACTTCGACGAGATGAACAAGCAGATCTTCTTCGGCCAGTACAAGCGCATCGCCAGCTATTTCGAGGGCACCGAGCTTGCATCGCGCGATTTGCCGACCGGGCAGGAACTGGCGATCCTGGAAACGGTGCGCGACAAGGTGCCGCCGGAGCTTTTCACCGAGCCGTACAAGAATCCCGAGACCGGCAGCGCCGATGCGATCCGCGGCAACCTGCGCGAAGGCGTCCGGCTGCTGCGTGAGGCGGGCTGGGAAATCCGCAACCGGAAGCTGGTCAACGTCAAGACCAACGAGCCGATGACCGTCGAGTATCTGCTCTCCAGTCCGGATTCCGTTCGCTTCGTCGAGCCATACAAGCCGAACCTGGAGCGCCTCGGCGTCACCGTCACGATGCGCGTGGTCGACGACGCGCAATACGAGAACCGGCTGCGCAGTTGGGACTACGACATCATCACCGCCGTCTGGGGCCAATCGCTGTCGCCAGGCAACGAGCAGCGCGGCTACTGGGGCTCGCCCGCCGCCGACATGGTCGGCTCGCGCAACTATGCCGGCATCAAGAATCCCGCGATCGATGCATTGATCGACCGGGTGATCTTCGCCAAGGATCGCGCCGAGCTTGAGGCCGCGACCAAGGCGATGGACCGCGTGCTGCTGTGGAACCACTACGTCGTGCCGCAATGGACCTACGGCAAGGTCCGCAGCGCCCGCTGGGACCGCTTCAGCCGGCCCGACCCATTGCCGAAATACGGCTTCTCCGGCTTCCCGACCGTATGGTGGTGGGACAAGGACAAGGCGGCCAAGACGGGGTCGCGCTCGTAATGTCGCTCTCGCGCCGTGACGTTCTGATCATCGGCGCGGGCGCTGCGGCATCCGGCGCAATTGGTTCCGCCATCGCCCAACCCTCCGCCGATGCCGAGCGCCACGGCATCTCCTCTTTCGGCGATCTCAAATATCCGGCCGACTTTTCGCATTTCGATTTCGTCGAGCCGAAGGCTCCGAAAGGCGGTCTGTTCTCGCAGATCGGCCCAAGCCGGATGTTCAACCAGGGCTTCCTCACCTTCAATTCGCTGAACGGCTACATCCTGCGCGGCGACGCGGCGCAGGGCATGGAGCTGACCTTCGCGAGTCTGATGGTGCGGGCGAGCGACGAGCCGGACGCGCTCTATGGACTTGCCGCCCGCGCGGTTCGTATCTCGGCCGACGGATTGACCTATCACTATCTGCTGCGGCCCGAGGCGAAATTCCATGATAGCGCGCGGCTGACCGCGCACGATGCTGCCTTCTCTCTGAACATCCTCAAGGAGAAGGGTCATCCGATCATCACCCAGCTCTTGCGCGATTTCATCGGCGCCGAGGCTGCGGACGATGCGACAGTGGTGCTGCGCTTCAAAGCGGAGCGCGCGCGCGACGTGCCGCTGTTCGCGGCCGGTCTGCCCATTTTTTCACGCGCCTACTACAGCCAGAAGCCGTTCGACGAGACGACGCTCGACGCGCCGCTCGGCAGCGGGCCGTACAAGGTCGGCCGCTTCGAGCCCGGGCGTTACATCGAGTACCAGCGGCAGAAGGATTGGTGGGGCGCCGAGCTTCCGGTCTCGCGCGGCCAGTACAATTTCGACACCGTGCGCTTCGAATACTATCGCGACCGCGACGTCGCGTTTGAAGGTTTCACCGGACGGAATTATCTGTTCCGCGAGGAGTTCACCTCGCGAATCTGGGCAACGCGCTACGATTTCCCAGCCATCAAGGACAAGCGCGTCAAGCGCGAAGTGATCGCCGATCACACGCCGTCCGGAGCACAGGGCTGGTTCCTCAACACGCGGCTGCCGAAATTCAAGGACCGCAAGCTGCGTGAGGCGCTGATCTACGCGTTCGACTTCGAGTGGACCAATAAAAGCATCATGTACGGCTCCTACGACCGCACGCATTCGGTGTTCCAGAACTCCGAGATGATGGCGAACGGCAAGCCGGATGCCGCCGAGCTTGCGCTGCTGGAGCCGTTCCGCGGCAAGGTGCCGGGCGAGGTGTTCGGTGAGCCGTTCGTGCCGCCAGTGTCGGACGGCTCGGGCGCCGACCGCGCGCTGCTGCGTCGCGGCGGCCAGCTTCTCAACGAGGCCGGATACGCCATCAAGGGCGGCAAGCGGCTGGGCCCAAATGGCGAGCGCATCAGCGTCGAGTTTCTGATCGAGGAGCCGACCTTTCAGCCGCACCACATGCCGTTCATCAAGAATTTGAACACGCTTGGCATCGACGCCACGGTTCGGATCGTCGATCCGGTGCAGATGCAGAACCGCCGCAACGATTTCGATTACGAAGTTGTTATCCAGCGGTTCGGCTTTTCGGCGACGCCCGGGGATTCGCTGCGCTCGTTCTTCTCCTCCCAGGCGGCCTCCCTGAAGGGCTCCCAGAACCTCGCCGGGATCGCCGACCCGGCGATCGACGCCATGATCGAGAAGGTGATTGCCGCCAACAACCGCCCGGACTTGGTGACCGCCTGCAGGGCGCTGGACCGGCTGATCCGGGCCGGCCGCTATTGGATTCCGCACTGGTACAAGGCGTCGCACTGGATCGCCTATTGGGACTTTTTCAGCCGCCCCGCGACCAAACCGCGCTACGCTCGGGGGGTCCTGGAAACCTGGTGGTACGATGCCGAGAAGGCCGCCAAGATTGTCCAGAGGGGCTAAAGAGGCGCTGGCAGTCCCGCCTTCAGTCCGTCATCCTTCCGACCCAGGATCGCCTGCCTCAACCGGATAGCCACCCCGCCATGGCCGCCTACATCGTCCGCCGCCTCTTGTTTATGATCCCGACCTTGCTCGGCATCATGCTGGTTTCGTTCGTGGTGGTGCAGTTCGCGCCGGGCGGACCGATCGAGCGGGTGATCGCCCAGCTCTCGGGCGCCGACACCGGCGCCGGCTCCCGGATACCGGGGTCGGGGCAGGGCGGCGATTTCGGCTCGCGCGGCCAGGTGCAGGGCGGCTCGCAGATCGACACCACAACGTCGAAGTACCGCGGCGCACAGGGCCTCGATCCGGATTTCATCAAGAAGCTCGAGGTGCAGTTCGGCTTCGACAAGCCTGCGCACGAGCGCTTCCTCCTGATGTTGTGGAACTACCTGCGCTTCGATTTCGGCAAGAGCTATTTCCGCGACACCAGCGTGATGCAGCTCATCAAGGAGAAGCTGCCGGTGTCGATGTCGCTCGGCATCTGGATGACGCTGCTGACCTATCTGATCTCGATCCCGATGGGGATCCGCAAGGCAGTGTCCGACGGCTCGCGGTTCGACGTCTGGACCTCGGGCATCATCATCATCGGTTACGCAATCCCCGGCTTCCTGTTCGCGATTCTGCTCATCATCTTGTTCGCCGGCGGTTCGTATCTCGATTGGTTCCCGTTGCGCGGGCTCACCTCCGACAACTGGTCGCAGTTCCCGTGGTGGAAGAAGATCCTCGACTACTTTTGGCATCTGGCGCTGCCGCTCGCCGCCATGGTGCTCGGCGCGTTCGCCACCATGGCACTGCTCACCAAGAACTCGTTCCTCGACGAGATCCGCAAGCAGTACGTCCTCACCGCGCGCGCCAAGGGCTGCACCTCCCGGCAAACGCTCTACGGGCACGTGTTTCGCAACGCCATGCTGATCGTGATCGCCGGCTTCCCGGCGGCGTTCGTGCACGCGTTCTTCTCCGGCTCGCTGCTGATCGAGACGATCTTCTCGCTCGACGGCCTCGGCCTGCTCGGCTTCGAGAGCGTGCTGAACCGTGACTATCCCGTGGTGTTCGCCACGCTCTACATCTTCGCCCTGATCGGGCTTGTCGTGAATCTGATCTCCGACCTGACCTATACCTGGATCGATCCGCGCATCGATTTCGAGACGCGGGAGGTTTGACGTTGGACGCAAAGACTGAGGTGGGGCGAGAGCTGGCGGAAGACCTGGACGAGCGGTCGTCGATCTCCCCGCTCGGCGCCGTGGTGCCGCCGGAGCACCGGCGGCTCGCGCTGTCCCCGATCAACAGGCGCCGCTGGGAGAACTTCAAGCAAAACCGGCGCGGCCATTGGTCGTTCTGGCTGTTCATGGTTCTGTTCGTGGTTTCGCTGTTCGCCGATTTCATCGCCAACGACAAGCCGTTCATGATCCGGCATGACGGCCGGACCTTCTTCCCCGCGGTCGTGACTTATCCGGAGACCGCGTTCGGCGGCGAGTTCGAGACCGCGGCGGACTATCGCGACCCTTATCTGCAGAAGCTGATCGCGGAGAAGGGCGGCACGATGTGGTGGCCGCTGATCCGTTACTCCTACGACACGCACAATCTCGACCTGCCGACGCCGGCGCCATCGCCGCCGACCTGGCGGCTGACCGAGGCGCAGTGCGAGGCCGTGGTGAAGAAAAAAGGCCTCAAGAGCTGCCGCGACCTCGAATACAACTGGCTCGGCACCGACGACCAGGGCCGCGACGTGGTGGCGCGGCTGATTTACGGCTTTCGCGTATCCGTGCTGTTCGGCCTGACGCTGACCATCATCTCCTCGGTGATCGGCATCGTCGCCGGCGCGGTGCAGGGCTATTTCGGCGGCTGGACCGACCTGCTGTTCCAGCGCGTCATCGAAATCTGGACCTCGGTGCCCTCGCTCTATCTGCTGCTGATCATTTCGTCGGTGCTGGTGCCGGGCTTCTTCGTCTTGCTCGGTATCTTGCTGCTGTTCTCCTGGGTCTCGCTGGTCGGTCTTGTTCGCGCGGAATTCCTGCGCGGCCGTAATTTCGAATACATCCAGGCAGCCCGCTCGCTCGGCGTCTCGAACGCCAAGATCATGTTCCGTCACCTGCTGCCCAACGCCATGGTGGCGACGCTGACCTTCCTGCCGTTCATCCTGTCGTCGTCGGTGATGACGCTGACCGCGCTCGACTTCCTCGGCTTTGGCCTTCCCCCCGGCTCGCCATCGCTCGGCGAGCTGCTGTCGCAGGGCAAGGCCAACATCCAGGCGCCCTGGCTCGGACTGATGGGCTTCTTCACCGTTGCGTTCATGCTCTCGCTGCTGATCTTCATCGGCGAGGCGGTGCGCGCGGCCTTCGACCCGCGTAAGACCTTCGTGTGAGGTAATGGACGCAACGCCCGAAAAGCTGCTCGAGGTGCGTGACCTGTCCGTGGCGTTCCGCCAGGGCGGACGCGAGACGCTGGCGGTCGATCGCGTCTCCTTCGAAATCCGCAAGGGCGAGACGCTGGCGTTGGTCGGCGAGTCCGGGTCGGGCAAGTCGGTGACCGCGTTGTCGGTGATGAAGCTCTTGCCGT
>JBEVIJ010000105.1:0-10804 GCA_040510745.1 Xanthobacteraceae bacterium
AAAACACCGCGACGCCGGGGAAGCGTACGATGTTGAAATCGCCCGGCTTGATCGCGGTGCCGCCCATGCCGACCAGGAGCTTCTGGTTCCCTTCCACGCTCACCGAGTTGAGATGCCAGTGGCCCATGGTGACGCCCGCCTCGTTGGGCGGAAACGCCTGCGCCAGCGCCGTGCCCGGCGCCAGCAGCGACATGAGCCACAGGGCTGAAATCAGGATTCGCATCGCGGCCCTCCCGTGTTCGACGTGTTTTCGCCCGCATGGCGCGGGCTTTGCGGGGAGGCTAGCATATCGACGACGCTCGCGCCTCGCCCATCAGCCCGCTTCGCACGAGGATCTCCGCCGATGCTCCACCGCACTCTCACCGTGACGACCGCCCTGGCGTGGGCCTTGCTGGCGAGCGCGGCGCTCGGCGCCCCCTCACCCGCGGCCGCGCAGGAGATTTTTCCCGCGCGCCCGGTCCGCCTCATCGTCAGCTTCCCGCCCGGCGGCGGCGTCGACGCGGTGGCGCGGCTGTTCGCCGACAAGATGAGCCCGATGCTCGGCCAGCCGGTGGTGGTCGAGAACCGCGGCGGCGCGTCCGGCACCATCGCCGGCAAGCAGGTGGCGACCGCGACCCCCGACGGCTACAGCGTGCTGGTGGCGTCGAACTCGATGCTGGTCGCCACCGTGATGAACCCGCGCAGCGGGCTCGACATCGCGCGCGAGCTCCACGCCATCGCCAGCACGGCGCCGCAAGCCGTCATCGTGGTCGCCCGCCCGGATATTCCGGCGGCATCGCTCAAGGAGCTGATCGCGCTCGCGCGCACACGTCCGCTCAACTACGGCTCGCCCGGCGTGGGCTCGGTGCCGCACCTGGTGATCGAGCACCTGTTCACGACCATCGAGAACGCGCGCATGGAGCACATCCCGTTCCCGGGCGCGGCGCAGGCGCTCACCGGCGCGCTCGGCGGCCAGATCGAGGTGGCGGTGGTGACCTTGCCGCCGGCGGTGGCGCAGGTCGCGGCCGGCAAGCTCAAAGGCATCGCGGTGACGACGCCCGCGCGCGCGGCGGCGCTGCCGGAGGTGCCGACCACGACCGAGGCCGGCTATCCGAACGTGGTGGTGACGGTGTGGAACGGCTTCTTCGTGCCGGCGAAGACGCCGAAGGCGATCGCCGACAAGCTCGGCGAGACGATCCTCGCGGTCGCCGCCATGCCGGACGTAAAGGCGCGGCTCGCCCAGCTCGGCTTCGAGCCCACCAGCATCGCCGGCGAGCAGTTCCAGCGCGACGTCGTCGCCGAGCTCAAGACCTGGGCCGAGATCGTGGAGAAGGCCGGCATCAAGGCGCAGTAGTAGGCTCATCCCCATCCAAGCTTTCGAGCAACCCTAAAAATCGCTACCATTCATGCCGATCCGACAGCGATGGGGAGACCAATCGAGATGAACATCATGCTTCGCCCGCTGCTCGTCGCGCTGTGTGCGCTCGCGGCGGCCTCGCCGGCGCACGCGCAAGGCTGGCCGGAGCGCCCGATCAAGTTCATCAGCTCGCAGGCCGCGGGCGGCGGCACCGACGCGATCGGGCGGCTCATCGCCGACCAGCTCGCCGCCAGGCTTGGCCAGCCGATCGTCTACGAGAACCGGCCGGGCGGCGGCAACGTCATCGGCACCCAGGCGGCGGCGCGCTCGGCACCCGACGGCCACACGTTCTTCTTCGCCAGCGCCGCGGCGCTGGTCACCGATCCGCATACCTACAAGTCGCTGCCCTACGATCCGGTGAAGGACTTCACGGCGATCTCCAGCATCGCGGAGGTCTCCTTCATGGTGCTGGCGCATCCGAGCGTGCCGGCGAAGACGCTGCCGGAGCTCATCGCCTACGCCAAGGCCGAGCCGGAGAAGCTCGCCGTCGCCACCGACGGCGCCCGGCGGTTCTCCGGCATGATCGCGGCCTGGCTCAACAAGCTCGCCGGCACCGCCATCTCGTACGTGCCCTACACGCAGATGACGCAGGGCGTGCAGGACGCGCTTGCCGGCCGCGTCCAGCTCGTCATCCTGGCGGTGCCGACCGCGCGCGGGCACATCGCGGCCGGCACGCTGCGCCCGCTGGCGGTGACGTCGGCGCGGCGGCTGACGGACTTCCCCGAGGTGCCGACGGTCGCCGAGACCTTCCCGGGCTTCGATTTCGCCGGCTGGTGGGTGCTGGCCGCGCCCACCGGCGTGCCGGCGGCGATCCTCCAGCGGGTGAACCGCGAGATGGACGCCATCCTCAAGGATCCGGCGGTGACCGGGCGGATGAGCAATGCCGGATTCATCAGCCGCGGCGGCGGCACCATCGACGAGACCCGCGCCTACGTGCAGGTGCAGCACGCCGCCTGGGGCAAGCTGGTGCAGGAGATCGGGCTGCGGCCGGAGTGAAATTCGCGGGCGCAATTTGTAGAGTGGGCTAAGCGAAGCGAGCCCACCACAACGGAGCAACGTTACACATGTTTCGCGTGGGCACGGCGCTTCGCGCCTTTGCCCACCCTACGCTTGCCCGACCGATTGCCCCAGCCAATCCTCGACCTCGCTCCGACGGCAGATCAGGCCGCGCTGGCCGCTGATCCACTGCCGGGCCGGCTCGCGCGGGAACTGGCCATGCCATCTGGCGATCTTGGGATCGCAGACGGAGCACAGGACCGGCATTGTTTGCAGCCGGGCCGACCAATAGTGGCAAAGGGCGGTGTCCTCGACGCAATCACACCTGCTGCACTGGAAGAATGACATGACGCTGCACGCTCCTCGCGCTGTGTGTCCACAAGCGATACAAGCCTGATGGGTATTGCGGCCGAAGATGGGGCGGCGCCGGTAGCCGGATGGTGGTGGCGAAGCTTTTCCACACCGAAATCCGTCCGAGCACGGAGGAGCGGAATATCGCCATGCACGATGCACGGGCCTTCGCCGAGGACTGGATCGCGGCCTGGAACGCCCATGACCTCGATCGCATCCTGGCGCACTACGCGCCCGACGTGACGTTCCTGTCGCCGCTGGCGCAAAAACGCGTGGGCAACGGCCGCGTCGAAGGGCTCGCGGCCCTGCGCAACTACTGGAGCGGCGCATTGGCGGCGCAGCCCGGGCTCAACTTCGAGCTCCTCGACGTGCTCACCGGACACGCGTGCTTGACCGTGCTCTATCGCAATCATCGCGGCCAGACCGCGGCGGAGACGTTCGAGTTCCGATCGGATGGCAAGGTCGTGCGGTCGTTCGCGTGCTATTCCTGACGGCGGCCGGACGCGGCGCGGGCAGAGCGGGCAACTATTTGTCGGGTGGGCTCGGCGAAGCGAGCCCACCGCAACGGCGCACCATGACGCGTGCTTCACGTGGGCACGGCGCTTCGCGCTTTTGCCCGCCCTACGCCGCGCAGGCTTCCTCTTGAGCGCTGAAGTCATCCTGCCGCAGATGGGTCAGGCTTCCGCGTACGCAGCGTTGAGCTTCTTGGTCTCGGCTTCGGCCAGTTCCCTGAACACCGAGGACGTGTTGTGGACCTGGTCCGGATGATTCTGCTTCACCAGCGCCTTGTAGGCGTCCTTGATCTCCTCGATCGACGCCAAAGGCGAAACGCCCAGGACGGCGAACCACGTCCGTTGCTTGCTTGCTTCATGGAACGCCGCGGGCCGCGTTTCTCCAAAAGCGCACCCTTTAAACTGGAAAAATTTGCTCGCGTGCAGCAGCGAGATATGCTAGTTTTGGTTGTAACGTACATACCGGTGCATGCGAAAATCGAGCGCAACCATGACCACACCGCCACGCAGAACGAAAGCATCAGGTGTCGACGCGTCGATGATCACGACGGCGGCACTGCCCACGACGGGCACCGCGGTTGCAGCAGTGCTAGCAGCCTCCGGCGGTGCTGAGTTCGTGGCAAAGCATTTCACCAACATATCCACGTTCGAACATGCGGTGATCGCTTTCTCCGCCATCTTGAGTGTTTTTGTCACGTTCATCAGCACCAGCCTTCCCTTGCTATGGCGCTTTGTACTCTGGCCATTGAACTTCTGCATTCTTGTTTATCTGGTTCTCGCGAGCGCCACGGTCATGAGCAGCATTCGCTACAAGGACAATTTAGGAGACCGGGCCACAACATTTGCAGTCCAACAGACGATCACTCCGGGAATATAGAATGATCTCTAGGGAACTCATCTGTGCGGCAATTTGTGCCGCATATGCCACCGGAGCGCTTGCGCAGGAGCAAACGTTCAAGGTCTCGAATACGACTCCCAACTGCCGCGACAGCAGCACTGTCACTCATAGAGTGTGTCTGCCCGACGGAAAGAAAATTAGAACTTGGTCGATCAAGACAATCAGCGCTGCTGGCACACGGCACGATATCGTCAGCCAAGAGATTGCGCCAGGAGCACCAAACTGCCTGCAGATCGTCACCGCAGTTTCTCCGAACGGGGAGGACTGCATTTCAATTCCGTTTGCTTCACCTATTTGCAATTGCAAGGGTCGCGGCTGGATAGAGCTAGATGTCCGCGTAATTCCCGATTCGTAGCGATGGTTTGAGCGGAGCGCGTTGCACGACAAGATGCCCTACGCCGCGCAGGCTTCCTCTTGCGCGATGAAATCATCCTGCCGCAGATGCGTCAGCGCCTCCGCATAGGCGGCGTTGAGCTTCTTGGTCTCGGTTTCGGCGAGCTCCTTGAAAACCGACGACATGTTGTGGACGCGGTCGGGATGATTCTGCTTCACCAGCGCCTTGTAGGCGTCCTTGATCTCATCGATCGAGGCGAATGGTGAAACGCCCAGGACGGCGAACCAGGCCCGTTGCTCGACCGCGTCATAGGGCGCCAGGGGCGCCTCCTCGGCGGCTTCGTCGTCGCCCCGCCGCTGATCGGTCAACCGGTCCGGATCGGCGGCGGCGAATTCCCGCAAGTCCCGGAGCTGGTCGGCGTGCCGTCCGTGCAATTGCGCCCGCCGCGCGATGTAGAACAGCGGCATCGCGACGGCGCCGAAACTCACCGCCATCCAATTGGCCAGCAGCATCCGGCCCTCGGGCGCCTGCCACAGCACGAACGTGTCGAAGCTCGCATCGCCGGCCGGCGCCCACACCAGCGGCTCGGCGTAGTACGCGCCGGCGATCAGCAGCGCCAGGAGCAGGCCGTTGCAGCCGAGCGAGCAGCCGAGCGCGAACTTCGCGCTGGTGAGGTGAACCCAGAACTTGAAGCGCCGGATCGGCCGGTCCCTGAGCCGGGCGATCGTCGCCCGCAGGTCGCGCGCGTAGCAGCGCAGCTCTTCCAGCTCGGCGCCGAAGGTCTTGCGGAATTTGGCTCGATTGCGCCAGCGGGCGCGCCAACCCGTGCCGACGTCCTTGCGTTCGAGATAAATCTCCTCGCGGCGGCTGGCCGCCTTCCTGTACAGCAGCACCGCCCGCTCCAGCTCGATCGTCTCGAGCCTGCCGAGCGAATGATCGCGCCGGCGCTTTCCGGCCTCGACGCTGCAATGGACATAGAGAACCAACAAGCTGGGCAGCACCGCCGCCAACGCGAACAGCACCGCGCTGTCCGGCGCAAATGAAAGTGCTTCGCTGAGCAGTTCCCCGAGCATCACGCAACACCGATTGAACGACGCCGATGGTAGCGATGTGCCGCAAGAGGTACGATGTGCTCCCGACGGAATACGGGCAGGACTCTGACGAAATGCGGGCACGCAAACGTGCTGCGGAGTAGTCGGGTGTGGCGGCGAGTACCGGCATACCTGATCGCCGCTGACGCGCACCGCGGCCGTGCACGACGCAGCAAGCAAGCCGGATGGGGCGAAGCGACATCCGGGTCGGATCCAGCGTTCGCCAATGAAGTTGCGCTGGCATGACAAAGAGATCGTCCCGGATTTCGCTTCGCTCAATCCGGGCTACCAACCAGAGCTACGAACGAGAACATGCCGGATCGTTCTTGAAGGAGAGCGCCATGCAGGTCGAGGGCAAATGCCATTGCGGCAAGATCGCCTATGAGGCGACGGTCGATCCCGACACGGTCCTGCTCTGCCACTGCACCGACTGCCAGACGCTGACCGGGTCGCCCTTTCGCGCCAACATCCAGGCGCCGGCCGCAAGCTTCGTGCTGCTGCGCGGCGAGCCGAAGATCTACATCAAGACCGCGGAGAGCGGATCGAAGCGCGCCCATGCCTTCTGCCCGGACTGCGGCACGCCGATATATGCGTCGGCGATCAGCAACCCGCCGAGCTATTCGCTGCGCGTCGGCTCGATCAAGCAGCGCCGGGAGCTCAACCGGCCTAGGCGCCAGATCTGGTGCCGCTCGGCGCTCTCCTGGTCGATGGATCTCAACGGCGTCGAGAAAGTCGACCGGCAGTGAGCGCGCGGGATTCGTAGGGTGGGCTAAGCGAAGCGAGCCCACCACGACGGAGCAGCCGAACGCGGGTAGCGGTGGGCACGGCGCTTCGCGCCGTTGCCCACCCTACATCTGCTCGTCGGCGGACTGAAGCTGCGACGCGTGCTCCCGGTCGTGCCCGCTCTCGCGCGCGCGCCGCGCGTCGGCCTGTTGCCGCAGGCGCTGAGCAGCCTGCCGGAGCAGCGCCTCGATCTGCGCTCCCAGCGCGTCGACGTCGAGCGCGGCGAGCGGCGGAGCGACCTCGCCGCCGGCGTCGTGCTCGGCGATCGGCGGATGGAGTTGCTCAAGCGCGGCGGGCTCGACCTGCCATTCGCCGCGCTCGTCCTTGATGGCAGCGATCCTGCCGTCTTCGATTGCCTTGAGGATGGTGGTCTGGCTCAGACCGGTGGCCGTTGCGGCCGCTGCGAGGGTGTAGGACATACGCATACTCTTACTGGTTACTGGTGACACAAGGGATACGCTGTCCCCCAATTGTTGCAGAACTATGTAGGCCTCGAAGAATTTGTTTTGCCGCGCCGGTATGCGCGTGCGCGCCGGAGTTCCAGCCTACCGGCGGACGCGGCCGGGTACCGTCGTGACTGGTCGCCGATGTCGTCGCACAGATGTCTCGCCGGCGCGGTGGCGGCGTGGACGGGTCGGGCGCCGCGGATCGCGAAGCAGCCACGCGCTGCAAACCTGTTCCTTTCCGCAAACGAAATTGAAGGGAATTGCGTGTTTCATGGGGGAGATTTTTGTGCAGTCGACAGGTTGAGGAGGCAGCGACCTTGGTCAACGTCCATATCCATCAATTCCAGCCCGGCGGCGCGGTAATGGACGCCGCGGCGCTGGCGCAATTCCAGGAGCAGTGGGCGACCTACGGCAAGCTGGTGAAAAGCGATTGCCTGTCGCAGCGCGAGGTCGGCGGCATCCTGCGGGCGACGCTGAACGAGGCGTTCAACAGCTTCCTCGACATCGCCTGCGGCGACGCCAGCATGATGACGGCGGCACTTCGCGGCACCAAGGTGCGTCACTATCACGGCATCGACCTGTCGCAGCCGGCGCTCGAGCTCGCCGCCAAGAACCTCGCAGGCATGCCGTTCAAGGTCGATCTCGACCACCGCGACTTCGTCGCGGCCATGCTGCGGCGGCCCGAGCACGCCGACGCCGCCTGGTGCAGCCTGTCGATCCATCACCTGGCGACCGAGGACAAGCTCGCCCTGATGAAGGCGATCCGCGGCGCCGTCGGCGCTCGCGGCCTGTTCCTGCTGTACGAGCCGACGCGCCGCGACGGCGAGGATCGGCCGGCATGGCTCGAGCGCTTCGTGCGGGTGAACGAGCCCCGATGGAGGGTGTTGACGGCGGAGGAGTGGGAGCAGATCTGGCAGCACGTTTCGACCTGCGACTTCCCCGAGACCGCGTCGCAATGGTGCGAGCTCGGCCGGCGAGCCGGCTTCGGCGCGGCGCGGCAGCTGTTCGTCGATCCGACCGACTTCTTCCGGCTGTTCCGGTTCGATGTGTGATGTCGGCAACACGACCGACGAATCGCACTGGCGCGCGGAATTCACCATGCCGGCTTTGTAATTTCACGAGGTGACGCCGTCGCCGCGCGGCGGCATGACCGGCGACAGCCGGCACTTTTTGCCAGGATCAAGCCGAAAAACGCGCGCGTAAAGTTGTCGTAAAAGCAGCTGCGCGGCGCGCGATTGACTTGCGCGCGCGGACAGGGCCTTTTGCGCCGCCGGATTCAATCGCTGACCCCTGCGGAGAAGGAAATGCGCACTGGACTGATCGCAATGCTGGCCGCCACGTGTCTGATGAGCGCGACGCCGTCGCTCGGCGCGGACGAGCGCAACATCACCGTCTACAACGCGACCGGCTACGGCATCAAGTTCATCGGCGTCAATCCGCCCGACGACGACGACTTCGACGAGAACGAGCTGAGCGAAGTGCTGCGGGACGGACAGAGCGTCTACATCAAGTTCAATCAGGCGGACAAAGGCTGCAACTGGACGATCAAGATCGACTGGGCGATGGAGGGCTACCCGTCCCCGATCATACGCAACGTCAACCTCTGCACCATCGACGACATCCGGCTGCTGTACGACCGCTCGACCGGCGTCACCTCGTATCAGACGCGATAGCGCAGTCTTCCCTCGCGTTGTATCGCGCCGTCACTGGGTCGGGACGATGCCGAGGTCCTTGGCGGCGGCGGCGATGCGCGCGCGCTGCTGCTCGATCGCGGCGTGGAATTCGCCCGGCCCGCTGAAATTCGGAATCTGCCCGGTGGCGTTGAGCCGCTCGATGACCACCGGATCGGCGGCCTCCTTGACGTCCGCAGCGATGCGCTCGCGCAATTGGAGCGGCATGTCGTGCGGGCCGAAGAAGCCGACCAGCCCGTCGAGCAGGAGATCGGGAAAGCCGGCCTCGGTGACGGTGGGCAGATCGGGCAACTCGGGCGCCCGCGTGCTGTTGGTGACCGCCAGGAGCTTGAGCTTGCCGGCCTGCAGCTGCGGCCGCACGATCGCATAGGCGGTCTCGTTGACCTGGATGCGACCGGCGGCGAGGTCGTTGGCGGCCTCGACCTGGTTGCGATACGGCACCTTCGACATGTTCAGGCCGGCGTTCTTGAGAAAGCCGGCGAACAGGAAATCGATGGCGCCAGTGGTGCCGGCCCAGTTGAGCGCCCCGGGCTGCGCGCGCGCCATCGCCGCCAGCTCGGCCAGCGATTTGACCGGCAGGTCGGACGGCACCGCGATGACGATGATGGTGTTCGACACCCGCGCAATCGGCGCGAGGTCGCCCGGCTTGTAGGGCGGGCTCTTGTAGACGTGGGGATGGGCGGTGAACGACGACGTCGGCGACGCCAGCAGCACGTGATCGTCGTTGGCGCCGACGAATGCGCTGATGGCGACCAGCGCATCGCCGCCGGGACGGTTCTCGACCACGACCGGCTGGCCCCAACGCTTGGTCAGCCGGTCGGCGAGCAGCCGGGTGCCGATGTCGATGCCGCTGCCCGGTCCGAGCGTCACCAGGAACCTGACGGGGCGCTGCGGCCAATTCTGCGCGGCTGACGGCGTCGCCGCGCCGACGAGCGTGGCAAGCGCGATCGCGACGGCGAACAACGAGCGCTGGGTGCAAAACATGGGTCCCTCCAAGCTACCTTCGCCGACCGGGGCGTGCCGGCTTTGAGCTCCAGTCATCATGCAAATGCCCCGCCCGCAAGGGGGTGCGGCATGCTGCTCCAGCCGTCGTTGTGGCCGATTTGGAGCGACCAGCGCGGACAGCGCCGGCCGCCTTCCGCGCACCCCGGCACGGTGCTATCGTCCATGCCACTGCAAGGATCATCCGGGAAAATGTCGGCACAAGCCGAATAGCCCTGCCCGGTCGGGTGTTGGTATCGCCAACGCCCGCGCGACAAGGGCGCACGTAAGCCAACGACGTTTGCAATCAAACACAACGGGAGGACATCATGTGGCGTATTTTGGTACCCACCGCCGCGCTCGCATTGGGCGCGCTGGTCCAGCCGGCTGCCGCGCAATCGGGCATCGACCTGATCAAGCAGGCGGTCGAGGCGCAGGGCGGCGCCGCCAAGGTCGGCGCGGCCAAGACCACCATCATCAAGGGCGAGGCCAAGCATTGGGAGCCCGGGCAGTCGTACTCGCCCACCGGCGAGGCCAAGTTCCTCGGCGACTCGACCTATACCCAGACCGTCGACAACACCAACCGCACCTCGCGCGTCGACTGGGACCGCGACATGAAATATCCCGCGGTCGAGCGGATCAAGTTCAGCGAGATCACCACGCCGACGTTCGGCGTCGTGATCGACGGCAAGGGCGCGCAACAGGCGATGTCGGGCATCCGCCTGGCGGCGCACTTGCGCGAGCGCGAGCGCGGCTCGTCGCGGATGCTGCTGCGGGCGCTCAACGAGCCGGCGAGCGTCACCGCGCTGGGCGACCAGAAGGTCGGCGAGCGCACGTTGCCGGCGGTCGCGATCAAGACCCGCGCCGGCACCTTCACGGTGCTGTTCGACCGCACGACGCACCTGCCGGCGGTGGTGCGCACCCGTGACGTCGACAACGTCTACGGCGATTCCAACTACGACCTAGTGCTGTCCGACTGGCGCGACGCCGGCGGCATCAAGCGGGCGCACACCCTGTCGTTCCAGCTCAACGGCGTCGAGGTGCAGCGGCTGACCATCAAGGAGGTCGCCGTCGACGCGCCGATCCCGGCCGACACCTTCGCGGTCAACGACGACGTCAAGGCCAAGGCCAAGACGGCGGCCGCCGAGGCGCCCTATCAATGGGTGCTGCGGCGCATGTTCCTCGGCCGCTTCCTCGACAGCGACAAGGTCTATTTCCCGGAGGGCGGCGGCTTCCGGCTCTCCGAGCTGGCGCCCAACGTGCAGCACGTGGTCGGCGGCGGCGCCAACAACCTGATCGTGGCGATGAAGGACGGCATCGTGATC
>JBEVIJ010000106.1:0-4920 GCA_040510745.1 Xanthobacteraceae bacterium
GGACTGATCCGTCCTTGTCGCGGACGAATGCCCGCGTCGGACCGAAACCTGTGCGGCGAGATGCGCGTTATCTCCTTGGACAACAGGAGAGCGCACATGCCCGAAATCCGCGAAAACGACGGCGTCGTGACCCAGATCACCACCGTGAAGGTTCCGGCCGACAACCAATCCGAGGTGTTGGAGCTGATGAAAGAGCGTGCCCGCTTCATGGCGAGTCAGCCCGGCTTCGTCTCGGTCAGTCTGCATCGCAGCGAAGACGGCAGCCACGTCGTGAACTATGTCCAGTGGAAGAACCGCGAGCAGCTCAAGGCGGCGCACCACTCGCCCGAGTTCCGCAGAAAATGGCCGCGGTTTGGCGAACTGGTGAAGGAGGCCGAGCCCTGTCTCTATCAGGTCGCCCACGTGCAGGCGGCGTGAGCCGCGACAGCGCCTAACACTCAGCCGGACGCGAGCGGCGAGAGCGTCCCCAGCATGACTATGTCCGGGTGACGCTCCTGTCCTGCGGGCTGCGAGCGTTGCTCACGCGCATGCGCGCGTCACGCCCACGCGCGCGCGGTCTTGGACTTCTCCTCGAAGCGCTCGATCTGGTCCTTCTTGACCATGGTCAGCCCGATATCGTCGAGACCGTTGAGCAGGCAATGCTTGCGGTGCGCATCGATGTCGAACTTGACCACGCCGCCATCCGGCCCTCTGATCTCCTGCTTCTCCAGATCGATCGACAGCGTGGCATTGGCGCCGCGCTCGGCGTCGTCGAACAGCTTCTCCAGATCCTCCGGCGACACCTTGATCGGCAGCACGCCGTTCTTGAAGCAGTTGTTGTAGAAGATGTCGCCGAACGAGGTCGAAATCACGCAGCGGATGCCGAAATCCATGAGCGCCCACGGCGCATGCTCGCGCGAAGAGCCGCAGCCGAAATTGTCGCCAGCCACGAGCACCTTGGCCTTGCGATAGGCCGGCTTGTTGAGCACGAAGTCGGGGTTCTCGCTGCCGTCGTCGCGATAGCGCTTTTCCGAGAACAGGCCCGTGCCCAGCCCGGTGCGCTTGATGGTCTTGAGATACTGCTTCGGAATGATCATGTCCGTGTCGACATTGATCGCCCTGAGCGGCGCCGCGACGCCTTCGAGCTTGGTGAATTTATCCATGAGCGCACCTGATCACTTTGGAATTGTTCTGTTTCACGGCGCGAGCGGTGTTTTGTCAAGTGTGTGGTCGTGTAGCCGGAGAAAGTGAATGAAACAAACCGGAAAAATGCTCGGAGCGGGCCTTTTGGCGGGGCTCTTCGTTTTGCTGGCCGAGCCCGCGCAGGCCGAGACCTGGTGCATCCGCGACGCCGGCAGCCCGCCGCCGGGCGCCTGCGTGTTCCCGTCGAGCCAAGAGTGCGGCATGGCGGCGCGAATGAACCCCTTCGGGGGCATTTGCGAGCGCGAGCCGCTGGGATCCGGGACCGATAACAAAGGCACCTCAGGGCGCCGCTCGGCCAAACGCAAGGCTGCCAGTCGCTGACAAGTGATCGGCGTGTCCGGCATGGCGGATGCGCCGATCGCCGGCACGCTCAATGTGCCTCCGCCTCGATCGCCGCCATGTCCTCGTCGGAGAGGCCGAAGTGGTGGCCGATCTCATGCACCAGCACGTGGGTGATGATGGTGCCCAGCGCCTCGTCGTGCTCCGCCCAGTAGTCGAGGATCGGCCGGCGGTAGAGCCAGATCATGTTCGGCATTTGTCCGGACGCGCTTTCCGAGCGGAACGGCAGGCCGACTCCCTGGAACAGGCCAAGCAGGTCGAACTCGCTCTGCGCCTCGAGGTCGGTCAGAACCTCCTCGGTCGGAAAATCCTCCACGCGGATGACCAGCCCATCGCAAAGCGCCCGGAATTTGTCCGGGAGACGATGAAATGCCGTCTCGGCCAGCACCTCGAATGCCTCGAGGGAGGGCGCCTTGGTCATGTGCCACGCGAGCGGATCGGCAGATGTCGGTTCGGTCATGCACCAGTTTTTAAGCGAGAGCAGGCGATGGGCCAAGGTGCAGGCGTTGACGGCCGCGCCGCAATCGGCGAGCGTAGGACCGGGTTCAACGGCTTGAACACGAGATGACACGCACAATAACGCTCAGCGTCTTGGCGACTGGCGCAGCCGCCATTATGGGCTTGGCGGCGACCTCGTCCGGCTTCGCGCAGTCCACCTCCAAAGTGCCAGACAGGAGCGGCGGTGCGACGGAATTCTCGGCGCAATCGCGCCCGGACTCTGCCCGCGCGCGTACGCGCATTCGAGTGACGCCGGTCAATCCGGATACATCTCCGTACCGGCCGTATTCGACGACTTACCCAACGCCATACAAATACGATTATCCCGGTCGCGGCTACGTGCGCCAATGCAGCTCATGGCTGGCGACGGAACACCGCGTCGCTGGCACCGTGCTCACGCCACAGATGCGCTGCTGGTGGCAGCCCGGGAGCTAGCCAAAAGCGCTGGCCGTTGCACCGCGCCGGATCCAATGCCAAGCGGCTCCACGATCGCATTCGCGTGCGCCGCCGGCGCGCTTGCGGTCGCGGCGGCGCTTGCCTACGACGCCATCCCCGACCTGCCGCTCGCTCCCCAGTCGGACGAGCCCAAGAAAGCCGATTTCATCCTCGCGGGCCGGGAGGATTTCCTCCAGCCGTTGCTGCTGGTGCAGACCGTCCGGCTCGCCAATCTCGTCGCGCGATATGCCGAACAGCTCGCGGTGGTCGAACTCGGCCGCACCGTGGCCGCGATGTTCGGCGGCCTGACCGTGCTGGCCACGATCGTGCTCGCGCGCCGCGTGGTGGCGTGGCCGCTTGCTCTCGCCGCTGGTCTCGTCGCCGCCGTGACGCCGCTGGTCGTGTTCCACGCGCAACTGCTCAAGGAGGACATCTTCCTGGCGCCGTGGCTGCTGCTCGGCCTTGCCGCGCTCGACCGGCTGCGTGAGAACGCGCAGACGCGCCGGGCGCTGGCGTTCGGGCTCCTGGTCGGTCTTGCGACGTCGGCGAAATATATCGGCGTCGTGCTGCTCCCGTTGGCCTGCGTGGTGCCGCTGATAGCGCCGGTCACGGACGTTCGAGGGTATTATGCCTCGCTCGCATGGTCGGGCGGAACGGCGGTCGCGGTTTTCGCGCTCATCAACGCGCCGGCGTTACTGATGCCGGAGATTTTCCTGCACGGCCTGAACACGGAGATCGTGCACGCGCTCTCGAACCACATCATCGTCTGGCACGGCTGGTATTCGCATTTCCTGTTTCACTGGACGATGAGCCTGTGGCCGGGACTCGGCCCGGCGCTGGCAATGACCGGTCTCGTCGCAGCACTTCTGGTCGTCGCAAGCTGGCGCTCGAGCGCGCCGGCGATCCGCCTGGTGCTGGTGTTCGCCGTGCTCTGGTATTTCATGCATGAGCTTTCCCCGATGAAGCCGTTCATGGCGATCGAGCGACACATGACGGTGATGAGCGGCCTGTTCGCGGTGCTCGCCGTCGACCTTGTCGCGCGTCTTTGCCGCCAAGCGCCGGCCATATGGCGCCCCGCACTCGCGACCTGCGCCATCGGCATCTTGGCCGTGCCGGCCGCCATCTCGACGCTGGCCATCGCACGTTCCGCGCCGCACGATACCCGCGTGATGGTCGAGCGGGTGAGAGCGGCGCTCGATGGCCGTGATGCCGTCGACTGGTACGCCACGTTCCCGGCCTACGGACATTATCCGCCGCTGTCGGCAATCGACGGCGCGACCGACTATGTCGTGCTGGTGCAGGAAACGGCCGAGCGCTTTGCGCAATCCGCAAGCTTTGCGGGCCAGAGCGATCGTGTGCGCGCGTACGCGCGCGGCTACAGCGAGCTGCTGGCGCGACCTGCCATCCTCGTGGAATCCACCGCCGGCAGCTTTTCCTACCGTAACGTGCCGCTGCGCATCGTCGCGCTGCGCAGCGATGCCGCACGGCTCGGCGCCATTCTCGTCAAGCTCGGTCCGCTGCCGGACACACGCCTCACGCTGTTGCCGGGCGAGGCGTTGGCCGCCGAGACAACGTTTCCGGCCAAGTGAATCGCCGCGCTACTTCCACTCCCGCACGTCGACGAAGTGCCCGGCAATCGCCGCCGCGGCGGCCATGGCGGGCGACACCAGATGGGTGCGGCCCTTGTAGCCCTGGCGCCCTTCGAAATTGCGGTTCGAGGTGGAGGCGCAACGCTCGCCCGGCGCGAGCTTGTCGGGATTCATCGCCAGACACATGGAGCAACCGGGCTCGCGCCATTCGAAGCCGGCCTTGACGAAGATCTTATCGAGCCCTTCGGCCTCGGCCTGTTCCTTCACCAGGCCGGAGCCCGGCACGATCATCGCATTGACGTTGCCGTTGACGCTCTTGCCGTCGACCACCCGGGCGACCGCGCGCAAATCCTCGATCCGTCCGTTGGTGCAGGAGCCGATAAACACGCGATTGAGCGTGATGTCGGTGATTTTCTCGCCGCCCTCGAGGCCCATATAGCCGAGCGAGGTCTCGGCGGCGCGGCGCTTGTTCTCATCCGCGATGTCCTGCGGCTTCGGCACGCGCCCGGTCACGGAAATGACCTGCTCGGGGCTGGTGCCCCAAGTGACGAGTGGCGGCAGTTTCGCCGCGTCGAGCCTGATCTCGCGATCGAAGTGCGCGCCCTCGTCCGAGCGCAGCGTTTCCCAGTAACGCATGGCCTCGTCCCAACGCTTGCCTTGCGGCGACCGCGGCCGGTCCTTGAGATAGGCGAAGGCCTTCTCGTCAGGCGCGATGAACCCGGCCTTGGCGCCGCCCTCGACCGACATGTTGCAGACGGTCATGCGGCCTTCCATGGACAGGGAGCGGATCGCTTCGCCGGCGTATTCGAGCGCGTAGCCGGTGCCGCCGGCGGTGCCGATCTCGCCGATGATGGCGAGGATGATGTCCTTGGCGGTG
>JBEVIJ010000107.1:0-5820 GCA_040510745.1 Xanthobacteraceae bacterium
GCGACGCCGCGCGAGCGCTTGACCACCGCGGCCGGATCGAATGTCACGTTGCCGGCCGACAGCCCGTAATCCTTGGCGTGCTGCATGGCGTGGTAGATTTCCGCCGAGCGCAGCAGCGCTTTGGTCGGGATGCAGCCCCAGTTCGAGCAGATGCCGCCGAGATAATGGCGCTCGACGATGGCGGTCTTGAAGCCGAGTTGCGCCGCCCGGATCGCGGTGACGTAGCCGCCCGGCCCCGAGCCGATGATGATGACGTCGAAATTGATGTCAGCCATGATGTTCTTTCAGTTGCCGGGGCGAGTGTAGCGCGAGCGGCGCAAACCTCTACCCCGCTTGCGCCAGCCGCCGGCGCAGCATGCGGCCCCGGATGTAGGTTTCGAGGAAAACCATGGCGAGTAGCGCGGCCACGCCGCCAAGCGCAATGGTGCGCACCATGTCGCGCAGCCAATTGGTCGGACGATAGCTGATCGCCTGGCCGATGACGTCGAGCCCGTAGGGGTTGAGGATCGCCAGGCCGCCGACCATGGTCGCGATCCAGGGCCACAGGCTGAGATCGTCCTCGCCGCGCAGCCGCAGCCAGCGCCGCCGCACCAGGCCCCATTGCACCAGCACCGCGACCAGCGCGGGAACGATGAACTCCAGCGCGACCGCGGTGTTCTCGATCGCGATCGAAAACGGATTGGTCGAGCGGTCGGCGGCGGTCTTGACGAGCGCGGGAAATGCCAGCGGGATGAAGGCGAGCAATGCCAAGCCAGCCGCCACCGCGTTGAACACGCGCGGCTGGCGCGCCTCGATATTGGCCGCGACGAACGCCAGCAGGCAGATCGTCACGAAAACCAGCAACGCGATCAGGACCAGCCCGAACTCCTCGGTGGCGGCGAAGTAGTCCGCCAATTGCAGCGCGGCAAGTAGCGCCACGAACAGCGAAAGCAGGAAGGTGCCGAGGAAGGCAAGGAATGCACTCATCACAACGCACTCATCAAGCGCCGGCCCTCCTCGGCCGCGGACAAGACCTACTCGACGACCAGCTTCAGTTCCTCGACCACCGGCCTCACCTGCGCGATCTGCTCTTGCAGCATCTTGCCCATCTCCGCCGGTGTGTTGCCGGACGGCTCGGCACCGACGTCCGTCATGCGCTTGGCGATATCGGGGCGCTTCACCGCTTCGGCAACCTGCTGCTGGATCCGATTGACGATCGCGTCCGGCGTGCCCTTCGGCGCGAGGAAGCCGTTCCAGCCCTGCAGCTCGAGATTGGGGAAGCCCATCTGGCGCGCGGTCGGCACGTCCGGCAGCGCCGCTGATTTGGTGGCGACCGCCATGGCCTTGAGTGAGCCGGAGCGCACATGCTGCAGCGAACTGGAGAGCTGATCGCCGCCGAATTGGATGCGCCCCGCCAGCATGTCGGTGACCAGCGGCGCGGCGCCGCGGAACGGGATGTGATCCATCTTGATGCCGGCGTCGCGCTTGAGCACCTCGCCGCAGAGATTCATGATGCTGCCCGGCCCGGTCGAGCCATACAGCAGCGGCTTGTCGGCTTTCTTGGCGTAGTCGACGAACTCCTTGAGGTTGCCGACCGGCACGTCCTTGGCGGCGAGGAAGAGGAGCGGCACCCAGGCGCCGACCGTCACCGTGACGAAGTCGTCGAACGTGTGCCGCGCGCGCTTCACGTACATCAGCGACGACGTGGTGGTGCTGAACGTGATGTTGCCGAACAGCAGCGTGTGCCCGTCGGGCGTCGCCTTGGCGACCTGATCGGCGCCGATCGATCCGCCGCCGCCGCCCACGTTCTCGACCACGAAAGGCTGTCCCATCGTTTCGGTGAGGCGTTGCGCGATCAGCCGCGCCAGCATGTCGGTGGTGGCGCCGGCTGGGAACGGCACGACGATGCGGACGTTGCGGCTCGGGAACTGCGATTGCGCGAGCACCGCCGGGGCGAACATCGCCGCGCCGCCGGCTGCCGCCGCGCCTTTGAGGATTTGGCGTCTGGTCTTGGTCATGTGTCGCTCCCTAGAACTGTTTTTGCGTCGCCTTGCTCAACTTTAGCTGCTAATAGCGATCCATGCGACCCCGCGGGGATAGCACGCGGTTTGCTTCTATCCCCGATCGCCCCGGCGGCGCATCGCACACCGCCGTCATCGCCGGGCTTGACCCGGCGATCCATGAAGACTTTCCACGAACACCAAACGTCAGAATTGCTATGCCGCTCCATCTCATGGATTGCCGGGTCAAGCCCGGCAATGACGATCGAGAGAGCGCCTGCGCTGCCCCAGGTCGCCCGCGACTACACCACCATCATCACCGGATTTTCGATCAGCCTCTTGAACGCGCCGATCAACTCCGCGCCGAGCGCGCCGTCAACCGCGCGATGATCGCATGACATCGTGACGCTCATGATGTGAGCGGCCTCGACCTTGCCGTTCACCACCACCGGGCGCTCCTCGCCGGCGCCGACCGCAAGGATCGTGGCGTGCGGCGGATTGATCACGGCGGTGAAGTCCTTGATGCCGTACATGCCGAGGTTGGACACCGCGGTGGTGCCGCCCTGGTATTCATGCGGCTTAAGCTTGCGCCCGCGGGCGCGCGCCGCGAAATCCTTCATCTCGTTGGAGATCGCGGACAGCGACTTGGTCTCGGCGCTGCGCACGATCGGCGTGATCAGGCCGCCCGGCATCGCGACAGCGACACCGACGTCGGAATGCTTGTGCTTGAGCATGCCGCTCTCCGTCCAGCTCACGTTGGCATCGGGGATGCGCTGCAATGCGAGCGCCAGCGCCTTGATGACGAAGTCGTTGACCGAGAGCTTGTAGGCCGGCTTGCCGTCCTTGTCCTTAGGCGCCGAGGCATTGATCTCTTCGCGCGCATCCAGGAGCCGGCCGATGTTGCAGTCGATGGTTAGATAGAAATGCGGGATGGTCTGCGTCGACGCCGTTAGGCGTTGCGCGATGGTGCGGCGCATGCCGTCGTGCGGCACCACCTCGTAGCTGCCCTCTTCGAACAGTGCGCGCACCTGCTGGTCGGACATCGACGGCGCGACGGCCGGCGCGGCTCCGCCGGCAGCGACACCGGCGGCGGGGCGCAGTCCCTTGCCGGACTTCGCCGCGTCGACGTCGCGCGCGATGATGCGGCCGTGCGGGCCCGATCCGGTGATGCGCGACACGTCGATGCCGGCTTCCTTGGCAAGACGCCGAGCGAGCGGCGAGGCGAACGCGCGGTTGCCGCCGGTGCGGGCGGCCGGCGTGGGAGTAGCCGCGGGAGCTGGGGCAGCAACCGGCTTGGGCGCTGCCGGAGCAGGTGCTGCAGCGGGCGCCGCAGCGGCCTGCGCGGGTTTCGCCTGCTGCGGCGGGATGACGGGCCGCGATGCGGCGGCGGCCTTCACGTCCTCGCCTTCGTTGGCCAGCACCGCGATCACCTGGTTGACCGGCACGTCGGCGGTGCCTTCGGCGACGACGATCTTGGCCAGCGTGCCTTCGTCGACCGCCTCGACCTCCATGGTCGCCTTGTCGGTCTCGATCTCGGCGATGATGTCGCCGGGCTTGACCGTGTCGCCCTCTTTCTTGAGCCACTTCGCGAGGTTGCCCTTCTCCATCGTGGGCGACAACGCGGGCATGAGGATGTTGGTGGGCATGGCGGCGACTGGGTTTACCGGTAGCAGACGGCCTTGGCCGCCTCGACCACTTCGGCGACCGACGGCAGCGCAAGCTTCTCAAGATTGGCGGCGTAGGGCATCGGGACGTCCTTGCCGGCCACGCGGGTCGGCGGCGCATCGAGATAATCGAACGCCTCCGCCGTGACTCGCGCCGCGATCTCGGCGCCGATGCCGCACTGCGGCCAGCCCTCCTCGATGGTGACAATGCGGCCGGTCTTCTTGACCGACGCAATCACCGTTTCGGAGTCCAGGGGGCGCAAGGTGCGAAGATCGATCACCTCGGCCGCGATGCCGAGCTTGGCGAGCTCATCCGCGGCCTTGAGTGCGTAGGTCATGCCGATCGAGAACGCGACGATGGTGACGTCATTTCCGGCGCGCGCGATCCGTGCCTTGCCGATCGGCAGCACGAAATCCTCGAGCTTGGGCACCGGCCCGCTCTGCCCGTAGAGAATTTCGTTTTCGAGGAAGATCACCGGATTGGGATTGCGGATCGCGGCCTTGAGTAGGCCCTTGGCGTCGGCGGCATTCGACGGCGCGATCACCGTCAGCCCCGGAATGTGCGAGTACCAAGCGGAGTAGTCCTGGCTGTGCTGGGCGGCGACGCGGGCCGCCGCGCCGTTTGGGCCGCGGAACACCACCGAGGATTTCATCTGGCCGCCCGACATGTAGAGCGTCTTGGCCGCCGAGTTGATGATCTGGTCGATCGCCTGCATGGCGAAGTTGAACGTCATGAACTCGACGACCGGCTTGAGGCCCGCCATCGCCGCACCGACGCCCAATCCCGCGAAGCCGTGCTCGGTGATCGGCGTGTCGACCACGCGCTGCGCACCGAACTCCTGCAGCAGGCCCTGCGTGACCTTGTAGGCGCCCTGATACTCGGCGACCTCCTCGCCCATCACGAAGACGTCCTTGTCGCGGCGCATCTCCTCGGCCATCGCATCGCGCAGCGCTTCGCGCATGGTGATGGTGACCATCTCGGTGCCTTCGGGCAGATCGGGGTCGGGCTGAGCCTGTGCCTGCGGCGCGGCGGGAGCGGATGAGGCGGCGGCCGGGGTGGGCTCGCTCTTGGCTGCGGGCGCGGCCGACTCGGTCTTTTGCGGCGCGGGCTTTGCGGCGCCGATCGAGGACTTGTCCTCGCCCTCGCCCAGGATCACCGCGATCGGCGTGTTGACCGCGACGTCCGCGGTGCCTTCGGGAATCAGGATTTTGCCGAGCGTGCCCTCGTCGACCGCCTCGACCTCCATGGTCGCCTTGTCGGTCTCGATCTCTGCGATCACGTCGCCGGCCTTGACCGTGTCGCCCTCGCTCTTGAGCCACTTGGCAAGGTTGCCCTTCTCCATGGTGGGCGACAGCGCGGGCATCAGCACTTCAATGGGCATGGACGCAGGACCCTCTTCGCTCTCCGTTTGAGCATGATCTTTCCGAAAACCGGTGCCCACTTTTCGGGATCATGCTCAGCGCGACAAGCGTGACAGATTGGTGGCGAGCGACATCGCGGCCGCCGCGATCATCAGGCAGGTGAAAAACGCGACCAGCGACTTGTTGGCCTTGGACGAATAGACGGCGGCTTCCCCGGTCATGTGCCGCGAGGCGAACGGCCAGGCGACAGCCGCGTACCACATCTGCTTGCGGTTGCTCTCGCCGGAAAGCACGCGCAGCGTGAGGGCGAAATTCAGCGCACCGACGATCCAGCTTGCGATGGCGCCGATGCAGGCCACGATGACCACGATGGTTGCCAATGTCGACATGCGCCGTCATCGCACCACGTCGGTGTAGAGTTCCGACGGATCGGGCTCGGGATCGTTGGTGGCGAATTCGGCAGCCTCGTTGACGGCGTCGCGCACTTTGGCGTCGATCTTCTTGACCTCGTCCTCGCTCGCCCATTTGCGCTCGAGAATGCGGCGGCGAACCTGCTCGATCGGATCCTGCTCGTTGCGGACCTTCTCGACCTCCTCGCGGGTGCGGTACTTCGCCGGGTCCGACATGGAGTGGCCGCGATAGCGGTAGGTCAGCATCTCCAGGATGATCGGGCCGTTGCCGTCGCGGCACCAGCCGACCGCCTTCTCCGCCGCGGCCTTGACCGCGCGCACATCCATGCCGTCGACCTGCTCGCCGGTAATATTGAAGGAAATGCCGCGCTTGGAAAAATCCGTCTGCGCGGAGGAGCGCGCCAC
>JBEVIJ010000108.1:0-15002 GCA_040510745.1 Xanthobacteraceae bacterium
AGCGCACCGAGGGCGAGGACGACTACCGCCATCGCATGATGATGAATGCGATGGCGGCAGGCGTGATCATTCTGCTGATTGCTGGCGGCATTTGGATCGCCAACTCGATGGCGATGATCCGCAAGAATCAGGATTGCGTGCTGTCCGGCAAGCGCAATTGCAACCCGCCGGTCGAAGCGCCCGCCGCGCCGCGTTAGGCTAGTTGGCGCGGGCGACTGTCACCGGCGCCAAGCCGGAGAATGCCAGAGCACGCGCCCCCGCCGGGGTGAGATCGATCACCCGGCCGCGGATAAACGGGCCGCGGTCGTTGATGCGAACCACCACGGATTTGCCGTTACGCTTGTTGGTGACGCGCACCATCGTGCCGAACGGCAACGTGCGATGCGCGGCAGTCAAGCCGCCTGGATTGGCTCGCTGACCGCTTGCGGTCTTGCTCCCGGAATATGCGTAAACAGATGCGATACCGGACTCGGCACGCGCGACACCCGCGGTCAGCAGCACCCCTGCACCGACCGCCACAATCCACCTTGCCAACAATGCATCCTCCTGCGTCGCCCCTCGGGCGTGAAACCAAGCGGCGCGTAGACCGTTCCAATGCGGCGGCGATGCGGCGGTGCGGCAAATTTGCTGAAACGCCTTGCGACCGCCCTATACGTGGCGGAATTGAGCCGCTTCGCAGTTGCCCGGCACGCAGACGCCGCGTATCGTCGTGTGAACGACAAACAATCGACACATCACTTAATGGAGGAACTCATGCGCAATCGTTGGGTCGCGCCGCTCAGCACGTTCGCCATCGCTGTGCTGGCCGGGTCTTTGCTGGAGATTCGCGCGCTCGCCTAGGCCGACGATTGCAAGAACCGCGGCCAGCTCGACACGCTCTACTGCGATGACAATAAGGATCTCGTCGCCGACACGCCGAAAGATCCGAAGAAGCACCGCGATCCGTCGACGCTGGTGTTCGCCTACACGCCCGTCGAAGACCCGGCGGTGTACGGCCCGATCTTCAAGCCCTTCACCGACTATCTCGCGCAGTGCACTGGCAAGCGCGTGGTCTATTACCCGGTCAATTCGAACTCCGCCGAGATCGAGGCCATGCGCTCGGGCCGGCTGCATTTCGCCGGCTTCTCAACCGGACCGACCGGTTTCGCGGTCAACCTCGCCGGCGCGGTGCCGTTCGCCGCCAAGGGCACGGAGAAAGGCCCGCACGGATATCACCTGATTTCGTTGGTGAAGGCGTCAAGCCCTTATCACAAGCTGTCCGACCTCAAAGACAAGCGTGTTGCGCACACCGCGCCGTCGTCCAACTCAGGGCACCTCGCACCGCTCGTGCTCTACCCGCAAGAGGGTCTCAAGCCCAACGATGACTACAAGCCGCTGATGTCAGGCGGGCACGACAAGTCGGCGCTCGGCGTCCTGTCCGGAGACTACGACATGGGCGGCGTTGCGTCCGACGTCTATGAGCGCATGGTGTCGCGCGGCACGCTCAAGGCCGACGACTTCCGCATCATATACAAGAGCCCGATCTTCCCGACCTCTTCGTTCGCCTACGCGCACGATCTCAAGCCGGATCTGGCCAAGAAGCTGGTCGACTGCTTCTACGCATTCCGCTTCCCGGAATCGATGCGCAAGGAATTCAACAACGACGACCGCTTCTATCCAATCACATACCAGAAGGACTGGGCGGTGGTACGCAAGATCGCGGAGGATTCTGGCACGCCGTACAACAAGGCGGCCTACGACGCCGAGGCCAAGCGCGAAGCGGATGCGCTGGAGAAAAAGAAGCAACAGCAACAGGCTCCGAAACAATAATACCGATGGACGCCGCGGCGCCTTTCACGCCAGACGCGGCCGGCAGCAACGCCGACCGCTCGCTCGTTATCCGCAACCTACGCAAGGAATACCGCGCGGGTCAGCCGGTGCTGAAGAACGTCTCGCTGACGGTCGAGGGCCGCGGCATGACCGCGATCATTGGTCCGTCCGGTACCGGTAAATCCACGCTGATCCGCTGCATCAACCGGCTGGTCGATCCGACCTCCGGCGAGATCCTGTTCCTCGGCCAGGACATCGCGAAGCTCAACGGACGCGAGCTGCGCCGGATCCGCCGCCGTATCGGCATGGTGTTCCAAGAATACAATCTGGTGGAACGCCTGTCGGTGATCGAGAACGTGCTGACCGGCCGCCTCGGCTACGTCGCAGTATGGCGAGCCTGGCTGCGCCGGTTCGATCCCAAGGACGTTGACCGCGCGTTTCAACTGCTCGATGCGGTCGGGCTCGGCGCGCTCGCGAACCAGCGCGCCGACCAGCTCTCCGGCGGCCAGCGCCAGCGTGTCGGCATCGCCCGCGCCTTGATGCAGGACCCCGATCTGATCCTCGCCGACGAGCCGACCTCCTCGCTCGATCCCAAGACCTCGGTCGAGATTATGGAATTGATCTCCAAGCGCGCGGGCGAACGCGACATTCCGGTGATCGTCAACATCCACAACGTGGCGCTGGCCAAACGATACGCCGACCGCATCGTCGGCATGTCGAAGGGTGAAGTCGTGTTCGACGGCCCGCCGCGCGAGCTGGAAGACAGCCATCTGCTGGAGATCTACGGCGGCGAAGGCTGGCTCGAATGAGCGCGTCCTACCCGGCCACGCGCCGCGTGGCCTTCCCCCCGAACTGGCCGGCCCGGATCGCAGTAGCGCTCCTTGCGATCTATGTGATCTATGCGGCCCAAACGCTCGACTTCACCTGGGCACGCTTCATCACCGGCATCGACCACGGTGGGCGCTTCCTATCACGGATGTTTCCGCCCAACGTGGCGCCGGACAAGTTGCAACTGCTCTACGCCGGCATGACGGAGAGCCTGCAGATCGCGGTGCTTTCGACGGTGTTCGGCGTCGCACTGGCAATCCCGCTGGGCCTTGCGGCGGCACGCAACCTGAGCCCTGCGCCGCTCGCCTGGTTCTGCCGCGGGCTGATCGCGCTGTTGCGCACGTTCCATCCCATCATCGTCGCGATTCTGTTCGTCAAGGCGGTTGGCTTCGGCGCGCTCGCCGGCGTGCTGGCTCTGATCGTCGCGTCGATGAGCTTCCTTTCCAAACTGCTTGCTGAAGCCGTCGAAGAAATGTCGATGAATCAGGTCGAGGCCGTGCGCGCGACCGGCGCATCGTTCCTTTCGGTGATCGTGATGGGCGTGGTGCCGCAAGTCATGCCACGTTTCGTCGGCTTCTGCGCCTATCAGCTGGATTCCAACCTGCGCAATTCCGCGCTGGTTGGGTTGGTCGGCGGCGGCGGCATCGGCGCAACGCTGTTCACCGCGTTCCAGCGATTCGACTACGACTTCGTGCTGACCATCGTGCTCGCGATCATCGCGATCGTGATGGTTGGCGAGCTTTTGTCCGGCTTCATGCGGCGGCTGTTCCAATGAGCGTCGCCGCCCCAGCCGCACCGCTTCGCCAGTGGCAGCGCTTCTCGCTCGCCGAGCGCATCATGCGCTCTGTATTTTACCTGATCGCGCTGATCGACCATCGTCTGGTCGCTGCGATCGATCGAGATCATCCCTGAATTCCTCTACGACGCGCCGCAGCAGACCGCCGACCTGTTCACACGGATGTGGCCGATCGACTGGGCCTGGTATCCCAAGGTGGTCCATCCGGCGCTGATGGAAACACTCCACACCGCGACGCTCGGCACTATCCTGGCGGTGGCCATGGCGACGCCGGTCGCCCTGATGGTGGCAAGCAACGTCACGCAGTCCCTCATCGTCCAAAGCATCGGGCGGTTCATCCTGGTGGCGACCCGTTCGATCCACGCCATGGTGTGGGCGCTATTCTTCGTCGCGGTGTTCGGCCCCGGGGCGCTCGCCGGAACGCTGGCCATTGCGGTCCACTCGATCGGGTTCACCGGCAAATTCCTTTCCGAGGCCATCGAGGAGGCAAAGCCTGGCCCGATCGAGGCCTTGAAGGCCGCCGGCGCCCCGCCCCTCGCCGTGCTCATCAAGGGGGTGTGGCCTCAGGTGAAACCGGCCTTTCTGGCACTGGCCATGTTCCGCTGGGACATCAATGTGCGGGAATCCGCGGTGCTCGGCCTGGTCGGCGGCGGCGGGCTCGGCATGGCGCTCAATACCGCGCTTTCCAACCTCTATTGGGACCAGGCTGGGTTGGTGCTGTGCGTCATCTTCGCCGTCGTCATCGGGGCCGAAATCGCCACCTCATGGGTGCGCAGCAGGATCATCTGAAAGGCCTCGGGGCGGCCTGAAAGGGCTTATTGACCAGCTCCGCCGCCACACACAGGCAAGCGCCGCCACCATGTTGAACTCAAGGGCCCCGTTCGCTATACGGGCATTCGGCTTGCGGCGGGGGTGGCACCGGAACCGGCGCCTGTCGCCCGCCTTGCCCCGCGGGCCGCGCGGCCAAAATCCTTCTTCTCCAACAGAGACTTGCGATGCCCTCGACCTTCGAAACCGTGGCCAACATCATCGCCGAGACCTGCGATATCCCGCGCGAGACGATCAAGCCGGAAAGCCATTCAATCAACGATTTGGGCATCGACAGCCTGGACTTCCTCGACATTGCCTTCGCCATCGACAAGGCGTTCGGCATCAAGCTGCCGCTCGAGCATTGGACCCAGGAGGTCAATGACGGCAAGGCAACCACAGAGCAGTATTTCGTGTTGAAGAACCTCTGCGCCCGTATCGACGACCTGGTCGCCGCCAAGGGTGCCTGACCGGCGAGTCCAACGTCAGAGGACCAATGCGGATCGAGTATTTCCAGCTCATTGACCGGATCATCGACCTCGACCTCTCCAACCTGACGATCCGCGCGGAGGCGGCCGTGCCGGCCGCGAGCACTATCTTCGAAGGCCACTTCCCGGGGCACCCTCTGATGCCGGGCGTGCTGCTGATCGAGTCGATGGCGCAGACCACCGGCTGGTTGATCATCGCGCGCACCAAATTCGAGAAGATGCCGTTCCTTGCCGCCGTGAAGGAGGCGAAGCTGCGCACCTTCGTCACGCCGGGACAGTTGCTGACGGTATCGTCCAAGCTCGTCCACGAAGGCTCGGGCTTCATGATCGCCGAGGCCGCGATCACCGCTGGCGGCAAGCCGGTCTGCGACGCCAGCATTACGCTTCGTCTCATGCCGTTCCCGAGCACCGAGTTACGCTCCAGCATGGAAGCGATGGCGCAACGGATCGCCTTGCCGATGGAGGCCGCTGCCAATGGCTGAGGCGGAGGCCTGGATCACCGGCATCGGGATCGTGTCCTGCCTCGGTGAAGGGCCAGATGCGCACTGGAACGCGCTCAACGCCTCCCGGCCGCAAGCCGACACCAATACGCTGGCGCCCTACATCATTCACCCGCTGGCGCCGGTCGACTTCGACAAACAGATCCCCAAAAAGGGCGACCAGCGCCAGATGGAGCCGTGGCAACGCACCGGCGCCTACGCGGCCGGTCTCGCGCTCGACAGTGCCGGGGTAAAGGGCAACACTGCGATCCTGTCCAACATGGACATGATCGTGGCCGCGGGCGGCGGCGAGCGCGATCTCGCGGTCGACGCTAACATCATGACCGGCATGCCGACGGCCGCCGATCCAGGTGCCTGGCTGAACGAGCGGCTGATGAGCGACCTACGCCCGACGCTGTTTCTGGCGCAACTGTCTAATCTGCTCGCCGGCAACATCTCGATCGTGCACGGCGTCACCGGCTCTTCGCGCACGTTCATGGGCGAGGAATCCGCCGGCATCGACGCCATGCGGATCGCACTGTCGCGCATCGCGGCCGGGCAAAGCAGCATCGCGCTGGTCGGTGGCGCGTTCAACGCCGACCGCCCCGACCATCTGCTGATCAAGGAATTCGGCGGCTACAACCTCAAGGACACATTCGCCCCGGTGTGGGACCGTGGCCCAAAGGGCGGGCTGGCGCTCGGCTCCTTCGGCGCGTTCCTGGTGCTCGAAGAGCGGAGCCACGCGGACGCCCGCGGTGCCAAGCGCATCGCCAAACTGAGTGCCGTGCTGTCCGACCGCAGCAATCGCAAGCCGGGCCAGGTGAGCGCCACGCTGGAGCAGCTCTGGCAGAAGCTCGCCGGCCGGCTGAAGGCGGGCAGCCATGCGGTGATCACCGGGGCCAGCGGCGCGGAACCCGCGACCGGCGAAGAGCGCGCCTTTTACGCAAAGCACCCCGACGTGCCGGTCCGCGCCAGCGGGACCTTCATCGGGCACGCCGACGAGCCGCAATTTGCCATGAACCTGGCACTGGCGGCCTTGGCGATCGGCCGTGGTACCTTATTTCCACCCTGCGATGAATCGGGGGTCGAGCGGCCCATGCAGGGCAGCCTCGCCCAGGCTGTCGTCGCCAGCGTCGGCCACGCCTGGGGCGAAGGTCTTGCGCTGGTCGAAGCCGGGCCCTGAAGGAGATCGACATGCCGTCCACCAAGGACAAGCAGAAACGCCCGGTCGTTGTCGTCACCGGCATGGGTGTCGTGACCTCTCTCGGGGCCGGTAAGACCGAGAATTGGGAGAAGCTCACCGCCGGCCTATCCGGCGTGAAGACCATCAGCCGTTTCCCGACCGACAACCTGAAGACGAAGATGGCGGGCACGGTCGATTTTCTCGACGTCGA
This sequence comes from Xanthobacteraceae bacterium, assembly GCA_040510745.1. Taxonomy (GTDB): domain Bacteria; phylum Pseudomonadota; class Alphaproteobacteria; order Rhizobiales; family Xanthobacteraceae; genus Z2-YC6860. The sequence goes on from JBEVIJ010000108.1 coordinate 6,602, forward strand.
GCCCTATTCGACGGCGGCTCTGTCCGAGCGGCTGGCCGACCTCGCCTCCGAAGAAGCGGTCGGCGAGTCCGGCATCGGCAAACGCGGGGATTTTCCGGGCCCGCTATTCCTCGCTGTGCCACCGATCGAGATCGAGTGGCCGCACCGGCTTGAAGTGGCGGCGGCCTCGCGCGGCAACGCATCGGTCGGTTACGCCGACCTGCTGCGTGAAGCCGCCACCGGCAAATTCGCCGCGATGCATGACAGGTTTCAGCTCGGCTCGGTTGCCAACACCATTGCCGACAAGTTCGGCACCAAGGGTTCGCCAATCTCGCTGTCCACCGCCTGCGCGTCCGGCGCGACCGCGATCCAGCTCGGCGTCGAGGCGATCCGCCGCGGCGAGACCGACACGGCGCTGTGCATCGGCACCGACGGGTCGGTGAACCCGGAATCGCTGATCCGGTTCTCGCTGTTGTCCGCGCTCTCGATGTGGAGCGGCGAGCCGGGCGCCGCTGCCAAGCCGTTTTCCAAGAATCGCGACGGCTTCGTGATGGCGGAAGGCGCCGGCGCTCTGGTGCTGGAAAGCATGGAAAGCGCGCTGGCGCGCGGCGCCACGATCCTCGGTGTGGTCGAAGGCTGCGGCGAGATGGCCGACGCATTCCACCGCACGCGGTCAAGCCCGGACGGCAAGCCGATCATCGGTTGCATCCGCAATGCGCTCAACGACGCGGGCCTGACGCCGGACGACATCGACTACATCAACCCCCACGGCACCGGCACCCCGGAGAACGACAAGATGGAGTGCCTCGGCGTCACCACCGTGTTCGGCGAGCGAGCCAGCAAGATTCCGATTTCATCCAACAAGTCGATGGTGGGTCACACGCTGTCCGCTGCCGGCGCTATCGAGGCGGTGTTCACGCTACTGACGCTGCGCAACGAGCGCATCCCGCCAACCATCAACTACAAGGTGCCGGATCCGGCGATCCAACTCGACGTGGTGCCCAACACCGCGCGCGACGCCAAGAATTTGCGGCACGCCATTTCAAGCTCTTTCGGCTTCGGCGGACAGAACGTCTCGCTGGTGATGGGCCTGGAGCCGGCCTGAGGCCGCCGTCATGCGCGCGCTCAACCTGATCGCTGACCGCAAGGTCGAGCTTGCCGAGGTGGCCGCCCCGCCCCCGCCCGGTGACGACGAGGTGCAGATCGCCATCAAGGCGGTCGCGCTCAATCACCTCGATCTGTGGGGCTTTCGCGGCATGGCGTTCGCCAAGCGCAAGCTGCCGCTGGTGGTCGGCGCCGAAGCGTCGGGCGAGATTGCCTCGGTCGGCGCGGGCGTCACCGATTTCAAGGCGGGCGATCCCGTGGTGATGTACGGCGCGATGACCTGCGGGGCCTGCAAGGCCTGCCGCGAGGGCCGCGATAATCTCTGCGAAAACGTCGCCGGCATCATGGGTTTCCACCTCGACGGCTTTGCCCGCGACCGGCTTAACATGCCGGCACGACTCGTGATCCCGGTGCCGAAGGGCGTCAACATGATCGACGCGGCCTGCGCGCCAATCGGGTTCTCCACCGTGCAGCACATGCTGTTCGACAACGCCAAGCTCGAGCCCGGAGAGACCATCCTGGTGCAGGCCGGCGGCTCCGGGATCGGCACTGCAGCGATCAAAATGGCAAAGGCGATCGGCTGCACCGTCATCACCACGGTGGGCGACGACGAGAAGGCAGCGAAGGCCACGGCAATCGGCGCCGATCACGTGATCAATTACCGCACGCAACGGTTCGAGACGATCACCCGCAAGCTGACCAACAAGAAGGGCGTCGACGTGGTGTTCGAACACGTCGGCGGCGAAGGCTTCAACGGGTCGCTGTTGGTGCTCAAGCGCGGCGGACGGCTCGTCACCTGCGGCTCGACCGCGGGCCCGACCGTGCAATTCAATCTGATGCAGCTCTTCCAGCAGCAATACCGCATCATCGGCTCGTTCGGCGCCGCGATACGCAACATTCGCGAGAGCCTCGCCAAGATGGCCGGCGGCATGACTCCGGTGATCGATACAGAGGTGCTTATCACCGATCTGGAGAGCGGTCTCGCCCGATTGGAAAGCCGTCAAGTGTTCGGCAAGATCGTCGTGCGATTTTGAGTGCACGATGCTTCGCAATCTCGGCTTCGTTCTCAAGCGCATCACCTACCGGCTGATCGGCGCCCTCACCGCCGTACTGCTGCGCACGATCCGGCTGGTTCCGGTTGACTGGCTGTCGAATTTCTGCGGCGAGCTGATCCGCCGTGTCGGCCCTTTCCTTCCGGAGCACCGCACTGGCCGCGCCAATCTCACCGCTGCGTTCCCGGAAAAATCCCAAGAGGAGATCGAGCAAATCCTCGCCGGCGTCTGGGAAAACCTGGGACGGGTCGGCGCCGAGTTCGCGCATCTCGATCATCTGTGGGACCACGACCCGGCGCGGCCCGGCAGCGGCCACCTGCTGGATTCCGACGAGGCCTACCGCCGCATGCAGCAGATGCGCGACGACGGCAAGCCCGCACTGGTGTTCTCGGCGCATTGCGCCAACTGGGAGCTGCCGGCGGTCGCGGCCAACGTCTATGGCGTGGATTCGACCGTGGTATTCCGTCCGCCCAACATCGTCGCCATCGCGGATACGGTGATCCGGCTCCGCGGCGGCATCATGGGCAAATTGATCCGCACCGGGCTCGATGCCCCCACCCGCGCGGCCGATGCGCTGGCGCGCGGCTCGCACGTGGCCATGCTGGTCGATCAGTACTACACCAAAGGCGTCGATGTGACATTCTTCGGGCGGCCGGCGCGCACCAATCCGCTGATCGCGCGGCTCGCCCAGCATTTCGACTGCCCGATCTACGGCGTGCACATGGTGCGGCATCCGGGCAACAAGTTCCGGCTGCATCTCACCGAGCCGATGTTGGCGTCGCGCGACGCGCAGGGCAACGTGGATATCGCCGCCACCATGCAGATGATCAACGACGTCATCGAAGGCTGGGTGCGCGAGCACCCAGAGCAATGGCTGTGGCTGCACCGCCGCTGGCGCTAGGGTCTGATCCAGTTACGTTGGACCAGATGCGTCGCTTATCTTTTTGTTCGAGCATGAACTTCTCCGAAAAACCGGTCCCCATTTTTCGGGATCATGCTCTAGGGATCATCGGCCAGTTTTGACTTTCGTCCAGAGCCGGTTGATCAGCCGCTGGGTTTTCTGGTCGTTTGCGGTGATGATATAGAGTTGCGCCAAGGTCGCCTCGTCCGGATAGACCGAGCGATCCTCCAGCACCGCCTTGTCGACGAATTTCTGACTGGCGAGATTGCCGTTGGCATAGGCGATGAAGCTCGAATTCTTCGCCGCCACCTCCGGGCGCAGCATGTAATCGATGAACGCGTGCGCCTCGGCGACATTCTTGGCATCTTTCGGAATGGCGAAGCTGTCGAACCACATCTGAGCGCCGCCCTTCGGAATGACATAGCCGATCTCGATGCCGGCCTTGGCTTCGGCGGCGCGCTTCTGTGCCTGCTTGATGTCGCCGGACCAGCCCAGCACCAGGCATATCTCGCCGCTGGCGAGAGCATTGAGGAACTCGGAGGAATGGAACTTGCGAACGTGCGGCCGCACCGTCATGAGCAGCGCACCGGCCTTTTCGAGATCGGCGGGCGCCTTCGAGTTCGGGTTGAGGCGGAGATAGTTGAGCGCCGCAGAGAGGATGTCGTCGGCGGAATCCAGCATGTGGATGCCGCAATCCTTAAACCGCGCCAGGCTCTCCGGCTTGAACACGATCTCCCACGACGCCATCGCATCGGGCAGCTTGGCGTCGGGTCCGAGGATCGCCTGCGCCTTCTTCACGTTGTAGCCGATGCCGGTGGTGCCCCACATGTAATTGACGGCGTGCTCGTTGCCGGGATCGTAGGTCGCCAGCCGCCTGGCGATCTCTGGCCAGACGTTGCCGATGTTCGCGAGCTTCGACTTGTCGAGCGTCTGGAACAGGCCAGCCTTGATCTGCCGTTCCAGGAAATACGCGGTCGGCACCACCACGTCGTAGCCGGACTTCCCGGCGAGCAGCTTTGTTTCGAGCGTGTCGTTCGAATCGAATGTGTCGTAGCGCACCTTGATGCCGGTTTCCTTGGTGAAGGCCTCAAGCATGGTCGGCTCGATATAGTCCGACCAGTTGTAGACGTTGAGGAGGCGCGATTGCGTCATTCCGGGCAAGGCAACAGCGGCAATCATCAGCAACGCAAAGGTGCAAGCCACGATCGCCCGGCGCATCAAGCGGTCTCCCTAGCTGGCATGGAATCTCTCAGCTGTCGGTCGGCAATCCCGCGGCCTTCCAGGCCAATATTCCGCCGGCCAGATGTGCGTCGTAAGGTAGGCCGGCGGCCTGCGCCGCCTGCGAGGCGGTGACCGAGCGGCGGCCGGAGCGGCAGGCGAACACGACTTCGCGGCCCTGCGGGTCGGGGATGTCGGCGGGGTCGAAGGTCGACAGCGGCACCACGAAGGCGCCGGGATAGCGTTCGGCCTCGACTTCGTTCGGTTCGCGGACGTCGACCAGCATCATGCGGTCTTCGGCAAGGCCGCGCGCAACGTCCTCGGGCGTAAGATCGCGGACCGCAGGATTCCTGGGTTCAGACATCAAGAGCTCCCGCGCACAAGCCAGCAGCATCGCCAAAAAAAGTCAATTCGCGGCGGGGCGCCCCCACAACGCGCCCCGCCTCAATGTTGTGCACGACGTCAGACCGTAACCTGGGTCCCCACTTCGACAACCCTCCCAGTCGGAATCTGGAAGAAGTCGGTGGCATCGGATGCGCTCTTGGCGAGCCAGATGAAAAGGTGGTCCTGCCAGCGCGGCATGCCGGAATGCGCCGCGGGCTTGAGCGAGCGCCTGGACAGGAAGAACGACGTCGACATGATGTCGAAGCTCCAGCCCTGGCGGCGCGCGATTGCCAGCGCCTGCGGCACGTTGGGTGTCTCCATGTAGCCGAACTTGAGAGACACCTTGGAGAAGTGCTGCGAGATCGGCGTCATGGTCACGCGCTCCTCGTTGCGTGCGCGCGGCGTGTCGGTCGTCACGATGGTCAGCACCACGTTGTGCTCGTGCAGGATTTTATTGTGTTTCAGGTTATGCAGCAGCGCGGTCGGCGCGAATTCCGGGTGGCTGGTGAGGAAAACCGCGGTGCCCGGCACCACATGCGGCGGCTTCTTCTCCAGGCTCTTGAGCAGCATGTCCAGCGGCACTTCGGACTTGCGTGTCTTCTCGCTCAGGATACGGGTTCCCTTCCGCCAGGTGAGGATGAGCGTCACCATGGCGACGCCGAACAGCAGCGGTAGCCAGGCGCCTTCGCTGAGCTTGAGCAGGTTCGCCGAGAAGAAGGTCACATCGACGACGATCAGCGGCACCATCAGCAATGCCGCTTGCCAGACCGGCCAACGCCACAGCTTCCAAACCACGACGAAGCCGAGCAACCCATCCACCACAACCGTGGTGGCCACCGCGATGCCGTAAGCGGCAGCAAGCGCGCTTGACGTGTGGAAGATCGCGACCAGCAACAGCACGCCGAGCAACAGCATCCAGTTCACGCGCGGGACGTAGATCTGGCCGTGATATTCCGCCGAGGTGTGGACGATGGCGAAACGCGGCAGCAGGCCGAGCTGGATCGCCTGGCGGACCAGCGAGAACGTGCCGGTAATGACGGCCTGGCTCGCGATCACAGTCGCGGCGGTCGCGAGCACCACCATCGGCAGCAGCAGCGGGGCAGGCACCAGCAGATAGAACGGGTTCGTGATTGCGGCGGGATTGGAGAGAACCAGCGCACCCTGGCCAAAATAGTTTATCAGCAGCGCCGGCAGCACCAGGCCGAGCCAGGCGAACTGGATCGGCTTGCGGCCGAAATGGCCCAGGTCGGCGTAGAGTGCCTCTCCTCCCGTCACGACCAGGAACACCGCGCCGAGCGTGATCAGCCCGATGGTGCCGTGCGACGACACGAACTCGATCGCGTACAGGGGATTGATCGCCGCAAACACGCCCAGATCATCCGCGACATGCAGCAGGCCGAGCAAGGCAATCGCGACAAACCACACCACCATGATCGGGCCGAAGAACGAGGCGACGCGCGCGGTGCCACGCGACTGCATGGCGAACAGCGCGATCAGGATCACGATGGTGAGCGGGATGACATATTCTTGGAACTTGGGGGCGACGAGCTTCAGACCCTCAACCGCAGACAGCACAGAGATCGCCGGCGTGATCATCGAATCGGCGATGAACATGGCGGCGCCGATCACGCCCAGCAACATGACAAATGGCGTGCGCCGGCCGAGCGCGCGTGCCGCGAGCGCGGTGAGCGAGAGTGTCCCGCCCTCCCCGTTGTTGTCGGCACGCAGCAGAACCAGAACGTACTTGATCGTGACCACCACGATCAGCGCCCACAGGATCATCGAGAGCACGCCGAGCACGTTCTCCCTCGTAATTGTGCCCGCCTCCGACGCCGCCATCACCGCTTCGCGAAACGCGTAGAGCGGGCTCGTCCCGATGTCGCCATAGACGACGCCGACGCTGCCAAGGGCGAGCGCCCAAAAGCTTGAATCGGCCGGACTTGCAGCAGCGGCCGCGTGCGGACGCGATGTGTCGTCGCCCGGGACTACGCTCATGGATTGTGGATCAGCCTTCGCCGCAATGCCGAAAGAGCGCGGGTTATATACCCCGCCCGTGACAATTCAATAGAGCGGGGGGCGTTCCGTCTAGGGCTTGAAACCCACCGGGATTGCGGGCGCCTCGCGCATCAAGGTGATGGTCACCCTGCGGTTGGCGGCCACGAAAGGATCATCCGGAAATAGCGGCAGGGTGTCGGCCCGGCCCGCAATCATGGCGAAACGGGCGTTGGGAACGCCTTCCTCCTCTAGGATGCGCCGGATGGCATTGGCGCGATCCGCCGACAAATCCCACGGACCGTAGCCGGGCCTGTTGGGGCGCTTGGTCGCTGCCGTATGCCCCGCGATCGTGATGCGATTGGGCAACGCCTTGAATTGGAAGGCCAGCCGCTGCACCAGGCGGCGGGTGCGCTCGTAGGGCTCCTTCATACCATCCGGAAACATCGAGCTGCCGTTCTGATCCACGATTTCGATATTGAGGCCCTGTTTGGTCTCTTCAATCATGATGTTCTTGGAGAGCTCCGCGAGCTCCGGCATCTCCTGCAGCGCCTGACGCAGGGAGGCGGCGGCCAGCGCGAAGGCGCTGTCCTGCTGGAGTTTCGCGCCGAACGCCTGGTCGCGGCCGGCACGATCCGGACCCGGCGTTGTCAGGCGAAACGCGGGCGGCGTTCTTCAATCGTGGCCGCGTCGGCAAGCCATCGACCTCGATGATGCCGGAATAACGGATCTTGTCCTGCACGCCGAACGCGTCGCGCATGGAGCCTGCAACCACCTGCAGCTTGGCCGCATCCTGGGTGGAGAACGCGACCAGCATCACGAAGAACGCGACCAGCAGGCCCATCAGATCGGCGAACGTCACGAACCAGCCGTGACCTCCGCCGCCGTGGTCGCCGCCTCGCTTTTTCTTCGCCATGGGCTGTTACGCGCGGTCCGGGCTGTCAGGCCGCCGCGAGCTCCGCGTCGTCCGCCTCGGAGTGACGGTGCTTCTCCGGCAGGTAGGCGAGCAGCATCTCGCGCACCAGCGTCGGGCTCTTGGCCTCACGGATCATCAGCACACCGTCGATGATCAAGCTGCGATTCATCTCCTCATCGTGCAGCTTGAGCTGCAACTTGTCGGCAATCGGCAGGCAGAACAGGTTGGCGAGCGCCGCGCCGTAGAACGTGGCGAGCAGCGCGACCGCCATATAGGGACCGAGCTTGGAGGGATCGGTCATGTTGGCGAACATCTGCACCATGCCGATCAGCATACCGACCATGCCGAACGCCGGCGCGCAGTCGCCGATCGCGCGGTAGAGCTTCTGGCCCTCGTCGAGATGGGTCAGGAAGATGTCGCGGTCACGCTCCAGATTGTCGCGGATGAAGTTCTGGTCGTAGCCGTCGGCGATATACCGCATGCCCTTCGCGAGCAGCGGATCCTCGATTTCCTCTTTTTCCAGCGCGATCGGACCACCCTTGCGGGCCACCTCAGCCAGGCGCGCGATTTCGTCGACCAGTTCCCGCGGCGTCCACCGCCGCATCGAGAATGCGAACTTCATGCCGAGCGGCATGCCATGGAAGATAGAGGACAGCGAAAAGCGGATCAGAGTCGCGGCAGTCGCACCGCCGAAGATCACGATAAAGGCGTGCAGATCGAGGAACATCCGCAGATCGCCGCCCATGGCGATCATCGTATAGAGAACGAGCAAACCGAAGGCCAGGCCCGCGCCAGTTGCGATGTCCACGGAACACTCCAAAAACGCAACGCGTGCCCCGGAATGGCACCGTCAGG
>JBEVIJ010000109.1:0-18011 GCA_040510745.1 Xanthobacteraceae bacterium
GCGGTGCCTTCGAGGATGCCGCGCCGCGTGTAGTCGGCGAGCATCAGCTCCACCATCGCCTTCTGCGTGCCGTAGGAGGTGAGCGGCGTCAGATGGAAGTCGTCGGGGATGGCGTGCGGGAAAGGCGCGCCGAACACCGCCATCGACGAGGTAAACACCACGCGCGGCTTGTAGCCGTCTCCGGTCGCGCGGATCGCTTCGAGCAGGGCGCGCGAGCCGTCGAGATTGACGCGATAGCCCTTGTCCATGTCGAGCTCGGCCTCGCCGGACACCACGCCGGCGAGATGAAAGATCACGTCCGGCCGCTCCGACACCGCCTTGGCCGCGACGCCCGGCTCGTTGAGATCGGCCGCGCGCGTCTTGATGTGGTCGGAAAAGCCCGCCGGCCGCGCCGGCGCGACGATATCGATCAGGGTGAGCTTCTCGATCGGCTGGCCGCCCAGCGCGCGGTCGACGATCAGCCGCTCGGTCAATTTGCGGCCGATCATGCCCGCCGCGCCGGTGATGAGGATGTGCATGAACGCTCCCTTACAAGGCCCAGCCGCCGTCGATCAGATGGATGTGGCCGGAGATGAATTTGGATTCGTCGCAGGCGAGGAACACCGCGAGCGAGGCGACTTCCTCGGCGGTGCCGATGCGGCCCATCGGCTGGCGGTCGATGAAGTCCTGCAAGGCGGCCTTCGCCGACTTGCCGCTGCGCTTGGAATGCGCCGCGACCCGGTCGCGGAACGACGGCGACTCGATGGTGCCCGGGCAGATCGCGTTGACGCGCACGCCCTGCTTGATGAAGTCCATGGCGACCGATTTGGTCAGCCCGATCACCGCAGCCTTGGTGGTGCCGTAGATGTAACGTGTCGGCACGCCGCGCACCGAGGACGCGGCCGATGACATGTTGACGATCGCGCCGCCGCCCTTTTTCAGCATGCCCGGCAGGAACGCCTGGATCATGCGGTGCATCGAGCGCACGTTGAGGTCGAAGGCGAAGTCCCATTCGGCATCGGTGGCGTCGAGTACGCTGCCGTGGTGCACCACGCCGGCCACGTTGGCGAGCGCGTCGAGGCCTCCGAACTCCTTGTTCACCGCCTTCGCCAGCGCCTCGATCTCTTTCGGCTTGCGCACGTCAAGCTTGACGCGTTGCTTTGCTTTGAGGCCCTTGAGTTTGCCGTCGTCGACGTCGGTCGCGATCACCATCGCGCCTTCGGTGATGAAGGCCGTGGCGATGGCGCGGCCGATGCCCTGGCCCGCGGCGGTGACCAGCGCCACCTTGCCCTTCATCCGCCCGGCCATTCCTCGGTGTCTCCCCGAATTCAGATGTCGTCATCCGCGGGAGCGGATGATCCAGCACCCAAGGTGGATGAGTATAACTGGACGCGGCGGCATCGAAAGGTCGGTGAGTACTGGATGCCCGCTTTCGCGGGCATGACAGCCAGTTAGGTGGCTTGTCCGTTCGACGAGGTCAAGCTTGTCTTCTGCTTCCCGCCAGCGTCGAAATTCTCAGGCGCCAGCCATTGTTCAAAAGCCGCTTTGCGCACCGGCCACTCGCTGTCGAGCATGGAGAAATAGGCGGTGTCGCGGTTGCGGCCCTTGGCGATCATGGCCTGCCGGAGGATGCCTTCGTACACGAAGCCATAGCGCAGCGCGGCGCGCCAGGACGGTGCGTTGAGCGCGTTGCACTTCCATTCGTAACGGCGGTAACCGAGCGCCTCGAACACGTATTTGGCGAGCAGGTATTGCGCCTCGGTGGCGAGCCGGGTGCGCTGCAGGCGCGGTGTATAGACGATGTGGCCGACCTCGATGGAGCGCATCGCCGGCTTGATCTCCATGAGCGTCGAGATGCCCACGGCGCGGCCGGACGGCTCCACGATCGCATAGGAATAGGGGTCCTCGAGCGGCGGCCGGCTGCCGACCCACTTCGAGAATGTCGGAAAGTCCGGGAAAGGGCCGTAACTCGACATGTAGGTCCACAGCGCGTCATGGCCCTGCACCGCCTCCCACAGATCCTCGTCGTGGTGCTGCGCCAGACGCTCGACGCGGCCGTAGCGGCCTTGGAGCGTCACCGGACCGGGCCGCGGCCCCGCCGCCGGGTTGGCGACCGGCAGCCCGACCGGCTGGCCGGTGTTCGGGTCGATTTCCGATTGTACCGTCACGAGAGGTGCTTGCGATCTTCGTCGAAGAACTTGTTCAACTCGGCGTTGGATATCAGGTCGGCGAAGCCGTCGAACTTGCCGTCCTTGGCGATCTCGGTCGCGGTCTTGATGAAGGCATGCATGGCGACGCGGGCGAGCGAGCCGCCGACGCTGATCCGGCGCACGCCCATGCCGGCGAGGTCGCTGACCGTGAAGCCGAATGCGCCGCTGTTGAGGAAGTTCACCGCCTTGGGCGCGGCCGCCTTCACCGTCGCCTCGATGTGCTCGCGGGTCTTGATGCCCGGCGTGTAGATGCAGTCGGCGCCGGCCGCGACGAACGCCTTGATGCGGCGGATGGTCCCGTCGATGTCGGGGGCACCACGGATGAAGCCTTCGCTGCGGGCGGTGAACACCACGTCGCCGCCGGCCTTGTCGATCGCGGCGCGCGCCGTCTTCACGCGCGCCAGCGCGGTGTCGAAGTCGTACAGCCGGGGCGGGCCGCCTTGCGGCGAGTCCTCGATCGAAAGTCCGGACACGCCGGTTGCGATGCATTGGGTGACGTTCGCGGCGACCTCGTCGGGTGTCTTGCCGAAGCCGTCCTCGAAATCGGCATTCAGCGGAATGTCGGTTGCGTCGGCCAGCTCGCGGTAATGCGCGAGCACCGCGTCCAATGATTGCGCGCCGTCGGGATAGCCAAGCGAATGCGCGTGGCCGGAGCTGGTCGAGGCGATGGCCTTGAATCCAAGCCCCTGCAGATACCGCGCGCTGCCCACGTTCCATGGATTCGGAATGACGAAGCAGCCGCTCTCGTGCAGCTTGCGGAAGGCGCGGCGCTTGTCGGCGGTAGACGGGCGGGATGCGGCCATGGAAAACTCCCCGGCAATGAGGAACGCCAAGCCTGCCACGGCGGCCCGCGCCGGGACAGCGCATTTCGGTGATCGGTGGTATGACCCGCGTTGATGACGGGCAGGGGTATGGAATGGTGTTGCAGGATTGTGTCGATCTCGATGCGCTGGAGCAGAACGCGCGGCGGGTGATGAGGCCGGAGTCCTGGGTGTTCTGCGACGCCGGCGCCGACGACGAGATCACCGTGAAGGAGAATATCGTCGCGTGGCGCAAACTCAAGCTGCGCCCGCGCATGCTGCGCGACATCGTCAACATCGACACCGGCGTCACTCTGCTGGGCGCGCGGGTGACAACGCCTGTCATGGTGGCGCCGACCGGCCGGCATAACCTGTTTCACAGCGAGGGCGAGCTTGCGACCGCGCGCGGCTCCGCCGCGGCCGGTGCGCTGTATGTGATGTCGACCAGCGGAATGAACACGGTGGAGAGCGTCGCCAACGCGGGCGGCGGCGCGCCGCAGTGGTTCCAGCTCTACATGCAGCCCGATCGCGAGCACACCGCCGCGCTGCTGGACCGTTGCGTCGCCGCCGGCTTCAAGGCGCTGGTGCTCACCGCCGACCAACCGGCGCCGGGCTGGAGCCCGCGGGCCTATCGCACGCCGGTGGTGGCACGCGACGACGTGCGCAGCGTCAACATGGTCGGCCAGCCGGTCGCCCGCACCGCCTACGATCCGGCGCGCAAGGGCGTGGTGATGTTCCCGACCACGTACCGCGACCTGGAATGGCTGGTGAATCGCTGCGCCATGCCGGTTGTCGTGAAGGGCATTCTCCGCGCCGACGATGCGATGCGCTGCGTAGATGTTGGCGTGAAGGGCATCATGGTATCGAACCACGGCGGCCGGCACCTCGACACCACAGTCACGACTGCCGAAGTCATCGGGGAGATCGCCTCCGCCGTCGGCCGCAACGCCGAGGTTTATGTTGACGGCGGCATCCGGCGCGGCACCGACATCCTCAAGGCGCTGGCGCTCGGCGCGCGCGCCGTGCTGGTCGGCCGGCCGCCGCTGTGGGGTCTCGCGGTGGACGGTGCCGCCGGCGTGCAGGCGGTGATGGAGCATCTGCAGGACGAGCTGGTCCGCGCCATGCAGCTCACGGGTACGCCGACGCTGGCGGACGCGACGCCGGATTTGGTGAAGGCATGAACGAGCTCATCCCCACCGGCAAGCTGCGCGCCGGCATCGTGTTCGCGCCGAAAATGTCCGGGCTGTTCGTGATCAAGGACGCGAACGGCGATCCGCGGGGTATCACCGCCGATCTGTCCCGCGAGCTCGCCAGGGAGCTTGGCGTTGCGGTGGAGTTCAGCATCGCGCCGAACTCCGGGCTGGTGACGGACCTGCTCGCCGCGGGCGAGATCGATGTGTCGTTCATGCCGGTCGATGAGGAGCGCAAGCAGCGCCTCGATTTCGGCCCGTATTATTGCATGATCGAAAGCACTTACATGGTGACCGGCGCGTCCGGCCTGAAGACGTTGGCCGAGGTTGACCAGAAGCATGTGCGCGTCGTCGGCATCGCCAACACCACGACCATCCGCGCGTCGGCGCGCGCGCTGAAGAACACGCAGCCGATCGCCGCGACCTCGATCGGCGACGCGATGGCGATGCTGCATTCGGGCAAGGCCGACGCCTATGCGATGGGGCGTGATGCGTTGCCGGAGGTGGTCAAGGATTTCCCGGGAGCGCGCATCGTCGATGGCGGTTTCCAGCAGACCGGCATCGCCATCGCGGTGCCGAAGGGACGGCCGCAGGCGCTGGCTTACGTGACGGAATTCATGAACCGCGCGAAAAAGTCCGGTGTGGTCCGCGCGGCGATGGATCGCGCCGGCATGCAGGCGCTGGAGGTCGCGCCCTAGCCGGCCTTGGTGCCGAGATTGGGGAGGAACGTGGCGGTCTGCGGGAACACCGCCACCAGCGCGACGATCACCAGCAGCACGATCCAGTAGGGGATCGAGCCGCGGAAGATTTCCCCCAGCGTCACGGCACGGTCGGGCACCGCCGCCTTCACCGTGAAAACCAAAATGCCAAAGGGCGGCGTCAGCAGCCCCGTCTCGATCGCCAAGATGCCGATGATGGCGAAAGCGAGCGGGTCGAAGCCGAGCGCCACCGCGATCGGCGCGAAGATGGGCACGGTCAGCAGGATGATCGAGATCGAATCGATCAGGCAGCCGAGCACGAACCAGATCCCCACCATCACCAGCAAGATGCCCCACGGGCCCGCGCCGGTGCTGAGCAGGAACGCTTTGGCGGCCTCGGTGAAGCCGGTCATCGACAGCACGCGCGAATAGAGTTGCGCGCAGAACAATAGCAGCAGCAGCGGCCCCGATGTCCGGCCGACGTCGAGCACGACCTGCCAGACCTCGCGCGGGCTGATACCCTTGATCATCGCGAGGATCAGCGCGCCGACCGCGCCGATGCCGGCGCCCTCGGTCGGCGTGCACAGGCCGAGCCAGATCGAGCCAAGCGTCCCGAGGATCAGCGCGACCACCAGCATCGTCGAGAACAGCATCTTGCGGAATTCTTCTTTGCTTACGTCGGCGGCGACGGACGTCGCCGCGGCGCCAACCGAGCGGGGTATCGGGTGGCCGTCTCGCGTTTCGCCGACCAGTGCCGGATTGAGCTTGGCCGCGATCACCACGTAGACGATCATGCCGGCCGCTGCGAGCAGGCCGGGAATGACGCCGGCGAGGAACAGCTTTCCGATCGACAATTCGGTCAGCACCGCCCAGACGATCATGAGCACGGAGGGCGGGATCAGCATGCCGAGGCAGGCGCTGCCGGCCACGCAGCCGAGCGCGAAATCCTTGCGATAGCCGAAGCGCCGCATCTCGGGATAAGCGATGCGCGAGAACGCCGCCGCGGCCGCGATGCTCACGCCGGTGACGAAGCCGAACAGTGCATTGGCGACGATGGTCGCGGCGGCGAGCCTGCCGGGCAGCCATTTGCTGGCGCGATTGCCGAGCGCGTAAAGGTCGCGCGCCGCCCCGCATTTCGCCAGGAAGTCGCCCATCAGCATGAACAGCGGGATCACCGCGAACACGTAGTCGCGCAGCGCCTCATAGGCGGTATTGGCGGTGAAGGTGCGAACCACCTCGATATCGCCTGTCATCAGATAGAGGCCGAGCGCGGCGGTGATGCCGAGCGCGATGGCGATATGCGCGCCGGCAAACACCAGGCCGAGCAGCACCACCACGATCACGATCATGTCGAAATTGCCGAGCACGGTTGTCGTCCTTCAGGCCAGAGGCGCGGGCGGCGCGATGTCGTCCGCGGCGCGGCCGGACATCAGCGCCTTGAAGGCGACGGCGCCATAGAGCGCATAGCTCACCACAACCAGGAAAGAGCCAATCAAAACCACGAATCGGGCCGGCCAGACTGGCACCCGCAGCGCGCCTTCGCCTTCATATTCGCCGCTGGCGACGGCGTGCAGCATCGGCTCATAGCTGCCCCAGACGATGAAGCCGAAAAACATGATGCCGAGGATGGCGGAGAGCAGATTGGCCGCCGCGTGTCCGCGCACGCCGAACATGCTGGAGAACACGTCGGTCGAGATCATGCTGTTGCTCTGTACCGAGTAGCCCGCGAGCAGGAAGCAGATGATGACGATCGACATCGAGACGATTTCCGGTGTGCCCTTCACCGGCGAGTTGAAGAGGGCGCGGCCGAAAATGTCGGCGCAAACCAGGAAGCCGAGCAGGAAAATGATTGCGGCGGCGGCAGCCAGCAGCAGCCGGACCGCCCAGGCGTTGAGCGCTTCGATTCTGTGCACGAGGGGCCTTCGCGAGTGAGAGACGCGCGGACGAGGCGTTGAAAATGGCCCCGTCCGCGCTCTTGATTACTTCAGGTTATAGCGCAACGGCCACTTGTGGCCGTTGTCTTCCGCCGCTTTAAGCGCGATGTCGAGCACCTGCGTGCCGGGCAAGCCCGCGGCGTCGAGTTCCTTGGCTTTCTCGGCCGGCCACTTGGCGAGCGACTGCGCCCAGTCCTGCCGCACCTTGTCCGGCAGCTGGCGGACATTGACGCCGTGCTTCTTGAGCTCGGCGACCTGTTTCGGATAGTCCGCCAGGTTCTGTGAGCCGGTTTTGGCCTCGTATTCCTTGGCGACCTCCAGGATGACGTCCTGCACTTCCTTCGGCAGCCGCGCCCAGCGCGCGGAGTTGATCGTCAGGCCGTGCCAGGTGATCGCGCCGAAGCCGATTTCGGTATAGAACTTGCCGACTTCGTAGAGCTTGAAGTTGACCCAGCCCGACGGGAACATGATCCAGCCGTTATAGACGCCGGTCTGCATCGAAGTGTAGGCGTCGACCAGCGAGGACTGCACCGGGGTCGCGCCTGCGTACTCCAGCCATTTCAGGTTGAGGCCCGCGCCCGCGATCTTCTGGCCCTTGATGTCGGCGACCGAATTCCATTCGAAATTGGTGCCGAGGTTGTAGCCGTTGTCCGCGATCAGCGCGATCAGCTTCTGGCGGAACTTGTCCTCGAACACTTTCGACATGTACGGCACCTTGTCGTACACGGCGCGCGCGACCTTCAGGCTGGTTTCAGGGTCCATGGTGCCGAACGGCAGCATGACCTGGAACGCATGCAGCGGCAAGTTGGACGGCTCGAAGCAGAAGCAGAAGCCGCCGATGTCGATGATGCCCGACTGCACGCCTTCCAGCGTGTCCGCAACCTTCACCATCGCGCCGCCATAGCCTTCGACGAACTCAATCTTGTATTTGGTCTTGGCGGCGACGCGTTTGGTCACCTCCGGCACGAAGAAGTTCTGCATCAGGTTGACATAGGTGTTCGCGGGCGGATGCCCTGAAGCGATGCGCAGGCGAATAACCTCCTGCGCGCCGGCCGAGGTGGTCGATGCAACGAGCGCCGCGCAGGCGAGCGCCTTCAACAGGCTGCGGATAGTCATGGATGTCCCTCCCCAACGCCGCCTGGCGGCGGCTTTCTTATGGTGGGCAAGCATCCGCCGCGGGCGCCGGGGGAGTCAACTGCTAGTGATTGTCCCGCGGCACGCCGCCCTTCTGCGCGACGCGCTGATACTTCACCGCCGGTTTCAGCACCATGCCGCCGGCAAGCTGGTCCACCATGCCGCGCTGGATTTCCTGCCACGGCGTCTGACTCGCTGGGTACTGGTAGCCGCCGCGCTTCTGCAGCGCCGCGCGGCGTGAATCATACTCTGCCTTCGAGATCAAAATATTCGCGGTGCCCTTGTTGAGGTCGATGCGCACACGGTCGCCGGTCTTGAGCAAAGCCAGCCCGCCGCCCGCCGCCGCCTCGGGCGAAGCATTCAGGATCGATGGCGAGCCCGAAGTGCCGGACTGCCGGCCGTCGCCGATGCAGGGCAGCGAGGTGATGCCCTTTTTGATTAGCGCCGCCGGCGGCTGCATGTTCACCACCTCGGCGGAGCCCGGATAGCCGATGGCACCGACGCCGCGCACGAACAGCATGCAGTGCTCGTCGATCTTCAGCGAGGGGTCGTCGATGCGGTGGTGATAATCCTCCGGCCCGTCGAACACCACGGCGCGGCCCTCGAACGCGTTCTTGTCCTTCGGGTTGGACAGGTACCGCTTGCGGAACTCCTCCGAGATCACGCTGGTCTTCATGATCGCCGAGTCGAACAGGTTGCCCTTGAGCACCAGGAAGCCGGCCTGCTTCTTCAGCGGCTTGGCATACGGCTTGATGACGTCGACATCCTGCGATGCCGTTCGTTTGACGTTCTCACCCATCGTTTTGCCGTTGATGGTGAGCGCGTCGCCGTGGATGCGCTTCGCCTTGAGCAATTCATGCATTACCGCCGGCAGGCCGCCGGCGCGAAAATACTCCTCACCGAGATATTTCCCGGCTGGCTGCATGTTGACCAAGAGCGGCACGTCGTAGCCGAATTTCTCCCAGTCCTCGATGTCGAGCTTGACGCCGACATGGCGCGCGATGGCGTTGATGTGGATCGGCGCGTTGGTCGAGCCGCCGATCGCCGAGTTGGCGACGATAGTGTTCTCGAACGCCTTGCGGGTCAGGATGTCCGACGGCTTCAGGTCCTCGTGCACGATCTCGACCGCGCGCACGCCGGTCTCATAGGCGATCTGGCCGCGCTCGCGGTACGGCGCCGGGATCGCGGCGCAGCCGGGTAGCGACATGCCCAGCGCCTCGGCCAGCGCATTCATGGTCGAGGCGGTGCCCATGGTGTTGCAGTGGCCGATCGACGGCGCCGAAGCCATCGCGATTTCCATGAACTGATTGTCGTCGATGCGGCCGGCGGCGAGTTCTTCGCGCGCCTTCCACACCGCCATGCCGGAGCCGCAGCGTTCGCCCTTCCACCAGCCGTTCAGCATCGGTCCGCCGGACAGGACGATCGCGGGGATGTTCACCGTCGCCGCCGCCATGATGCAGGCCGGCGTGGTCTTGTCGCAGCCGGTCATCAGCACGACGCCGTCGAGTGGGTAGCCGTACAGCACTTCGACGAGACCGAGATAGGCGAGGTTGCGGTCGAGCGCCGCGGTCGGCCGCTTGCCGGTTTCTTGGATCGGATGGCACGGGAATTCGAAAGCGATGCCGCCGGCCGAGCGGATGCCCTCGCGCACGCGGTGCGCCAGCTCGAGGTGATGGCGATTGCACGGCGACAGGTCCGAGCCCGTCTGCGCGATGCCGATCAGCGGCTTGCCGGAGCGCAGCTCCTTGGATGTGAGCCCGAAGTTGAGATAGCGCTCGATATAGAGCGCGGTCATGCCCGGATTCTCCGGGTTGTCGAACCAGAGCTGGGAGCGGAGCTTTTTCCCGGGCGGAACCGGGGTCTTTGTTTTCTTTGCCATGCTATTTCTCCACCTCACCCTGAGTAGCGCTCCGTAGGACCGCGTCTCGAAGGGTGGCCATCGGCCCATCCTTCGAGACGGCTGCACGCAGCCAAGTCTACACCGGTTGCGCCTGCTATGGCGGCCTCCTCAGGATGAGGTCGATGGAGCAGCGCTTCAAGGTGCCTGAGCAATTTGATTTGGGCATTCGGATGGGATGAACTACCGCCATGGTGCACATCCTCGCCGCGGGCGGCCTCGTCAGCTTCCTCAATTTCGGCATCCACGCGCTGATGACCGCGCTGGTCGTGGTGGCGACGCGCCACACCGACAGCCGCACCGATCATCTCCATGCCTTCGCCCGCCTGATCGCGCTGCTGGCGGTGACCATGCTCGTGCTGATGATCGCGCATGTCATGGAGATTGCGGTATGGGCGACATTCTACAGCCTGGCCGGCTTCCCCATACAGGAAACCGGCACCGCGAAGTTTTCCGGCGGCTATTTCGAGTTCGCGTTCGAGAATTACACCGCGCTCGGCTACGGCGACGCCGTGGCTGGCGGCGGCTGGCGGCTGATCGGCCCGATCACCGGGTTGAACGGCCTGCTGCTGATCGGCTGGTCGGTCGCGATCATCTTTGAGGTCATGCGGCTGGCGGACATCTACGTGGATCCGGCCCGCAAACCCTCCCGTTGACGGGGCCACCGCAGGGGCGGCAAATAGCGGGGCATCAGAGGGAAATGTCGGGGAAGGCCATGCTGAAAACCGTCGCGAACTTCGACCGCATCGGCGAGGAGAACGCCTTCGCCGTACTGGCGCGCGCCAATGCGCTGGCGGCGCAGGGCCGCGACATCATCAGCCTCGGCATCGGGCAACCGGATTTCCGCACCCCGGAGCATATCGTCGAGGCGGCGATCAAGGCGCTGCGCGACGGCCATCACGGCTACACCGCCGCGAACGGCATCCCGCCGCTGCGCGAGGCGGTCGCCGCCGACCTGCACAAGCGTTTCAACGTCGAGGTGTCGCCCGACAGCGTGATGATCATGCCGGGCGGCAAGCCGACCATGTTCATGTCGATCCTGATGTTCGGCGAGCCCGGTGTCGACATTCTCTATCCCGATCCCGGATTCCCGATCTACCGCTCGATGATCGAGTACACCGGCGCGCGGCCGATCCCGGTGCCGATCCGCGAGGAGAACGGCTTTGCCTTTTCGGCGGAGGAGACGCTGAAGCTGATCACGCCGCAGACGCGGCTGCTCATCATCAACTCGCCGGCCAATCCGACCGGCGGCGTCACGCCCAAGAGCGAGGTCGACAAGCTGGTCGCGGGCTTGGAGAAATTTCCCGACGTCTGCGTGATGTCGGACGAGATCTACGACCACATGACCTACGACGGCGAGAAGCACGTCTGCCTGCTGTCGTATCCGTCGATCCGCGACCGGCTGATCCTGCTCAACGGCTGGTCCAAGACCTACGCCATGACCGGATGGCGGCTCGGATATGCGGTGTGGCCCGGCAAGCTTTACGACCATGCGCGCAAGCTCGCGGTCAATTTGTACTCCTGCATCAACGCATCGGCGCAATACGCCGGTTTGGCCGCGCTCACCGGCCCGCAGGACGAGGTGCACAGGATGATCGCCGAGTTCGACAAGCGGCGCAAAGTCGTGGTCGATGGGCTGAACAAATTGCCCGGCGTGTCCTGCGTGGTGCCGAAGGGCGCGTTCTATGCGTTCCCGAACGTGAAGCGCACCGGCTGGAAGGCCAAGGAGTTGGCCACCGCGCTGCTGAACGACACCGGCGTCGTGACCATCGGCGGGCCGGACTTCGGCATCCTAGGCGAAGGCTACCTCCGGCTGTCCTACGCCAACTCGACCGAGAACATCGTGAAGGCGCTCGGCCGGATGGGCGAGTTTCTGGCGAACCGCAAGGCGGCATGAGCATGATCCCGAAAAGTGGAAGCCGGTTTTCGGATAGACATGCTCAAGTGTGAGCGGAGACGGGCAATGCGGCGCCGATCTATAGCATTGGTTGCGGTCGGAGTCGTCGGACTGAGTTCGTCTGCATTGGCGCAGCGCTTCACCGCCTACGAATGCAACGACGGCGCGCAGTTCCAGGTCGCGCTGCTCGACACCGAAAAGAAGGCCTATCTGCAGCTCGACGGCCGCGCGCTGCAACTGCCGAAGAAGATCGCCTACACCGGCGACCGTTACGCCGCCGGCGGCGTGACGTTCTGGGTGCGCGGCAACGGTGTCGTGACCATCAAGCGCAGCGGCAAGGTCAGCGAGTGCTTCTCGATTACGGCGCGGTGAGTGGTAGCGGAGCGGCATCGGCAGCAGGCTCCCTCTCCCCGCAAGCGGGGAGAGGTGAAGGCGGCAGACGCCACTTCCTAATCCACCCTCTCGAAGCCGATCTTCTTGTAAAGCTTCTCCGCCTCGTTCGCGGTTTCCTTCCAGATCGTCGCCGCATCGGCGAGCGACGTCGAGCCCGCGATCACGCCGGTCTTTTCGATCGGCGTCTTGAAGTCCGGCGAGTTCACCGCCGCAACCACCTGTTTGTTGATCGCTTCGAGGACCGGCGCCGGCGTATCGGACGCCGCGCACACCCCCCACCAGCCTTCGCTGACGATCGGCACGCCCTGTTCCTTCATCGTCGGCACGCTCGGCGCGGTGGCGAGCCGTTCGGGGCTCGTCATCGCAAGAACCTTCAGTTGCTTGCCTTCAAGCAGCGGCATGGTGAGCGAGATCGGGCCGACCATGAATTCCAGGCGATTAGCGACCACCTCCTGCAACGCCGGTCCCGTGCCGCGGAATGTCACGCCGGTCATCGAGATGCCGGAGATCTTCTCGAATTGCCGCGGCACGACTTCGGTCACCGAGCCGGTGCCGACGCGGCCGTAGTTGAGCTTGCCGGGATTGGCCTTGGCGTGCGCGATGAACTCCTGCAGCGAATTGACCGGCAGCGCGTTCGGCACCGCGATGGCGTAATACGCCTTCTGCACCAGCGAAATCGGCACGACCTCGTCCAGCTTGTAGTCGACCTTCTTGTAGATCAGCGGATTGATCGCATCGATGTAGGAGCACAGCAGCAGCGTGTGGCCGTCGCGCGGCTGCGCCAGCATGTCCCGCAGCGCGATCATGCCCGCCGCGCCGGTCTTGTTCTCGACCGTCACCGGCTGGCCGAGCGAGGCCTGCATCTTCGCCGCAATCAGCCGCGCCGGCACGTCGCTCGGTCCCCCCGCCGGGAATCCGACCAGCAGGCGGATCGGCTTCGAGGGGTAGGACTGCGCGATGGCGGGCGCACTTGCGGCCAATGCCGCGAGCGCGAGCGATGCGGTGATGAGTTTGCGAGCCATTGTTTCCCCCATGCGCATGATCTTGTTCTGTTGCTCAGTATAAGCGACAACACGGCGAGGTCGAATTTTCCGCTCATGGGCGCCTGCCCAAAGATCGTTTCAAGGATCGTTTGATGGCGATGACGCCCGATCAACTGAAGGCCGAGGTTCCGCGCGGAATGCTGGCGTTTCCGCTCACCGATTTCGGCACGGACGGCGCGTTCGACAAGAAGTCCCATGTCGCGCGCTTGGAGTGGCTGGCGTCCTACCAGCCGGCGGCGCTGTTCATGGCGGGCGGCGCGGGCGAGTTCTTCTCGCTGACGCCAGCGGAGTTTTCCGCGGTGATCGCGGCCGGCGTCGAGACCTGCGGCGGCAAGCTGCCGGCGATCGCGGCCGCCGGTTACGGCACCCGCACCGCGATCGAATACGCCAGGGAGGCCGAGCGGCTCGGCGCTGATGGCTTGCTCTTGCTGCCGCCGTATCTCACCGAAGGCTCGCAAGAGGGCCTGCGCGCGCACGTCACGGCGATCTGCAAGTCCACGCGGCTCGGCGTGATCGTCTACAACCGCGCCAACTGCCGTCTCACCGCCGATACGGTGGCGCGGCTCGCGGCGGATTGCCCGAACCTGATCGGCTTCAAGGACGGCGTCGGCGACATCGAGCAGCTCACCGGCGTGCGCAACGCGCTCGGCGACCGGCTTCTCTTCATCAACGGCATGCCGACCGCGGAAACCTATGCGCGCTCGTTCCGTGGCATTGGCATCCCGGCTTACTCGTCGGCGATTTTCAATTTTCTTCCGCGCACCGCGTTGGCGTTCCACCGCGCCATCAACGCCGGCGACGAAGCGACGGTCGACTGCTTGCTGAAGGATTTTTTCATACCCTACGTGCGCATCCGCAACCGCGGCGCCGGCTATGCGGTCAGCATCGTGAAGGCCGGTGCGACGATCGTTGGCCGCAGCGCCGGCCGGGTGCGGCCGCCGTTGTCGGACTGCACGGCGGGGGAGGTGGCGGAGTTGCGGAAATTGATCGAGGCGATGGGACCGCAGGACTAGCCAGCGAGGCCAACCTTACTCGATCACCACGTCGGCGCGTGCCAGCAGGGTGGGCGGAACTTCCAACTGCATGGCCCTAGCGGTCTGAAGATTGATCACAAACTCGAATTTTGTGGGTTGAATGACGGGCAGATCGGCCGGCTTCTCGCCCTTCAGGATGCGCCCAGCATAGACACCGGCGTGCCGAAGTTGCTCGCCGGGATGTGCTCCGTAGCTCATCAGGCCGCCAGCCTTGGCCAGTTCCGTCCGCCAGTAGATGGCGGGCAGGCTATGGCGAGCGGCGAGCGCGAAAATCTGAGTCGACCGGGTGACATAAAACGGGTTGGCGCCGAACAGGACCGCACCAGCGCGTTCTTGCACGAGCGTTGTGAAGGCTGCGTCGATGTCGGCTTCCGTCGAGGCAATCAAGACCGTCAGCTTCTGGCCGACCTCTTTTGCCGCTGTCTGCGCATCGCGAATTTGCGTCTCGTATGCCGGCTCGTTGCGGTTTGCCAGGAACCCGATCGTATCCGTCTTTGGCGCCAGTTCTCGCAACAAGCCAAGTTGTTTCGCTGCCAGCGTACCGTAGAAATTGGTTGCGCCGGTGATATTGCCTCCCGGGCGGTTCAGACTGGCCACCAGCCCGAACTGCACGGGATCGTCGCCAATCGCAAAGACAATCGGGATCGTCGAGGTCGCAGCCTTCGCTGCCGCCGCCGCAGCCGTGCCACCACTCGTCACAAGCAGGTTCACACGACGCCGGACGAAATCCCCAGCCAGGGGGGCGAGGCGATCGAACTGGCCCCCGGCAAAACGGAATTCGATCGTGAAATTCTGGCCCTCGACGTAACCTGCTTCCCTCAACCCCCGGCGCAGTTCGGCCAGCAATGGGCCGTCGAATTCGGGTGTTCTCAGGCTGAGGAAGCCAATCACCGGAACAGGAGGCCGCTGCGCATGCGCGGCGAGCGGGCATGCCGCCACCGTTCCACCAAGCAACGTGATGAAATCACGCCGTCTCATCGCCTGCCCGAAGCCCGGGGACCACGTCCAATTCTTCCGCTATCAAAACAGAGAACAGCGACCGGCGAAATGGGGCAGCGGGCAAAAGCGGCAACGATTGTCACCGCACCGGTGGCAAATCCTCGCCATCACCATCGGCCTTCGCGCGCTCGTAGATCACCCGCTGCGGCCCCGGCTTCGGCAGGCCGACGCCTTCGCGCTCCAGCGTGTCCCACAACGCGAGCATGACGTTGCTGCGCACCGCGGTGATGCCAGCGCCCGGATCGCCGATCCAGAACGCCAGCCGGTACTCCACCGACGAGGACCCGAATGCCAGCAGGTGACAGATCGGCGGCGGCTGCTTGAGCACGCGCGGCACCCCCGCCGCCGCCGCGATCGCCGCGGCCTGGACCTTGCGCGGGTCGCTCGAATAGTTCGCGCCAAACTTCACTTCGAGGCGGATCAAATTGTTGGAGTACGACCAGTTCACCACGCGCTGCGTGACGAAGTCCTCGTTCGGGATCAGGTACTCGCGGCCGTCCCGCGTATCCACCGCGGTGTAGCGCGCGCCCATCGTCGTCACCCAGCCGAACTGCTCGCCGACCGAGATCACGTCGCCCGGCTTGATCGACTTGTCGGCCAGCAGAATGATGCCGCTCACCAGGTTGGAGACGATCTTCTGCAATCCGAAGCCGAGGCCGACGCCGACCGCGCCGGTGAACACCGCGAGCACCGACAGATCGATGCCGACCGAGCTCAGCACGATGATGATGGCAAACGCCAAGAGCGTGCTGCGGATCAGCTTGCTCAGCAGCACCTGGATCGACGGCGTGAGATCGGAGAAGCCGCGCAGCCGCCTGTCGAGAAAATTGCTGGCCGCGACCGCAACCCAGACCGTCAGCACCATCAGCACCGACGTCTTCAGGACCACCAGCGGCGTAATCCGCAGCCCACCGATGTTGAGCGTGACCGAGTCGAGCCCGGCGAGGACGGGGTCGAGCAGGCGAAGGATGCTCAGCGCCGCGATGGTCCACGCCGACACCGCCACCACGCGATTGATGAACTGGTTGCGGATCACCCCGGCGGCGATGTTGATCACCACCCAGGCGGTGGCGAGATCGATCGCGACCATCAGCAGGTAGGTGCGCGGGCGGTCCATCGAGGCCCGCATGCTGGCTCTCACGATGGACAGCAGCAGGATGAACATGATGGTGCCGAAATGGCTCATCACCGCGCGCACCACCAGCCGCAGATAGGGCGGCCAGTTCATGGTCGCGGACACGAGATCGACGCGCTTGCGGACAATGGCCGCGATGCCCACCGCGGCGGCCGCCACCGCGACGATGATGCCGAGCTGGATCGGCAGCCAGATCGAGGTGAACTGGGTCCGCAGCGTCATGCGGAGCCCGCTGTTCAAAGCGGCGAGGGCGGCGTCGAAATCCTGCCAATCCATATCCGGCTCCTAGACGATTCGCGGCACGCGCACATCTGTCATCGCCCGGCATGATCGTCGGGCGGTTGGACGGGGGAGGGCTATGGCCGTTGAGTCAGGCGGAAGCCGATCAGAACGATGGCAAAACCCAGGAGTTGCGGGATGCTCGGCACAATGCCGAGCCCCAGATAACCGGCCAGCAGCGTGAAGCCGGGCACCAGCGACGGGAAAACCGCCGCGCGGCTGGCGCCGAGCAGCACCACCGCGCGGGTGAACAGATAGATCGCGGCAGGCCCGGCCAGGATGCCCTGGGTCACCGCCTGAAGCAGGTTCTCCCACACGCCGAGCGCGACCATCCGCTCGAACCCGATAAACGCCCATTGGATCGGGATGAGCACCAGCGAGAGCACGCTGACCACGACGGTCGCGGGAATGGCGTCGATGCGCCACCGCCGCAGCAGCATGCCGAACGTCGCAAAGAAAGCTCCGGTCACGACGAACATCAGGTCGCCAAGAAAGCCGTGCGTGCCGATCGTCGTCAGCGCTTCGCCGCCGATCACGACGAGCCCGCCGACGATCGTCAGCGCGCCGAGAATGCGGGAGGCGGTGAGCGGCTCCTTCAGCACGAACGCTGCCAGCAGGATGCCGAACAGCGCGGCGCAAGACGGCTGGATCACGCCGGCGTGGGCGAGCGGTACCAGCAGGAAGCCGGAATAGCTGATGATGGAAATGCCGGGGCCGCTGAGGATCGCGAGCGCGATGCCGCGCCACCAGCCGATGCCGTTGAGGTTGCCGACGCTGCCGCGCAGGAACAGCGGCAGCAGCAGGACGCCGGCCCAGACGCAGCGATGGAAGGTGATGTCGGCTGGCGAGAATCCGACGTCGATCCCGTGCCGGGCGGTGGTAAAGCCGACCGCCCAGAAGATCGCCGCGCCGGCGCCGCAGAGGATGCCGATGGTGCTGGTGCTGAACGTTGCGCTTGCCATGCGGCGTCGCCGCCCGCCTTCGGTGTCATGCCCGCGAACGCGGGCATCCAGTAATCACCGGCCTCGGAGGGAATGGGAAGTACTCATTTCGCAACCCACCTCCGTGCGTAATGGATCATTCGCTTTCGCGGATGATGACAGCGGCGCGTGTTGCGCTTTAGGATCGGCGCAACCATTCGTCGAGGGAGAGAACCGTGGCCAAGGCACCGACCAAGAACAAAGTCATCATCACCTGCGCCGTCACCGGCTCGATCCACACGCCGTCGATGTCCCCGCACCTGCCGATCACCGCGGAGCAGATCGCCGACGCCGCGATCGGCGCGGCCGAGGCCGGCGCCGCGGTCGTTCACCTGCACGCGCGCAATCCGCAGGACGGCCGGCCCGACCAGACGCCGGAGGCGTTCGCGCCGTTTCTCAAGGTGATCAA
>JBEVIJ010000110.1:0-8506 GCA_040510745.1 Xanthobacteraceae bacterium
CTACATTCGCGCGCTGCGGCGCGACGCGCTGGTGTTCGGCACCGGCCCCGCCGGCACCGGCAAGACCTGGCTCGCGGTCGCGCACGCCGTGTCGCTGTTCGAGCGCAAGGAGGTCGACCGCATTATTTTGTCGCGGCCCGCGGTCGAGGCCGGCGAACGGCTCGGCTTCCTGCCCGGCGACATGCGAGAGAAGGTCGATCCCTACCTGCGGCCGGTGTACGACGCGCTGTACGACCTGATGGAAGCTCGCATCGTCGAGCGCGCGCTGCAAACCAACGAGATCGAAATTGCGCCGCTCGCTTTCATGCGCGGGCGCACACTGTCGAACGCAGCGATCATCCTGGACGAGGCCCAGAACACCACCACGATGCAAATGAAGATGTTCCTGACGCGGCTCGGCGAGAACAGCCGCATGATCGTGACCGGCGACCCGAGCCAGGTCGATCTGCCGTCCGGGCAGGCTTCCGGACTCGCCGAAGCGGTGCGGCTCTTGTCCGGGGTCGAGGGCATCGGTCACGCGACATTCAGCGCCGAGGACGTGGTTCGCCACGAACTGGTCTCGCGCATCGTCGCGGCCTATGACAAGGCGGCTGCAGACAAGGCGACCGCGCGCAAGCGCGAGGCGGAATGAGCCGCGCCCCTTCCCCGGCCCTCCCCCGCAAGCGGGGGAGGAAGAAAGGCTTGCAGATCGACGTCCTGATCCAGTCGCCGAAGTGGAAGGCCGAGCCGCGGGCCAGCGCCATCGTGCGAAAAGCCATACGGAGTGCCGCGATTGCGGCCTCAACGCCACGCGCAGAGCTTGCTATCGTGCTCACCAATGATTCGGCGATCCATGCGCTCAATCGCGACTGGCGCGGCCAGGACAAGCCGACCAACGTGCTGTCGTTTCCGGCTGCGCCGCCGCGCAGGCGCAAGCATGCGCCCGCGGGATCGCTCGGCGACATCGTCATCGCCTATGAGACCACCACGCGCGAAGCCAAGTCGGAGCGCAAGCCGCTTAAAGACCATCTCGCGCATCTTGCCGTGCATGGTTTCCTCCATCTGGCCGGCTACGACCACGAGAATGATCGCGACGCGAGACGGATGGAGTCGCTGGAAGTCGAAATCCTCGCCGGACTCGGCGTGCCAGATCCTTATGCCGCGCGCCCCGCAAAGCGTTGAGGTGCGGCATGCCTGACAGCGCATCCGGCGACAAAGCCAATCTGCCGATGGTGGTGCCGTCCGCGGAGAGCGAGGCCGAGCGCGAAGGCATCTTCGCGCGCCTCGCGCGCGCGCTGTTCGGCTGGCGGTCGGGCACGACCCGCGCCGACCTCGAAGTCGTGCTGGAGGCCGCGGTGCCGGGCGAAACCGGCGTGTCGCCGGCCGAGCGCACCATGCTGATGAACATCCTGGCGCTGCGCGAGCGCCGGACCGAAGACGTGATGATCCCGCGCGCCGACATCGTTGCGGTGCAGCAGGACATATCGCTCGGCGAACTCATCAAGGTGTTCCAGATCGCCGCGCACTCGCGGCTCGTTGTTTTCAACGACACGCTCGACGACCCGATCGGCATGGTGCATATCCGCGATCTGATCGCGTTCATGGCGACGCGGGCCGCAGTCGACGCGGACAAAAACGCCAAGCGGAAGAAGCCGCTGGCCTCGGGCCTTAACCTCAAGGCGGTCGATCTGGCGATGCCGCTCTCCGCGACGGGAATCGTGCGGACCATCCTGTTCGCCCCGCCCTCGATGCCCGCGCTCGACCTGCTCACCAAGATGCAGACCACCCACATCCAGCTCGCGCTGGTGGTGGACGAATACGGCGGCACCGACGGTATCGTTTCGATGGAGGACATCGTCGAGGAGATCGTCGGCGAGATTTCCGACGAGCACGACGAAGACGCCAAGCCATCGGTGCTGCGCCAGCCCGACGGTTCATACATCGCGGACGCGCGCGCCAGCCTCGAGGACGTCACCATGGCGATCGGCCCGGCGTTCGACGTCGGCGAAGCAGCGAATGAGGTCGATACGCTGGGCGGCTACATGATGGCGCAGGGCGGCCGCCTGCCGCTGCGCGGCGAGCTGGTGAGCGGGCCCACCGGATTTGAGATCGAGGTGCTGGATTCCGATCCGCGGCGCATCAAGCGCGTGCGCATCCACCGCCGCACCGACCGCAAGATCGAGCACGACCGCGACGGACGGCGCCGCTACAGCGGACCGGACGTCAACAGTCCCGCCATTGCCGCCGGCGCGGCGAATGAGACGGCAATGGCCGGTCAGGATCAGTCCCAAAATCAGTCTCGGGCGTCACAGGAAACACCGAAGCTTCCGACCCGCCCGTGACAATTGCCGCAACCAGCACCACGGCACAGCCGATCGTTCGCCTCGCGCATCGGGTCGTTCTGGCATGGGGCTGGCGCCGCGCCCTGATCGCATTCACCGCCGGCGCGATCTCCGTCCTCGCACTCTCGCCGACCGACCTCTGGCCGGTCCTGTTCTTCACCTTCCCGGTGCTGGTCTGGCTGGTCGATGGCGCGGCGGCCGGACGGCTTGGCGGATTGTCGAGCGCGTTCGTGGCCGGATGGTGGTTCGGGTTCGGCTATTTCTTTGCCGGGCTCTATTGGATGGGACATGCCTTCCTGGTCGACGCCAAGACGTTCGGCTGGATGCTGCCGTTTGCGGTGACGGCGGTTCCCGCCGGCCTCGCATTGTTCACCGGATTCGGCCTGGCCTTCGCCCGCGCGATCTGGACGCGCGGGCCGGTGCGTGTGCTTTCGCTTGCGATCGCGCTCACGGTCGCCGAATGGCTGCGCGGGCACCTGTTCACCGGATTCCCCTGGAACACCTACGGCTACGCGTTGACCGGTCCGCTGGTGCTGGCGCAGACCGCCGCACTGATCGGAATCTGGGGCCTCACGTTCATTGCGGTTGCGGTGTTCGCGACACCCGCGCTGTTCGCCGACGACCGCGCCGACACGCGCCGTCCCTGGCTGCCGCTTCTCGCGGGCGCCGTGCTGCTGTTTGGGCTCGCCGGCTATGGCGCATGGCGCATGGCGCGGACGCCGACGCAGCTCGTTAGCGATGTTCGGCTGCGGGTCATGCAGCCCAACCTGCAGCAGGACGAGAAGTTCAACTACGCCGCCCGCCACGAGGTAATGAAGCGCTACATCGCGCTGTCCGATCGCTCGACCGGACCGCAGTCGACCGGCGTGCGCGACGTCACGCATTTGATCTGGCCGGAATCGGCCTTCCCATTTTTCCTGATGCGCGAGGCCGAAGCGCTTTCGCAGATCGCCGAGCTGTTGCCGCCGGGCACGGTGCTGATCACTGGTGCGGTGCGCGCGCCCGAGCCGAAGGCCGGCGCGTCGATGTCGCACGCCTACAACTCGATCTACGTGATCGACCACGACGGCTCGGTGCTTTCCGTCTACGACAAGGTGCACCTGGTGCCGTTCGGCGAATATCTGCCGTTCCAGGATTTTCTTGAGCGGCTCGGCCTGCAGCAGATCACCAAGGTGCAAGGCGGATTCATTCCGGGCGCCAGACGCCGCGCGCTCGAAGTGCCGCGTGCGCCGCGCTTCCTGCCGCTGATCTGCTACGAGATCATTTTTCCCGGTGAAGCTGTGCCGCGCGGCGAACGGCCGGGCTGGCTGATCAATGTCACCAACGACGGCTGGTTCGGCATCAGCAGCGGGCCGTATCAGCATCTGCAACAAGCGCGGGTGCGCGCCATCGAGGAAGGCTTGCCCGTGGTGCGCGCCGCCAACACCGGCGTGTCCGCCGTCATCGATCCGCTGGGACGCATCGTCAAGTCGCTGCCGCTTGGCACCGAAGGCGTGCTGGACTCGGCCCTGCCGCGGCCCATCGGCCGCACCATTTACGTTCGCGCGGGCGATGGAGCGGCAGGGTTGTTGCTCGGCGCAACTTTCGTCATCGTTATACGCCGCCGGATGCGGCATACTTAGAATTCTAAGAATTGCTCCGCATGTCGGTTCACGGCTATTTGCACCAGCGCGACATGGGAGCGGTGCAGCCTCGTCATGCCGCAAAAATTCGTCGCAATTGAAAACATTGTGACGAGCGCGGCTTTTGGCTGGTTATGCGGAATAACCGACCGCAATTTGAACTAAATCCGAGCGGAGTTTGACCGAAACTTTGACGAAGGCGAGGGTCGGCAACGAAAGCTTGCAAATCACGGATTGCACACGGGAATGAAGTGTGAGCATTAGCAGGCATCAAATTGAGGACCATCATGATTGCTAAGAAGGCCCCTAATCCGACGGACAAACACGTCGGGGCGCGGGTAAGGATGCGCCGGATGATGCTGAGCATGAGTCAGGAAAAGCTTGGCGACGCGCTCGGACTGACCTTCCAGCAAGTGCAGAAGTACGAGAAGGGTGCGAACCGCATCGGCGCGAGCCGCCTGCAGCAGATCTCGAACATTCTGCAGGTGCCGGTCGCCTTCTTTTTTGAAGGCGCGCCGAATGCGCCGGGGCAGCCGGTCAACGGAATGTCCGAAGCGCCGTCGCCCGCCTACGTCTCCGATTTTCTGGCGACCTCCGATGGCCTCGCATTGACCAAGGCTTTCATGCGGATCAAGGATCCCAAGCTGCGTCGCCGCATCGTCGACCTGGTGGAGCAGATGGTGGTCGATCACGACAAGTAGCCGGCACGGCGGGCGTTGCGACCGGAGCGTTTGCCCACGGTCGCCCACACCTTGACCGCGCGACGCGACACTGCAAAAACACCCCCTGACGATCGTCCGGCGCGGCCACAGCCCCGCCTTTCCAGGAGTGTGTAACGGTGTCTCGCGCCAACTTTTTGTTCACCAGTGAATCCGTCTCCGAGGGTCATCCCGACAAGGTTAGCGACCAGATTTCCGACGCCATTCTCGACGCCTTCATCGAGAAGGACATCAAGCTCGGCATTGCCGACGACAGCCAGATCAACACGCGGCTCGGCTGCGAGACGCTCTGCACCACCAACAAGATCGTGGTGGCCGGCGAAGGCCGCGGCCAGCTCTTCAAGACGATCAGCGGCGTTTCGGTGGTCGACCGCGAGCTGATCACCGAGATCGCACGCGGCGTGGTCAAGGACATCGGCTACGACCAGAACGGCTTCTCCTATCACGGTGCCGACGTCGAGGTGCTGCTGCACGGCCAGTCGCCCGACATCGCGATGGGCGTCAATGCCAAGAAGAAGAAGGGCGGCGAAGAGGAAGGCGCCGGCGACCAGGGCATGATGTTCGGCTACGCCTGCACCGAAAGCGAGGTGTACGAGAAGGGCTCGTACATGCCCGCGCCGATCTACTTCGCACACAAGATCCTGAAGGTTCTCTCGGACAAGCGCCGCTCGGGCGCGATCTTCGACCTGCAGCCCGACGCCAAGAGCCAGGTCACGGTGCAATACGTCAACAACAAGCCGGTCGGCTGCACCAAGGTCGTCGTCTCGACCCAGCACAATGAGAAATCCCGCAACGGCAAGAAATACACACCGGGCATGGTCAAGGACCTGATCGGTGACGCGGTCGCCTCGGCGCTGCCGAAGGGCTGGATGCCGAAGAAGGACTCCGACTTCCTGGTCAACCCCACCGGCAACTTCGTGGTCGGCGGACCGGACGGCGACTGCGGCCTGACCGGCCGCAAGATCATCGTCGATACCTACGGCGGCTACGCGCCGCACGGCGGCGGCGCGTTCTCCGGCAAGGATCCGACCAAGGTCGACCGCTCGGCCGCTTATGCCGCGCGCTATCTCGCCAAGAACGTGGTGGCCGCCGGTCTCGCCAGCCAATGCACGATCCAGATCGCCTACGCGATCGGCGTCGCCGATCCGATGTCGGTGCTGGTCGATACGCACGGCACCAGCAAGATTGACGAGCGCAAGCTCGCCAAGGTGCTGCCGGAGATTTTCCGGCTCACCCCGACCAACATCCGCCGTTCACTTAAGCTCAACCGGCCGATCTACCGCCGCACCGCCGCCTACGGTCATTTCGGCCGGGCGCCGGACAAGGACGGTGGCTTCTCCTGGGAGAGGACCGACCTGGTCGGCCAGTTGAAGAGCGCGTTCAAGTAAGACCGCCGAGCCACAACCGCACTTGTCATGCCCCGCGAAAGCGGGGCATCCAGTACTTCCGGTGATTACTGGATCATCCGCTTTCGCGGACGATGACAGCCATGGTTGACCGCGAAACCATCACACATCGAACTGGCGCCTTCTTCGGCCGGCGCAAAGGCCATGCTTTGCGGCCACGCCAAGCCGCATTGTTCGACACGCTGCTGCCGAAGCTGGCGCTCGATCTGTCGAAGCCCGCGCCGCCGGATTTGCGAACGCTGTTCGACAATGCGGACGATGTACGGCTTGAAAGCGGCTTCGGTGGCGGCGAGCACCTGATGGCGGAGGCGGAACGCAATCCGCGCACCGGCTTCATCGGCATCGAGCCGTTCGTCAACGGGATGGCCAAGGCGCTCGCATCGATCGACGAGCGCAAGCTCCAGAATATCCGGCTGCATCACGGCGATGCGACCGAGGTGCTGGCCTGGCTGCCGTCCGGATCGCTGGCGCGCTTCGATCTCATGTATCCCGATCCGTGGCCGAAGCGGCGGCACTGGAAACGCCGCTTCGTGCAGGACCAAAGCATCGCTGCGATCGCGCGGATCGTGCGTGCGCAAGGCGAGTTCCGCTTCGCCAGCGACATCCCGGACTATGTGGGCTGGACACTCGCGCGGGTGATGCGCTCGCCGCATTTCACATGGACCGCCGAGCGAGCCGACGATTGGCGCCGGCCGTGGCCCGGCTTCACCAGCACGCGCTACGAGGCCAAAGCCAGGCGCCAGGGCCGCGTGCCCTGCTATCTGATTTTCAAACGTGCGTAGGTCGAAACGTCAGGCGGCCGTGCTGGGATCGCGGACCTGCCAGAACCGCACGACGCGTTGCGCGGTCGCGGGCGCGAGCTTCTCGAAGTTCGAATAGGCCGCGTCGAGCACCAGACTGGAAGCGCTCTTGCCGCCCGGACGCGACGCGATGATCGCGCGCGCGGTGGTCCAGCCGAAGCCAGACGCCTTGCAGAGAATCAGGATCGGATCCGGACGCTCGCCGCTCACCAGCCGGTCGGCCGCATCGATCGGCACGTTGCACAGCACCGATAGCGCGGCCACCGTCTCCTCGAACTTCTTGTCCTTGGCGAAGTTAGCGAGCTCCGCCTCGGCGAGTTTTCCGTCCTGGTGCATGGCGAGCACCATGTGCCGCGCTTCGGTGTAATCGCGGGTGGGCGGCTGAAATTCGCGCGAAACCTTGTCGAGCACGCGCTGCACTTCGACCTGGGTTTCCGGCTTCGCGGCAGCGAGCAGCCGCTGCTGCACCACCGGTCGCGCGCACCAGAAGCTCGCGGAACAAGCGCGGCGGAATGTCGGGACGCATGCCGACCTTCTCGGCCAGCACGCCATCCTCTTCCGCGCGTTTGACCAGCGCGGTGAAGCCGTGGTCGGACAGCTTGGCCGACTTGTTGTCGGCAACGTTGCGAACCACCTCCGGATCGCCGCGCCGCACCAGCACGTCGGTGACCGCTTCGCCGATGCTGTCGCGTCCCGAAATGGCGAACAGGTGCGCTTGACCCTTGGTCTGGGCGATGTTGACGAGATCGGTTTCGGCGAGACGCAGCGACCGCGCGATCACCGGGCCGGCCACCGCGATGTCGTCGTCGTTGGCAAGTTGCCGCATCAGCTCGCCGGGCGCGTTGGCGACCGGCGATAGCATGCGGGACATTTCGGCCCGCGCCTTGGTTTCGATTTCGGTGACGAGGCGGCACAGCACGTCGTCGAACAGGCCGATATGGTCTTCGTTGAACGATGGCGCGCCATCGATGTAAAGATTTGCGATGCGCCGCACCGTCTCGGCGCGCCTGGCGTATGAGCCGTGTTGGATGACGTCTTCGAGCTCGGGAATAAGCGACGCTGACGCAGACATACAAAATCCCATCGGCCGCGGCGCACCGGGCGATGGGAACAAGTTAGGTGGCCCAGGTGAACGAACCGTTAGCCATAGGGCCGACCCAGAAATGGAAACCGGATTCCCGCCGGCGCGAAGCGTTTTTCGCGAATTTTTTCATTTTTGCTCGCGCTTTGGCGGGCAAGGGCTGGTCCGAAAAGGCTCTGCCCGACAAAAGGATCCGGCCCGCGCGGTCTTGCACCGAGCCTGCAAATCGCTATATTCCGCGCATCCAAACAGACCGTCTGATTGGATCCTCATATGTCTGTTGGTTTTTGAGTGTGGGCCCCCCGGGACCCGTTTTTTTTTTTTACCTGACACGACCCGGGCAAAAACATAAGTTAGAACAGAAGGTTACACGAACTAACTAACCTGATGAGCGATGCCGTCCAAATGCAAATGCAGCCGGACCCCGATCCGCGCTTGATCGTCGAGCCGGGTCTGAGCGCCCGGGTCGCCGCGCTCGCCGAACCGGTGCTCGCGAGCCTTGGCTACCGTCTGGTGCGAGTGCGCATCAGCGGCAGCGACGGCTGCACGGTCCAGAT
>JBEVIJ010000111.1:0-22653 GCA_040510745.1 Xanthobacteraceae bacterium
AATGTGCATATCGTTGACGCGGCCGTCGGCGACCGTGTGAAGCTCAACGCCACAAAATTCGAGCCGGTCATAGATGCTGTGCATATCCGCCGAGTTGCCCGCAATGCGGTCCACCCCTTCGGCCAGGATCACGTCGAACTCGCGCCGCTCGGCTGCCTGCATCATTTTGATCAGCCCGTCGCGGTTGAACATCGTGGCGCTGGTCTTGGCCGCGTCGCTGAACGTCTGGACGATCTTGCAGCCATTGCGGTCCGCGTATAGCCGTTTGCAAGACGCAAACTGATCGTCAATGCTGCGCTCGTTCTGCTTGTCGGTGCTGTACCTCGCATACAGCGCGGCGGTTTTTGTTTTGCTAGCGTTGATCGGCAGAATTTTGTCGTAATCTTGGGTGGGCTGGCTTCCATTGCGGGCGTCCACATTCAGGCCGCCCGGCGCTCGAACCAGCGGCCAAGGTGGATCGATAAAGTAAAGCCCGCCTTCGCGGGGACGACAACGGACAGGCTTGAACCCGGCCTGATGAAACAGGCACAGTGCACCCAGGAAACGCCCAAAGAGAAAGTAGAGTTCCATGTCCCAAGCCGCCGCGCGCCAGACCTCCAACGCCCCCGAGCATTCGACCGCCTATTACTTCATCGAGGGCCTCAACGAGCTCGGCATCGAGCATCTGTTCTGCAACTTCGGCACCGATCACGCGCCGGTCATCGAGGCGATGGCGGACCGCGAGAAGCGCGGCGAGAAGGTGCCGAACGTCATGCTCTGCCCGCACGAGAACACCGCCGCGCACATGGCGATGGGCTATGCGATGGCGACAGGGCGCGGCCAGGCCGTGCTGGTGCACGTCGACGTCGGCACCGCCAACACCGCAAACGCGATGCACAACATGTTCCGGTCGCGGCTGCCGGTGCTGCTGATGTCCGGCAAGGCGCCGTACACGTCAAGCAACGAGCTGGTCGGCTCGCGCGACACCTATGTGCATTTCGTCCAGGAGCCGATCGACCAGGGCGCGCTGGTGCGGCCCTACATGAAGTGGGAGTGGACGCTGCCGTCGGGCGTGGTGGTGAAGGAGGCGCTGCGCCGCGCCCACACCATCATGGAAAATCATCCGCAGGGCCCGGTCTATTTCATGGCGCAGCGTGAGACGTTGACGCAGCAGTGGGCCGCCGACCAGATCCGCAGCTATCCGGCCGAGCAGTTCGCGCAGCCGCAGTCCGGCGGCGCCGATCCGGCGACGATCGCGCAGCTCGCCGACCGGCTGATCGCCGCCGAGCATCCGATCCTGATCTGCGGCTACGCCGGCCGCAACGCCAAGGCGGCGAAGCTGATCGAGGAGATCGCGCAGTTCGCCGGCATCGCGGTGTTCGAGGGCAACCAGACCTTCAACATCTCGCACGAGTTCCCCTGCTTCCTCGGCTATTCGCCGAACAAGCACCTGCCGAAGGCGGACGTCGGCATTCTGGTCGACGTCGACGTGCCGTGGTTTCCGGCCGACGTGTCGCACAAGGGCGGCTCGTACTGGGCCCACATCGACATCGACACGCTCAAGTCCGCATCGCCGATGTGGACCTTCCCGGGCAACATCCGCATGCAGGGCGACTCCGGCCGCATCCTGGAGCAACTGCTCGACGAGTTGAAGACGAAGGCGAACCCGAAGTTCCGCGATGCCGCGCAAAAGCGCGTCGAGGCCTTGAGCGCCGAGCGCAACGCCTGGCGCGAGCAGGCCAACAAGCTTGCCGCCAACAAGGGCAAGGCCGGCGAGATCGAGCCGCATTATCTCTTTGCCGAGCTCAACAAGCTTCTCAAGGAGGACGACGTGGTGCTCAACGAGGGCGTCCGCAACGCCGGCGCCTGCCTGTTGCAGCTCAAGCGGCCGAAGCCCAACACCATCGTTCGCTCAGGCGGCGGCGGGCTCGGCTGGTCGGGCGGCATGGCGCTTGGCGTCAAGCTCGCCGAGAAAGACAAGATGGTGGTGCAGGTGGTCGGCGACGGTGGCTTCTATTTCGGCGGCCCCGCCTCGGTGTTCTCGGTCGCGCAGCAGTACAAGCTGCCGATCCTGGTGCTCCTGCTCGACAACACCGGCTGGTCGGCCGTGAAGGAATCGACGCTGCGCGTGTTCCCGCAGGGCGAGGCGAAGGGCTCGAACCAGTTCCAGGCCAACCTGATGCCCAACGCCGAATTCGCCAAGATCGGCGAGGCGTTCGGCGCGTATGGCGAGAAGGTCACCGACCCGGATGACGTGCCGGCCGCGCTCGCGCGCGCAGTGAAAGAGGTGCGCGGCGGACGCGCGGCCATCCTGCACGTGAGGGTGACGAAGCTGTAAGAGCTGGGTTCGTCATGGCCGGGCTTGTCCCGGCCATCCCGATCAGGGACGCACTGTGCCCGCATAAGCGGGATGCGCGGGACAAGCCCGCGCATGACGGTGGAAAGGGAGGTGCCCAATGGTCGCGCTTACGCGCCGGCTCGCCTGCGTCGTAGTGGGCTTCACGATATTGTCGCCACACGCGCTCGCCCAATCCCCCTACCCCAACCGAAACATCGAAATCATCGTGCCCTACGGGCCCGGCGGCTCGACCGACATCGTCGGGCGGATCGTCGCGCAGAAGCTGCAAGAGCGGCTCGGCCAGACCGTCGTGGTGCTCAACCGGCCGGGCGCCAGCGGCACGCTCGGCCTCACCACGGCGATGCGCGCCAGTCCAGACGGCTACACGCTTCTGAACAGCTACACCGCCGAGGCCGTGGTGGTGCCGCAGATCTCGAAGACCCACAAATATTCGGTGGCGGACGACTTCGAGCCGATCGCGATCACCGGCCTGGTTCCGGTGGTGCTGATGGTGTCGAAGAACGTCAAGGCCAATACGCTGCAGGACTTCATCGCCGAGGTGCGCGCCAACCCGGGCAAGTTCACGTTCGGCGGCGGCTACGGCAGCCCGCCGCACGTCATGGGCGCGTGGATGAACCGGCTGCGCGGCCTCAACGTCCAGCACGTCCCGTACCGTGGCGGCGCGCAAGGGATCAACGACGTGGTCGGCGGCCATATCGACATGTTCTACGGAGGCGTCGCCGCCGGAAAGGCCGCGATCGACTCAGGCTCGGTCAAGGCGATCGCGGTGACCGGCGACACGCGCTCCTCGGCGCTGCCCAACATCATGACCTTCAAGGAGGCCGGCGTGCCGGAGTTCGATCTGGCGAGCTGGACCGTGATGCTGGCGCCGAAAGGCACGCCAAAGGAGATCGTCGAGCTGATCCGCCGGGAAACGCTGGCCGCCCTCGCCGATCCCAAGACACGCGAGGCGCTCGCCAAGCAGGGCGTCGAGCCGAGCGGGAACCAGGACGTGCGGGCCTTTCTCAAGAAGGAAACCGGCACGTTCGGCCGCGCGGTGCGCGAGCTCGCTCTCCAGATGGGGGAATAATGCGCCCGCTCCGCTTTCTCCTCAGCGCGCTGCTGCTAATCGCCGCGAGCGCCGCGCAGGCACAGACTTCCGCGCAGGCACAGGCTCCCGCGCAGGCACAGGCTTGGCCGAGCCGGCCGGTCAAG
Organism: Xanthobacteraceae bacterium; assembly: GCA_040510745.1. Taxonomy (GTDB): domain Bacteria; phylum Pseudomonadota; class Alphaproteobacteria; order Rhizobiales; family Xanthobacteraceae; genus Z2-YC6860. The sequence goes on from JBEVIJ010000111.1 coordinate 3,533, forward strand.
CTGATCGTGCCGACCGGCCCCGGCGCCGCCACCGACGTGATGGCGCGCATGATGAGCGAGAGCGTTTCGCGCGCGCTCGGCCAGCAGCTTGTGGTGGAGAACCTGCCGGGCGCCTCCGGCATCATCGCACACCAGAACGTCGCGCGCGCCACGCCGGACGGCTACACGTTTCTCTTCACCAACACATCCGGCCTCGCCACCAATCCGGTGACGTTCAAGACGTTGCCGTACGATCCGGCCAAGGACTTTACGCCCGTCGCGATGGTGGTGGACTTCGGCCCGCAGATGCTGTCGGTCAACGCCGACGTGCCGGTGAAAAGCGTCGCCGAGCTGATCGCATACGCCAAGGCCAATCCCGACAAGCTGTCCTACGCGGTGGACGTGACGGCGGGCGCAGCGCCGTTTGCCGCGCGGCTCCTCAACAAGCGCGCCAACCTCGGGATGGTCGAGGTGCCGTACAAGTCCGCCGCGCAGATGGCGCAGGACGTGGCGAGCGGCACCGTCCCGGTGCTGATCTCATCGATGGCCGCGGCCAACGCGATGGTGGAGGCCGGCAAGATCCGCCGCCTGGCGCTGACCGCCACCAAGCGATTTGCGGCGCTGCCCGACCTGCCGACCATCAATGAAACGGTGCCTGGCGTGACCATGGACGGCTGGTTCGTCGTCGTGGCGCCCACCGGCACGCCGCCCGACGCAGTGAAGCGGCTGAACGCGGCGATCGGCGAATTCCTCAAAGGCGAGGACATCAAAAAGCGGCTGGCCGGCTTCGGGCTCGGCACCAGCGGCGCCGGCACGCCGGAGTCGACCGGCGACTTCATCCGCCGCGAGCAGGACAGGTGGCGCGCACTGGAGCAGGAGTTGAATATCGAGAAGCAGTAGCCGCTAAAGCCGCTGCTTTCTTGGTTTGAGCGTGAACTTTTTCCGAAAACCGATTGCCACTTTTCGGCATGCTCTAGGACGCCTGGGAGGCGACGCTCGCGGTCGCAAGCCGCGCCAGAGCTTCTTCCAGCGATTCTTCAGGAAAATTCGTCCGGCTGAGCTTGGCTTCCGGCGCGTCGAGAAACTTAAGCTCGAGGTCCAGTGCCATCATCTTCCAGTCTCGGGCGAGAATCAGCCGCGCCCGCTGCATCTGTTCGGTGCGAGCGGTGGACGCCTTCTGCTCGAATTCCGCCGCCCGCTGCCGGTACAAAGCGGCGCGCTCCCGCGACTCCATTTGCACACCCCCCGCCGGGCAGCGTAGTGCGTTTTCTTCACAAAGCGCAATGCAGGTCCTGGCCTGCCAGGCCCCGGTTCTACGTGCAGCACCTGCATTGCATCGCAAACGCCACGCGCTCGTCCGGCGTCAGCTTCTCGTGCTCCGGGTTGCGCTCGGGCGCCGGCGCCGCGGCAAACGGGATCAGCGTCTCCGCAATCGGGTTGTCGTAGGGCAGTCCCTTGGCACGCATCGCATTGCGCTTCGCCTTGGTGGCCGCGGCGTCGATCTCCAGGGTATCGCCCTTGAACACCGCGCCGTAGTTCTCCTCCGCAGACTTCTGAGTGACGTAGCCCGAGCGCACGTCGCGCTCCAGCGCTTCAAGATCGCGCTCCAGCGGTGAGCCGTAGCCGCCACCGCCGCCCGAACGGAGGATGTAGGCGTCACCCGCCTGCAAGGTTTGATTGAGCGCCTTGCCGTTGGGAAAAAGCGTCTCGTCGGTCTTGCCGAAACGGTGCAGCGCGACTCCGTTGCCGAACCCCGACATGCCGCCGAACAGGCCCCACGGCTTGCACTTCACGCGGTCCATCTGCGACGAGAATCCGATCGGATGCAGCGCCTGCACCACCTGCTCGGTGCCGAGGCCGCCGCGGTATCGTCCCGCGCCGCCGGAATCCGGCCGCAGGCAATAGCGCTCGATCAGCAGCGGATACTTCGCCTCGACCTGCTCCGACGGGCCGTTGTGGGTGTCGCCATCGTTCATCGCGATGGTGGCATTCATGCCGTCGTGGTCGTATCGCGCGCCCCATCCGCCGCCGATCAGCCCGCCGGGATAGAGGTAGAAGCCGTTGTCCTTCGGACGGCGGCCGTGGACGCGGCCGAGCACCAGGTCGGCGTGATGGCCGGCGATCACCTGGTCCGGCAGCGCCGGAGCAAGCGCCTTGAAGATCGTGTCGATCACCGTCATCGGATAGGTCATCCACATCCGCATCGCGGCGGGCTTGGTCGCGCTGATGACGCGGCCGGGCGGCAGCACGATGTCGAGCGCGCGAAACGCGCCGTCGTTGATCGGCAGGTCGAGCGGCGAGGTCAGGCATTTGAATGCCACCTGGCAGCACGAGCGGCCGGCGGTGATGCCGGAGTTGTAGAAGCCTTGCACCTGCGCCGACACCTCGGAAAGGTCGACCGTCATGCGGTCGCCCGCGACCGTGACCTTGACGCGGATCGGCACGCGCTGACCGACGTTGACGCCATCGTCGTCCATGAAGGATTCCGCTTCATAGACGCCGTCGGGAATGTCCCGCATGCGGGCGCGCGCCAGGGCTTCGCTCTGGTCCATGATCGCCTCGATGCCGCCGAGCACGGCGCCGCGGCCGTATTTGCGGACCATGTCAAGGAAGCGCCGCTCGCCGGTCTTCACCGCCGCGACCTGGGCCCGGAAGTCGCCCATCGCGCGATCCGGCAGCCGCACGTTGGTCTTGATGATCGAGATCAGCTCTTCGTTCGGCACGCCCTTGCGGTAGATCTTCACGATCGGCATCTGCAGGCCTTCGGAGTAGATGTCGGTCGTGCCCTCCTGCAGCGTGCCGCCGACGTCCGGCCAGTGCGCCATGCAGCACGAGAAGCCGATCAGATCACCCTCGTGGAACACCGGCACCGTGAAGGTCATATGGTTGAGGTGCGAGCCCGTGGTGTAGGCGTCGTTGGTGAGCAGGATGTCGCCGGGCTCGAGAGTGTCCGCGCCGAAATGCTTGAGCTTGGCCTTCACCGTCTCGCTCATGCCGCGGATGAACATCGGCAGGCCGAGACCGATCGACACCGTGTTGCCTTTGGCGTCGAACACGCCGACGGTGAAGTCGAGCGCCTCGTAGATGATCATATTGTAAGCGGTGCGGGTCAGAACGATCTTCATCTCCTCGGTGATGGCGACGAGACCGTTGCGCACGATCTCGGTCACCACCGGGTCGATGCGAACGCCGGATTTGGATGGGGATTGCACGGGCGCGTCCATTGTCAGCTCCTGCGCACTTCGATGATGAGGCCGCCGAACGCGTCGACCTCAAGCATGTCGCCGGGATGCACCACCGTGGTGGAGGCGTGCTCCTCGATCAGCGCCGGGCCTTCGATCCGGTTGCCGGCCTTGAGCGCCGCGCGATCGAACGTCGGCGTATCGACGAAGCCGGCCGAGGCGAAATAGACGGGGCGCGAGCCGCGCCCAGCGCCAGCCTCGGGTTTCGCCGCGCCCTTAACGATCGGCTCGAACGCCGGCTTTTTCATCTCGCCGACAATGGCGCCGCGCAGGCTCACGATCTCGGCTTTTTCGGTCGGCACGGAGAATCCGTAGCGGCTCTGGTGCACCGCGTCGAAGCGGCTCTTGATGCCGTCGCGATCCTGGTTCTTGAACAGCTCGACCGGCAGATCGACGGTCACCGCGTGCTCTTGGAGCACGTAGCGCATGTCGGCGCCGCGCGTGGCGCTGGTGCCTTCAAGCGATTGCCCGCGCGTCACGGTCTCGCGGCCATGCTTCTCCATGTCGGCGAAGATTTCCTCCATCCGGGGGAACGGCGCGTCGGCGAGCGTTGTGAACCAGGTGTTGACGAAATCGCGGCGCAAATCGGCAACCAGCATGCCGTAGGCCGAGAAATGCCCTGGCGCGCGCGGGATCACCACCTTGGCGATGCCGAGCTCGCGCGCCACCGCCGAGGCATGCAGCGGCCCGGCCCCGCCGTAGGCCACCAGCGTAAATTCGGCGGCATCGAGGCCGCGCTCGGTCGTCACCCAGCGCACCACATGCGCCATCTTGGTGGTGGCGATGCGGAGAATCCCCTCAGCCGCCTCGACAGGATCGAGGCCGAGCGGCTTGGCGATCTTGTCGTTGAGCGCCTTCTTTGCCGCTTCGATGTCGAGCCGCATCTCGCCGCCGAGGAAGCGGTCGACGCCCAATCGGCCCAGCACCAGGTTGGCGTCGGTGATGGTCGGCTCGGTGCCGCCGAGCCCATAGCAGACCGGACCGGGCGCGGCGCCGGCGCTCTCTGGTCCCACCCGCAAGGCATTGCCAAGCTCAAGGCGTGCAATCGAGCCGCCGCCGGTGCCGACCTCCTGAATGTCGATCATCGGCATCTGGATCGGCAGGCCGGTCGCGTAGCCGCCGATCAGCGCGCCGCCGGTCATCAGCACGTCGCCCTGATAAATGACTCCGGCCTTGGCGGTGGTGCCGCCCATATCGAAGGCGATCGCGTTCTTCATGCCGATCGAGTCGCACAGCGCCTTGGTGCCGATCACGCCGGCTGCCGGGCCCGACTCCAGCATGCGGATGCAGGAGCGCCGGCCGTCCTCGACGTCGAACAGTCCGCCGGTCGATTGTACGATCAGGAAATTGCCGCCGAAGCCCGCGGTGTCGAGATGCTCCTCCATCTCGGTGAGATAGGTGCGCACGCGCGGGCCGATGTAGGCATTGGCCGCCGCGGTCGAGGTTCGCTCGTACTCGCGATACTCCTGGCTGAGCTCGTGCGACGCAGTGACGAACAGATCGGGAAATTCCTTCTCGACGATCGCCTTGACGCGCTGCTCGTGGACCGGGTTGCGGTACGAATGCAGAAACAGGATCGCGATCGCCTCGGCGCCCTGCGCCACCGCCTGCGCAACCACCGCTTGGACTTGTTCCTCATCAAGCTGGATCAGCACGGAGCCCTGCGCGTCGATCCGCTCCGTGATCTCGAAGCGCATGTCGCGGCCGATCAGAGGCGTGTGCTTGCGGAAACCAAGGTTATACGCCTCCGGCCGGTTGACACGGCCGATCTCGTAGATGTCGCGGAAGCCCTGCGTGGTGAGCAGCGCACAGCGCGCGCCGCTCCTTTCCAGGATGGTGTTGATCGCAACCGTGGTGCCGTGCAGGAACAAGCGTGCGGCGGCAAATTCCGTCCCGGCCTTGCCCACGCCGTTCTCGATGCCGCTGACCAGCCGCTCCGGCGTGGTCAGCGTCTTGCCGAGCCGCAGCTCGCCGGTCTTCTCGTCGAAAGCCGCCACGTCGGTGAAGGTGCCGCCGACGTCGGCGGACAGGCGGATGTTGGCATTGCTACGCACGGGGGCATTCACTGACAGAATCTCCAAATTCCAATCCGTCATCCTGAGGTGCGAGCCATAAGCGCGTTAACGCGCGTCTTCGACGCGCTATGGCGAGCCGCGAAGGATGGACGGCCGCGATGTTGCAACAGCCGGGCCGATTCATCCTTCGAGGGCCGGCTTCGCCGGCCACCTCAGGATGACGGAATTGGAGAACAACCGGTAGCAGCCCCATCACGGATTCATCAAGGCTTCGGACGGCATATCGGTGATGAACGAGTGCGCCGGCGCGTGCGCGATGAACAGTGGCAATCTGGCGTTCTCCGCGGCGCTCTGCGGGGTGACGCCGCAGGCCCAGAACACTGGCACGATATCCTTCGGTGTCGGCGGCACCGGCGGGCCGAACAGCGGCGCCTTAAGGTCGGCACCGATCGCCGCCGGATCGCCGATATGGATCGGCGCGCCGTGGTTGAAGGGGAAGCGCGATGTCACCTGCGTAGCGATCAGCGCCTGCTGCGCGGTGAGCCAGCGCATGGTGACGATCAGATCGCCGCGGAACGGGCCGGCCGGCTCGGTCGGCAAGCTGGTGCGCAGCACCCAGCGATCCTTGTGGGTCGGCACGCCGGCGCGCTCCAGCGGGCCGTCGATGGTGATGCCGGAGCCGATCAGGAACGCCACCAGGTCGTCGCGCCACAATTCGCGGATGTCGGTACGGTCGTCGAGGCGCACGCCGTCCCGATAGATCGCGTAACGCGCGCAGTCGGTGCGCAAGTCGGCGCCCGGCGCGAGCTTCTTCGGCTCCGGGGTGCCGGGATCGGTGACTTCCAGCACCGGACAGGAACGCTGGTTGCGCTGGCAGTAGAGCAGGAAGTCGAACGCATACTGCTTCGGCAGGATCGCGAGATTGCACTGCACGAAGCCGTGCGCGAGCCCCCGGCTGGTCCCGGTGGTGCGGCCCTCGCGGATCTCCTTTCGGACACGCTGGCTTTCGAGCATGTCGCTCATCAATAGCAGTCGTCGGGACCGTCGATGTACGGGAATGCGCTGAGCACGTGCGGCGGCCGGATCGACGGCGCCGGGCGCACATAGGACGGATTGAGCTCGCTGAGCGTGTTGACGCCCGACAGACCCATCGCGCGCTCCAGCTCGTCGTGCAGCAATTCGAGCACGCGCAGCACGCCGTCGCGACCGGCCGCGGCGAGGCCGAAGCCGTAGAGCCGCCCGACCGCCACAGCGTCAGCACCGAGCGCCAGCGCCTTCAGCACGTCGGTGCCGCGGCAGAACCCGCCGTCGACGATGATCTCGGCGCGGCCTGCCGTCGCCGCGACGATCTCCGGCAGCACGTCGATCGAGCCCGCCCCGTGATCGAGCTGGCGGCCACCGTGGTTCGACACATAGATGACGTCGACGCCATGCTCGACCGCGATATGCGCGTCCTCCGCGGTGGCGATACCCTTCACGATCAGCGGCAGCTTGTATTTCGCCTTCAGCTTGTCGAACTGCTTCCAGTCGAGCCCTTTTTGGTAGCGCGCGGCGTCGGGCTCGCGCGCCGAGGCGGCGTGATAGCGCTTGGAGATGTCTCGCTCACGGCGGCTGTAATGATGCGTGTCCACGGTGAGGCAGAGCGCACCGAAACCGGCGCCGACCGCGCGGTCGAAGAAATTCTCGACCCAGGCGTGATCACCGCGCACGTAAAGCTGAAAAATCTTGAGCGCGTTCGGCTGGACCTTGCCGGTCTCTTCGATCGTGGGGTTCGCAACCGAACTCTGGAACATGGCGCAGCCGAAGGTGCCGGCGGCGTCCGCCACCGCGGCGCAGGCCTGCTTGTCGAACCGTTCGATGCTGCCGATCGGCGCCAGCGCCACCGGCATCTTCAGGGTGCGGCCGAGGAATGTGCCGCTGGTGTCGGTGCCGTTCACGTCGCGCAGGATGCGCGGGCGCAGCGCAAGCGAGTCGATCGCCAGCCGGTTGCGGCGCACCGTGGTCTCGGTTTCGGCGCCGCCGATCAGGTAGTCCCATACGTTGCGGTCGAGCTTGGCGCGGGCCGCCGCCACAATTTCATGCAAATTCTGAAAGCGATCCCGAACCTGGTCCATGTCCCACCCCTGAATGCGGCGCACACCGTGCATCATGGTGTGCGTACCGACAAGCGGCCTTCATGCAAAGCGGCTATTTGAGCGGCGCCTGGTGGCCATCGAGCCCGGTGCCGCTGGTCAGATGGCCAAACAACTTTGCCAACTTGTGGCGGTCTGCCTCCGGCAGCGGCGGCTTGAGCAGCGACGCGACGTTGCTTTTCAGGTGCCCGGCGTCGCCGGTGCCGAACAGCACGATGTCGACGCCCGGCTCATGGCGCGCGTAGCGGTAGGCCGCCTCGGTGATGTTGGCGGCGCCGCCCTCGTGAATCAGGAAGCCGAGCGGATCGGCGGTTTCGCCGAGCGACTTGTCGACCAATCCCTTCGCGGCAAGCTCCTTCATCTCCCACGCGATGCGCGGCGGATCGGCAAAGATGCTGCGCACCGCGAACATCAGCAGCGTGCCGATGCCCTTTTGCCGGGTGACCGGGAACACGTTCTGGCGGGCGCCCTGGTGCATCATGTGGAAGCCAACCATGAAGACCTCCCAGACGTCATCCTTCACGGCGAGCTTGAGCATCTCGTTGGTGTGATCCTCGATCGGGTTCTCGGTGATGCCGATGTGCCCGATCTTGCCCTTGGCCTTCTGCTCCAGCAGCGCGGGGACGATCTTCTCAATCGCGTGCTGGTACTCGTGCGCGTGCACGCCGTGCAGATTGAACACGTCGATGGAGTCGGCGCCCATCAGGCGCAACGAGTTGTCCAGGCTGGCGACCACCTTCTCAGGCGTCCACCACTCGCCGCCGCGATGCACGAATGCCTTGGTGGCGATCACGACCGACTGGCGGGGAATCGACTTGAGCGCCTTTCCGACCACGCCCTCGGTGCCGTAGGCCGGGGCGGTGTCGATGAAGTTGATGCCGAGGTCCACGGCTTGGTGGACGAGCCTGGCGCATTCATCCTCGGATTTGCCGGCCTTCATGCCCAGCCGGCTGAAACCGCCGGTGCCCAGGCCGGCCACGCTGACCTTGAGGCCGGTCCTGCCCAACGTTGTGTATTCCATACCGCGCTTTCTATAAGACCTGCTGCAGGCCGGCCGCCCTTGACCAATGGACATGGTCCTCCCATTTGGTGGCCGGCCAAATCAAGGGGATTGTTGCCTGCCATGACCACCGCCGATGTGAGCCATTCCGAAAGCCGTGCCTTCGAGGCCGACGTCGCCAAATTGCTGCACATGATGGTGCATTCGGTCTATTCCGACCGGGACGTCTTCCTGCGCGAGCTGATTTCCAACGCGGCCGACGCCTGCGAGAAGCTCCGCTACGAGGCAATCGCCCACCCGTCCTGGCTGGGCGAGGATCCCAAGCTGCGCATCACCATCGCGATCGACGCCGACAAGAAGCAGATCGCGGTGGAGGACAACGGCATCGGGATGAACCGCGACGAAATGGTCGAGGCGCTGGGCACCATCGCCCGCTCCGGCACCAAGGCGTTCGTGGAACGGGTCGAAGCCGCGCAAGGCGGCGACGGCGCAACGCTGATCGGCCAGTTCGGCGTCGGCTTCTATTCATCCTTCATGGTCGCCGACCGGGTCGATGTGCTGTCCCGCCGCGCCGGAGCGGACGATGCGTGGCTGTGGTCGTCCGACGGCAAAGGGACGTTCTCCATCATGCCGGTGCCCATGGATGCGGCTCCCGCGCGCGGCACTCGCGTGGTGCTGAACCTGATGGACAGCGCCAAGGACTATGCCGAGCGCTTCAAGCTGCAGCGGATCATCAAGGAGCAGTCCGGCCACGTCCCAGTGCCGATTTCCATCGTCGACACGCCGGGCGCCGAGCCTGCCGAAGTCGCCGACGGCGCCGCGCTGTGGACCAAGTCGCGCTCCGAGGTCAAGCCCGAGGAATACACCGACTTCTATCGCAGCGTGGCCGGCCAGTTCGACGAGCCGGCGCTCACCATCCATTACCGCGCGGAAGGACGGCAGGAATACTCGGTGCTCGCGTTCGTCCCGGGCATGCCGCCGTTCGATCTGTTCGATGCCAACCGCAAGGGACGCATCAAGCTCTACGTCAAGCGGGTGTTCATCACCGACGAGACCGAGATCCTGCCGCGCTACCTGCGGTTCGTGCGCGGCATCGTCGATTCGTCCGACCTGCCGCTGAACATCTCGCGCGAGATGCTGCAAGACAGCCCGATCCTCACCGCGATCAAGAAGGGCGTCGCCAGCCGCGTCGTCGGCGAGCTGGAGCGCGTTGCCGAGAAGGAACCGGAGCTTTACACCAAGATCTGGGACAACTTCGGCGGCGTCTTGAAGGAAGGGCTTTACGAGGATTTGGAGCGCCGTGACACGCTGCTCGCGCTGTCGCGATTCAAGACCACCACGTCCGGCGGCGCGTGGCGCAGCCTGAAAGACTATGCCGGATCGCTGAAGGAGAACCAGACCGCGATCTATTATCTGGCCGGCGACGACATCGCCCGGCTGGAAGCCTCGCCGCATCTCGAGGGCTTCCGTGCCCGCGGCGTCGAGGTGCTGCTGCTGGCCGAGCCGATCGACAATTTCTGGGTCACCATGTCGCCTTCGTTCGAGGGCAAGCCGTTCAAGTCGGCCAGCCAGGGCGCGGCGGACCTGGCATTGATCCCGCGCAGCGATGCCAAGGACGAGCCGAAGGCGGAGACGGACGCCGCCACCACGGACTTCATCGCCTTCGTGAAGGCAACGCTCGGCGGCGCGGTGCAGGACGTGCGCGCGTCGGACCGGCTGACCGACAGCGCGGTCTGCCTGGTGGCACCAGAGACCGGCATCGACCGCCAGCTTGAGAAGATATTGGCGGGCGCGGGCCGGCTGAAAGCGGCCGTGGTGCCGATCCTCGAGATCAACCCGAGCCACGCGTTGATCGCATCTCTCGCCAAGCTCGGCGACGACGAGAAGGCTCTGAAGGAAGACGCCGCGCACCTGCTGTTCGACGAAGCGCGGGTGCTGGACGGCGAGCGCCCCGCCGACCCGCGCGCGTTCGCGGAACGGCTGGCGCGCGTGCTGGGACGGCTGACGCGCAAGGACGCGTAAACTCACGCCCCCTTTTGAATCGCGCTCCACACCCGCTCCGGCGTGTACGGCATCTCAAGGTGCTTCACGTTTGCCGCCTTGAGGGCGTCCATCACCGCGTTGGCGAGCGCGGGCACCGAGCCGGTCGCACCCGCCTCGCCCGCGCCCTTGGCGCCGAGCGGGTTGGCCGGCGACGGCACTCCGCAGTCGATCAGCGTGATCGGCGTGAGGTGATGCGCGCGGGGCATGAAGTAATCCATGAACGTGCCGGACAGGAGCTGCCCGGTGTCCGGGTCGTAGGCGATGCGCTCGCCCAGCACCTGGCCGATGCCCTGCATCAGCCCACCGTGTAGTTGCCCCTCGACGATGGCGTGGTTGATGACGTTGCCGCAGTCGTCGGCGGCGATGTAGTTCACGATCTGCACATGGCCGGTGTCGGGATCGATCTCGACCTCGGCGATGTGCGCGCCGCTCGGGAACGCCGCGGCGGTGTCGAGCGTCACGTTGGTGTCGAGCGGATGCGTCGGCTGGTTCCATTTCTTCTCGATCAAGGTGCGGATGTTGATCGACAGGTCGGTGCCGGCCACCTTGTAGACGCCGTTCTCGAACGTCACGTCGTTCGGCGAGACTTCGAGCTCGCCGGCCGCCAGCGCCTTGCCCTTCTCGACGATCGCCTTGGCGCCGTTCATCAGTGCGCCGCCGTGGCTGATCAGCGAGCGCGAGCCGAACGAGCCGGTGCCCATGAGCTTGAGCGCCGAATTGTCGTTGAACCGAAGCTCGATCTGGTCCTCGGGCATGCCCAGGACTCGTGACACCACCTCCGGCAGAACCGTCTCGAGCCCCTGCCCCATCGGACCGGCGTTGGAATACATCGCCAGCTTGCCGTCCGGCTCGATGCGGATCTCGATCTGCTCCTTGCCGACCGCGCCGGACGGCTCGAGGAACATCGCAAGCCCGATGCCGCGGAGCTGCCCGCTCTTCTTCGCCGCCTTGCGGCGCGCCTTGAAGCCGTCCCAGTCGGCGGCCTCAAGCGCCTTGTCGAGCAGCCGCGCCGGATCGCCGCTGTCATAGGTGTGGCCGGTCAGCGTCTTCATCGGGAACGCGGTCTTGGACAGGATGTTGCGCCGGCGTAGCCGCACCGGATCGATACCGAGCGTCGCCGCCGCCGCCTCGACGAGGCGCTCCCAGAGATACGCGACGTTGGGGCGGCCGGCGCCGCGGTAGGCGGTGATCGGCGTGGTGTTGGTGAACACCAGCCGGTGGCGGCCGTAGAACGCCGGCACCTTGTAGAGGCTGGTGGCGGAGCTGGTGGGCGCCGCGACGGTGTTGATCAGCGCGCCGGCGCCCGAGCAATAGGCGCCCATGTTGACCAGCCACTCGACGCGCAGGCCGAGGAACTTGCCCTTGTCGTCGATCGCCAGCTCGCCCTTGAGGTCCGCGCCGCGCGCGTGATGATCGCCGGAGATCGTCTCCGAGCGCGTGCCGGTCCAGCGCACCGCCTTGCCGGTGCGCTTCGCCGCCAGCAGAACCGCGAGGAACTCCGGGTAGATTTCATTGCGCACGCCGAAGCCGCCGCCGACGTCGTTGGAGTGGACGCGGAACTTGGCCGCGTCGAGGCCGGTGATCGAAGCGAGCGCGGCCCTGATGTCCGAGATGCCCTGGGTCGGGCAGTACAGATCGTACATGTCCGTCGCAGCGTCGTAGCGCGCCAGACAGGACTTCGGCTCCAACGGGTTGCCGGCGATGCGCTGCGCGGTGACGCCGACGCGGATGACGTGCGCCGCCTTGGCAAACGCCTGCTCCGCGCCGGCGCTGTTGCCGTACTCGTACTCGAAGCTCAGGTTGTCGGGCATCTCCTCGTGCACGCGGGGCGCCGACGCCTTCAGCGCCTCGCTCGCATCCACCACGACTGGCAGGTCCTCGTATTCGATCTCGATGGTCTCGGCCGCATCCTGCGCGAGGTGCTCGGTCTCCGCGATGACGACCGCCACCGGCTCGCCGACGAAGCGCACGCGCTCGTGCGCCAGGGCCGGACGGAACGGGATCCGCACCGAGCTGCCGCCGACGCCCTTGAAGAACGACAGCACCGGCGGGGTCTTCCAGCCGGTCGCGACGATGTCGGCGCCGGTGATGACGTCCAGCACGCCCTTGCTCTTGCGCGCCTGCGCGGTGTCGATTCGCACGATCCGGGCGTGCGCGCGGTCGGCGCGCAGGAAATGCGCCGCGACCTGTCCGTTGAGATGATGATCGGTGGTGTAACGGCCTTGGCCGGTGACGAGCCGCTGATCTTCCCGGCGGCCCCTGAACTGATGCTCTGTCAATTTCGGATTCCCAATTGGTTTAGTGATGAGGACGGTAGAATAGCAACTATTCAGCCTTCGTCTCCGTCATTCCGGGGGCCGATTCGCGTCGCCGCCGCATTCTCCGCTGTCGTCCCCGCGAAGGCGGGGACCCATCGCGCAACAACTTCGATTGGCGGGTATGGGTCCCCGCCTTCGCGGGGGCGACAGTGATATGTGTCGCACCATCGTGCGCTCCTTATCTTCCAGACATGGGGGACTGCTTGCGGCCTTCTTCGCGGAGGCCTTCCAATTTTCCCCTCTCGACCGATGCGTGAAGCGACATGCGGGCCGTCGAGCGTTGCGGGAAATTTACAAGTCGCCACTTGGCAAAAGGAACCTTATGCGAGGCAGTTGATTAAGGTGCTGTTACTTGTAGCGAGTTAGAAAATGTTTCGAGTATTTTTCGGCGCCCTGATTGCGGTAAGCACCATTACCGTTGGCCAAGCGAATGTTTTAGTTACGATCGACAAGTCCAGCCAACAAATGACCGTGGCGGTGGATGGCAAAGAGAGATGGGCTTGGCCAGTGTCCACTGGACGTGGCGGTTACGCCACTCCTTCCGGCAGCTTCCCTCCGTTCAGGCTAGAGAAGGATCACTTTTCGGAGGAATGGGACGAGGCTCCAATGCCTCATTCGATCTTTTTCACCACGAAGGGTCATGCCATTCACGGAACGTTCGACAAGCGACGGCTCGGCTCGCCGGCGTCCCATGGCTGCGTACGCTTGGCGCCTGAAAATGCAGCCAAGCTTTTCGCACTGGTAAAGGATCGGGGTCTCGCCAACACAAAGGTGGTGGTCGCCAACAGCGAATCTCGGCGGCCTAAAGCGAAACCCGTTCAGCCAATCGATCAGCCGCCTGCGCAGCCACTCCCGGACGTCTTTTACGTCACGCCGCCCCAAGGCCGTTCGAATACACGATTGATCCGTGTGGCCCCGATCGCCACCACGGATAAGCTCGTTGGCCTTCGCCTTCAGGCGGATCGCTTTCGCTTACCTGCGATTTTTGTGATTTTGGTGGCTGCCAACCGATCAAACTGAGTTGCGAGCGTCATCCAGCTCCGAGCCATCGCCCGTAGAATGTCACTCCGCTCTTCGATGGAAGTTTTAGTCGCAAGCGCCATGCATTCAACGGCCCGCTTACGGGCTGAGTCCCCATCCTTCACCATTTACCCCCCGAGCGCTTTTTTTAGCGAAACAAATCCCGTCCTAGCGGACACCGACTTCTGCTTTGCCCATCAATTGATTCAGCAGCATCTGCAACCGACTTGGAGTCGGGCTGACGCCGTGAATGAGAAAATAACGCTGCAGCCTCAGTCCAACGGCGGCTTGTTCGTTTGAAAGGACATCGCCAGCTTTCCGCTGCGAGGGCACATCAGCCATTTCAAACTGTGCCGCCTCGGTCGCCTTCATGGCCGGGGTTGGAGCTTCAAAACGTCGCTCATCGCCGCCAGCGCGCCGCTCCACAACGTAGGAACCTAGCGGGGAATACACCTGGGTGTTGCTTTGCGTGAACATGTCGGCCTCCGAAATTCGTAGGCTAACTGTGCTCCCACCCTGGGGTAATGAATGTGCTGCCCATCACAAAAGAGCGCTTTGGCCGGCAACTCGCCTCAGTAATAGCGGGGCTGCGGCCTGCGTCGCGACACCGGGGTTCTGGCCCTGCTGGTTGAGGGTTGGCCCGGTGTAAAACGGGTTCGGCGCACAGTAGCCGCCGACCCCAGCTACCGTGGCGCGGCACTGTTCGATCGTCATGAAGTAGCAGTTGCTGGATCCGCCGAGGCCGCCGCCGGTGTATTCCGCGCACCACGGATACGGATCGGCTTTCACGGGGTCTGTTAGCGCCACCGTGAGCAGCAACAGGATCGTGCCGAATGCAATCTGCATCGTAACCTCCATCAGTAAGCCGCATTCGCTCAGCTTCGGACCGTCAGCAATATTTCATTCCAACTCATCGAAGGGCGAGCTGGACAGCGACACGCCGAATGACAACTTCAGTTCGCAAATTTGCGCGTAGGCTATTTGCTGACCATGTGGCGCATTGCTGAAGTTGGAGCGGCCTGCGCCGCCGGAGAAATGACGAACGTCAACCACGCATTCCAACCTTCAGGCCGGTGCTCGGCGCCAAATTCCTTGTAACCCTTGAGATTTACATAGCCCTGGTGGCTGGTTCCGAGCGGGAAGATGAAGCCCACTTGCGGCCCGACTCCGAACACGCGCGACTTGAAATCGCCAACTCTGCCGCCGCTGTCGCCTGTGAGCTGCTGGTAGGCATAACCAACCAGCCCAACCATCACCTGCTTGCTAAGGAATTGCGAGGCGCCCATATCGAGATGGAAGTCGACGCCATTGCGATAGTCGGTGTCTGGATTCTTGAAATTGTAGGTGAGGCCACCCACCGCGGATAATTCATGCCCGGTTTGCGGATTGAAATAGGTGTAACCCGCGCCACCGTCGATCGCTGCGTGACCGATGCCAAGATTGGCCAGACGCTGCGGTTCGTATGCGCCCACCGGGATATCGCCGGTGATGTAGGTCATGACGTTGTGCACACCAAAGGTTCCACCGAAGCGAAGCTTGCGGAATGAGATCGGCAAAGCCTGTCACCGCTTCTGTGACGCCGGCGCCCCGGGTGAACCCAATCGGCCCAATTGCTGCCGCCAAAGCTGCGTCTACTCCAACCTTGCTATGGCCGCCGGCTACGATCATTGAGACCGAAGCCTGACCGCCCAGAACAGGTGTCGCGAAAACATAAGTCGGAATCACGAAGCCAAGGTTCGCGTCGGCCTTGAGGTTTGCGCTTAATGCGGCGTTGAAATTGGCCGTGATTCCTCCGCGTGACACTTGCCTCGCGAATCCGACATCACCGCCAGCTTTGACCGACGTGTGATAGTAGATCGTTGCAAGCGAAAACCCAGGTTGTTGCGGCACCGCAGCCAGGCTCCCAAAAAAGCCTGGCACCCAGAAGCTGACGCCCCCTTCATCGGCCCATGAATGTTGCGGGGTGAAAATTGCTACCGCGACGACGGCGCATTGCGCCACACGCTGGACGATCTGATTCTTGAACATAACGCCTCCGCAAGTTCTCAAACGGTTCGGCCTAGGGGATGGCCTTCCTGATCGCATCCATCAACTGGCGCCCCGAATACGGTTTGCGCAGAAAAGCCACGCAACCCGCTTTGTGCGCCTGCCCGCGTGTATCTTCGTCATCGAGGGCTGTTATAAAAATCACGGGCAGCGTCGAACCAGAAAGCTTGAGCTGATTGCGTAGTTCAAATCCGGACATGCCGCCGAGATGGATATCCAGGAGCAGGCAATCAACTTGAGCCGCGATTCCGCGAATAAGAAATTCTTCTGCGGACGAAAACCCCCTATTCGCAAAACCTTGCGCATCTAAAAGCTCCTTTGTGGCCCGGAGCATGCTTTTCGCCATGGATGCTGTTCGGCTTTCTGGTCGAGCCAGGTCCGATGATTGACCCTTCAATTTTAAATTATGACAGGAGCGATGCGCGATGAAACCTGCCCCTAGGGGAAGTGCGACGAGATGCTCCAGAACCCCAGTACTCGGCTGGCTTTAAGGGGACTGAGCGGCGGACGCCGGTAGCAATTGCAGGCGCTCGGCAATCACCGCCAACTCGGCAAGCGATTGAACATGAAACTTCTGCATGATGTTGTGCCGATGCGCCTTGATGGTCCGCTCCGAGACCTCCAGCGTAAAGGCAATCTGCTTGTGGGGTTTGCCGCGCACCAACAACTCGAACACCTCGTGTTCGCGAGGCGTAAGTTGAGATAGCCGCGAACGCAGGTCGGCGGTGTGACCTTGCTGCTCCCGCTTTTCTTTATAGCGAACGAGGGCGCGCTCGATTGCGGGCAGTAATTTCTCCTTTGATACCGGCTTGGTCAGGAAGTCTTCGGCACCGGCCTTGATCGTCTGCACGGTCGTTGGGATATCGCCGTGTCCCGAAATGAAAACGATCGGAAGGCTGCATCCCAATTCGGCGAGACGATCCTGCAACTGCGGCCCGCTCAAGCCAGCCATCTGGACATCCAGCAAGATGCAGGCGGGCTCCAGTCCCGGCGGGGTTTTCAGCAGTTGACTGGCGGATTCGTAGAGCGCGACCTGGTAGCCGCACGCGCTCAGCAGGTCGCCCATCGCCGTGCGAAATGACGCGTCATCGTCGACGACGTGAACATTCGGCGCTGACGTGGTCATGCCATTAGCCCCTTGGACAACGGCAGCGTGAAACGAAACGCAGCACCTCCACCGGGGCGGTTTTCCGCCCAGATCTTGCCGCCGTAGGTCTCGACGATCGTGCGGGCGATCGACAAGCCGAGCCCGGTGCCCTGGCGCTTGGTCGTATAGAACGTATCGAACACCTCGCTCAGCTTGTCGGTGGGAATGCCGGTGCCGGAATCGGTGACGCGCACTTCGACCTCGGACTCCCTCACCAGCGCGGTCTGGATCGACATCTTGCCGGCCCCCGAAACGCAGTTCTGCATCGCATCCATCCCGTTCATCGCGAGGTTGAGGATGACCTGCTGCAAATGGACCTCATCGGCGCGCACCGGCAGATTGCCGTCTGCCTGGTGAGTGCTGAGCGTCACGCCTCTCTTCGCCGCCTCAGGATCAAGTATGTCTATGGCGTTGCGAACGAGGTCGTTGATGTCGAACTCCTGTAATTCGACCGCTTCGGTTTTCTTCAGCAGTCCACGGAAATGGGCGATGATGTCCGCGGCACGCTGGTCGTCCCGACGTATATTCCCGAGAATCTGCGCGACCCGCTCGATATTGGGCGGATCCGCCTTGAGATAGATTTCCGCGGCCTCGGCGTAGCTTTGAATGGCGCCCAGCGGCTGGTTCAACTCGTGCGCGATCGAGGCCGACAACGCGCCGGCGGTCGCGCTGCGATTCAGATGAAGGACCTCCAGGAGCCGGCGGCGTACCTCTTGCTCCGCGCGCTGGCGGCGATGGTGCTCGACGTACAGCCAGGAGATAATTGCGGCCTGAGCCAGCACGATGGCGAGGATGCCGATCATGTACCAGCGATATTGCTGCCACACTGTGAATTCGCGATAGCGAACCTCGGTACCGGGCGGCAAGCTGCTTTCGTCGAAATTCCAACGCTTGAGCTGACGCCAGTCGACCCTGTCTGCATTTCCGGTGGTTGCCCGCGGTGGCGGAATCCCGGTCGTGCCGGTCAGAATATCGTAGGCCAGATCGGCGACTTCGTTGCCGATCCACTCAAACGAATCCATATGTCCGCCCACCACGCCGCTACCAAGCTGGCTTTCATAGGGAGAATAGACCGGTGCGCTGGAGGCGCTTGCGATATCCCGAGCCGCCTCGGTTGGAATAAAAGCGCGGCCGGTGCCGTCCGCGAATATCGTCAGCAGGATGACGATGGTGTTGCGGGGCAGGAGTTTCAGCTTGCCGATCAGTTCGTCCTGCGGGAGACCATTCAGATACGTGGTATCGTATTCTTGCTCGTAGGCGGCGAGTTGGCGACGGGCAATCTCGATCCACTGCCGATCGAATGCGCTCGCACCGGACACCACAACGATACGACGTGCGTCGGGCTGCAGCCGCTTCGCCACCGCCAGCGTTTTTGTCAGGTCGAATTCGCTGATGATTCCGGTGACATTCGTATCCGGCTTCATGGCGGCAAGTCTGGTGGGTGACGTGCAGCAAAAAATGATGGGGAGCTCCAAGCCCAGAGCGTGCTTGTTTTGAGTTGCGAAGCGCAGAGCTTGCGGGCCCATTGCCAAGACCACAGTCAACTTCTGATCGCGGTATTTCTCGGCAAGATGCTGCGCCGTCCGCAGTTCATGCTGAGCCCCCACGAAACGACTGAAATCTAGAAACTCGGTATAAAACTCGAGCGCCTTTTGTGATCGCTCGGTGAGCCGTTTCTTTGCTGTCTCGCCGGCGAGAACATTGGCTGGCACCGACGTGTTGTAGGGATACAGGACGAGAACGCCCTGTGGATTTTGCTGAGCATGGGCCTGGCCGAGTCCGGACAGTGCTTCAAGCGGAAGCCATGACATCAAGGCAAAGAGCGTGAGCTGCCGGAGGGTTCGGCAAACAATCGGCGCAAGTTGCGCGGCAATACGCCGACCAAATCGGTCGGCGTAGTCAAACTCGCCGTCCATGCGATCGTTCGCAAGAGGAAGCACGCAAACCATCCCTTGCAGCAATGAACTAAATTTTCAAAACAACTGTGTGAATTGTAGCACGGAAACTGCGTCTGGAACCCGCTGATGCAGTGACGATTCCGGGGCCAAGACCCGGCGGTTTATCGGGCCGCCTAACCGGTAAGACCGATCCCGGGATATGCGGCTGGCGAAGGGCGGCTCCGGGGACTATTGTGACCTTGGTGGGGTTCTCAAACTAGGCGCACGATTTTATCACTGCT
>JBEVIJ010000112.1:0-3921 GCA_040510745.1 Xanthobacteraceae bacterium
ACATCGTGGCGCGCGACCAGGGCGTGCCGGTCACCGCGCTGCCGGTGTTCCTGCACCGGCGCTTTCGCCACGGCTTCGTGTTCATCAACACGACGAAGGGCATCAAGCAGCCGAAGGACCTGATCGGCCGCAAGGTGGGCGTGAAGTCGTTTCTCGTCTCGGCCGGGCATTGGATGCGCGGCATCCTCGAGCACGAATACGGCGTGCCGCACAAGTCGATCGAATGGTTCGCCGAGCTCGACGAGGACATCGAGTTCACGCCGCATCCGGATCTGAAGCTCACGCGGCTGCCGCACGACCGGTCAGTGGAGACGATGCTCGTCGAGGGCGAGCTCGACGCGGTGATCCACTCCAGCATCATCAAGCCGATCGTCGACAAGGATCCCCGCGTCGGCCGGCTGTGGCCGGACTTCAAGTCGGAGGAGATCGCCTTCTACAAGAAGACCGGCATCTTCCCGATCATGCATGTGATGGGCATCAAGCAGGAGGTCGTGGATCGCCACCCCTGGGTGCCGATCAACATGTTCCAGGCCTTCCAGAAGGCCAAGGCGATCGGCATGCGGCGAATGCACAATCCACGGGTGGTTCCGCTGGCTTGGTACCGCGAGGCCTGGGAAGAGCAGCAGGAAATCCTGGGGTCAGACCCGTGGGAATACGGTCTGACCGACAAAAACCGGCATACGATCGAGACCGTGGCGGGTTATTCTCATGAGCAGGGCCTGACAAAGCGAAAATGGACGGCCGACGAGCTGTTCGTAAGCGTGTTCCAGGGCCGCAAGCGCGGCGAAGATGCATTTGACGATCCGGGCGCGAGGCGGGTTTAAGATGATGATCGAACCAAGGGAGTTCCAGCCATGACCAGCGGCCTTGGGTTTCCCGACAGAAAGGTGATGTCCGAGCTCACGGCAAAGATGCTGCTGGAGGTCGAGGCCGTCCGGTTCATGGAGGACAAGCCGTTCATCTTCACCTCGGGCTGGGCGAGCCCGGTCTACACCGACTGCCGCCGGCTGATTTCGTTTCCGCGCGTGCGCAAGACGCTGATCGACTTCGGCGCGGCCACCGTGTTCCGCGACGCCGGCTTCGAGCAGTTCGACACCGTGGTGGGCGGCGAAACCGCGGGTATCCCGTTCGCCGCCTGGATGGCGGACCGGCTCGAATTGCCGATGCAGTATGTGCGCAAGAAGCCGAAGGGTTTCGGCCGCAACGCGCAGATCGAAGGGCATCTCGAGCCCGGTCAGCGGGTGCTGCTGGTCGAAGACCTCACCACCGACGGGAAGAGCAAGGTCAACTTCTGCAACGCGCTGCGCGAGGCGGGCGCGATCGTCGAGCACATCTTCGTGGTGTTCTTCTACGGCATCTATCCTGAGAGCACGAAGATCCTCGGCGACCTCAACATCAAGCTGCATCACTTGTGCACCTGGTGGGACGTGCTGGAGTTCGCCAAGACCTGCGGCCAGTTCGACCCGATCAAGCTCGACGAAATCGAGAAATTCCTGCACGACCCCGCCGGATGGTCGAAGGCCCATGGAGGCGTCGCCGAAGCGGCGGAGTAGAGTATGGAATTCGACAATTCGTTCGAGGTGCCGCTGCCCCCGGCGCAAGCCTGGCCGGTGCTGATGAACGTGCGCGGGATCGCGCCGTGCATGCCGGGGGCGCAGCTCACCGACGTGATCGACGACAAGAACTACAAGGGCAATATCTCGGTACGGCTCGGCCCGGTGGCTCTGACCTTCGCCGGCGTGGTGACGTTCGAGGACATCGACAACGTCAACTACAGTGCGCGGGTGCGCGCGCAAGGCACCGACGCCAAGGGGCGCGGCTCGGCGCAGGCCAAATCCACGTTCCGCCTGGAGCCGGCCGGCACCGGCTCCAAGGTGCTGGTGCACACCGACCTCACGCTGTCGGGTGCGGTCGCGCAGTACGGCCGCGGCGTCGGCATGATCCAGGCGACGGCCTCCGCGATCATGAATCAATTCGCCAATGCGCTGAAGGCGCAGCTTGCGCAGAGCAGGCCCGCCGCACCCAGCGCCGCGGCACCGTCGCCCGCGGCCGAGCAGGTCCCGCCGCCGTCGGCCGCGCCGCTTCCGCAGGCCGCCAAGCTGCCGCCGGCTGCCCCGCTGCCGCCGGCCGCCAAGCCGATTTCCGGCTTCTCGCTGATGGCGAGCGTGCTGTGGAACTCGATCAAGCGGCTGTTCGGCGGACGTTAGAGATGGCCGCAACCGACAACGTCGTGCTGGTCGACGCGGACGACGTGGCGATCGGCACCGCGGAGAAGCTCGACGCCCACCGCCGCGGCCTCAAGCATCGCGCGATCTCCGCGCTGATCCACAACAGCGCCGGCGGGTTCCTGCTGCAGCGGCGCAGCCTTGCCAAATACCACTCCGGCGGCCTTTGGACCAACGCCTGCTGCAGCCATCCGTATCCCGGCGAAAGCGCGGCCGACGCGGCGAAGCGGCGGCTCACCGAGGAAATGGGCATCACCTGTCCGCTCAAGCCGCTGTTCCGGTTCTCCTATCGTGCGGACGTGCCCGGCGGCCTGATCGAAAATGAGGTGGCCCATGTGTTCGGCGGCATGCACGATGGTCCGATTGTGCCCGATCCGGCCGAGGTGGACGGCTACAAATGGATCGCGCTACGCGATCTCGATGCCGACATGCTGGCGAAGCCCGAGGCTTATACGGTGTGGTTCCGCCAATATGTCGGCGCGCATGGCGCGCTGATCGCGGAGTGGATCGAGCGGGGCGCTCGCGCGCTTCAGTAAACCTCGAACACCTTGCGCTCGGTCTTGTGGATGCGATCGCTGCCGCTGGCGCCGACGATGTAGTTGTCGCAGACGATCATGAAAAGGTCGTCGAGCGCATAGTTCGGATGCACCGCAAGGCACATGCCCTTCTCGATCGACATCGGCTCGTCGGCGCGCACCAGCGGCCGCTCCACCATGTCGTAGCCCTGGCCGTGGGCATAGAGCCGCAGCTCTTTCGGCAGGCCGCGCTTCGCCATGAAGTCGTCGTGCGCCTTGGCAAGATCGCGGCAGGCAATGCCCGGCTTGAGCAACGAAACGGAATAGTCCTGCGCTTCCTTCGCCAGAGCGAAGTTGTCGAGCAGTTGGTGCGACGCCTTGCCGAGCACGATGGTGCGGCCGACCTCGGTGAAATAGCCGCCCGGCCCGTTCACTTCGACCAGGAAGCTCAGGTTGTCGCCTTTTTGCAGGGTGCGGTCCTGGAAATGCCGGCCGACCAGGAACGACGGCTTGCCGAGCGGCGCGGAGCCGCCGAGGTAGATGCCCTGCGAGGAGCCGCGCACCCAGCCTTCCGCGTAGGCCATCGCGGTGACATCGACGTCGCGCAAGCCCGGCTTGATGGTCTTGATCACCTTGTCGAAGATCGCGTCCTGCATAACCGCGCAGCGGCGCAGCAGCTCCAGCTCCTCCTCGCTCTTGAGCGCGATCAGCCGGTCGATCTGCGGCGTGATGTCGATGACGGTGAGCCCCTCGAAACCGTCGAGCACCGCCGACATCAGGCCGTGCGGCACGGTGCCGGGCACCACGAAGCCGATGTTGCGGTAGCCGCGCTTCTTGACGATGTCGCGGACCAGCTCGCCCTGGTATCGCGTGGTGTAGTCCACCGAGGAGAAGAACGAGGTGTAGATCATCTCGCCGACGCCGCGATGATATTCGTCGCCCGCCATCGAGCGCCGCGCGCCAAACGGGCCCTGATCGATCACATCCATCGGGCCGTCGGCGTGGAACACCACGGTGCGGCCGTAGCCGTTGTGGGTCGGAACGTCAGTAAACCAGCGGGCGTGGCCGCCGAGCCAGTCCTCGGTGCCGTAGGCGATCAGCGCGGAAATACCGCATTCGCGCATCAATTTGCGCGCGGCGTCCCAACGGCGCTTCAGCTCGGCGTCGGACACGCGGGTGGA
>JBEVIJ010000113.1:0-21091 GCA_040510745.1 Xanthobacteraceae bacterium
CGTGCCATTGCGCGGGGTGCTTCTCGTTACGTCATTTGCCCTGATGCGCCGCAATGTAGCGTTCGGCAGCTTCCAAAAAGGTGATCGCCTTTGCAGCTTCCAGCGTAGCGCGTTCGCGTTCCGCATTTTGTTCCGCAACAGGATCAAGGCCGCTGCCGAGAAGCTTTCGGCATTCCTGCGCCGCCGCGCGTGCATGCGCCAGCGGCACTTTGCTCAGTGAGCCAAGGCCCATTTCGCGGCTCCGTCCAGATCGTGAATAGCGAAATATCCAGCTTTTTGCCGCCGTGCTGGTGACTTGTAGATAGAGGCTCCCGCCGTCGGCATACATACCGGGTTGCGAAAGCCGGTTGACTTTGAGAGCGGTGAGCTTTCCGATTGTGTGCGCCATGAGCGATCCTCATACCCACAAACGCTACCCACACTCCAAATGCGGGCTTCAGCGTATTTCAGCGACCGTTGGCGAAAGTGCGTTCCACCGGAAAGTCGGTTATGATTCGCTGCTCCGCACGTCCGCGACCGTGGGCGAGGACTAGTCGTAGTGACACTCTCTCCGCCAAAGCCATCCTGACAAATTTCCATCGTTCGTCAGCCAACCGTCCACCATGGAATCGATTTACGGGGCCGGCGACGATGTGCTGGATGGTGGCCGGGCCGGCGATGGTGGCGATGACATCATCCAGGCGGACTTGGCAGGGACGTACTGCGCGGTGGAACTGGGGATGAAACCTTTGGGGACACGCTAACTTACGCCGATGCCGGAGCGGGCGTAACAGCGGGCGTAACTGTGAGCCTGCTGATTACGACAGAGCAAATCACCGGAGGCGCCGGGTCCGACACTATCTCGGGCTTTGAGCATCTGACCGGCTCCAAATTCAACGACAGGCTGATCGGCAGTGCCGGCGCAAATAAAATTGTAGGCGACAGCGGCAACGATGTAGTTATCGGCGATGCAGGAGCAGACACCTTGACCGGGGGTGGAGGTGACGACGCCTTCCGATACCGGACGCCAACCGAAGGTAGCGACATCATCCTTGACTTCTTCAACAGCACCACGGAAGCGGACAAGATCAGAATCATCAAATCGGGATTCCTGATCCCGGCCCGCATTGCCGTGGATGCCGCGGTCGCAGCCGATGACTTCGGTTTGCACTATTTTGTCGATGGCGCGGCAACGGCGGGAAATGCTCCGGCAGCAACCGAAGCGCACGGACAATTCCTGTTCAATACTACTTCCAACGAGCTGTTTTGGGACAGCAACGGGACGGCCGCCGGTGGTACAACGCTAATCGCAACGCTGAACACCGCGCTGCAAGCGACTGACTTCGAACTCCGGTAATGTGACTTGATAAGGCTGACGCTCTCGCCGAAGCGTGCGAGCGACGGTAATCTCTTCTTTTCCTTTTGTTACGCGATAGACCAACCATGCGGCTCGGCCCCTTGATCGACATGCACCAGCACCCGGTGCCGGAGGTGTACAAGCGCGCGCTGTCGAGGGTCGGGATCCACGGCAGCGGCGAGAACCCGTGGCCGGCCTGGAGCCTGCCGTTGCAGCTCGAGCTGATGGACGAGATGAATATCGCGGCGGTGGTCAATTCGGTCGCCTCGCCCGGCGCCTACTTCGGCAATGTCGACGAGGCAATCCGCATCGCCCGCGAGTGCAACGACGACGCCGCGAAAATGATCTCCGATCATCCGCACCGGCTCGGCGCCTTCGCGCTGCTGCCGATGCCCGACGTCACCGCCTCGATCCGCGAGGCGGCATACGCGCTGGACACGCTCAAGCTGGAGGGCATCTGCCTCCTGAGCCACGCGGGGCAGCGCCACCTCGGCCATCCCGACGAGGACGAGCTGTATGCCGAGCTCGACCGGCGCAACGCGGTGGTGTTCGTGCACCCGCTGCGCAACCAGGCGAACAACATGCCGGCCTACTCGTATCCGTCCGGCATGACCGAACTGGTGCTCGACACCACGCGCGCGATGCACAACCTGCTGTGGAACGGAACGTTCGGAAAATTCCCCGGCATCCGCTGGATCATGCCCCACGGCGGCGGCACCATTCCGTTCCTGACCTACCGGCTGGGCGCCATGGACCACAACCGGGACGTCCGCGAGCGGCTGCGCGGCGCCACAGTGCAGAGCACGCTGCGCCGGCTCTGGTACGACGTCGCGGAGATCAACGCGCGAGGCCCGCTCAAGTGCCTGATGGAAGTGGCCGACCCGACGCGCATCCTGTTCGGCAGCGACTTTCCGTTTTCCCGGCATCGCGACCCGGTCCAGGACCTCAAGAGCACCATCGCCGGCTTCGAGGCGTTCGACGGCTGGGACGACAAAACGCGCCGGGGCATCGAGCACGACAACGCGCTGGCGCTGTTCCCGAGGTTGGCGAAAGCGATGGCCGGGAAGGGCTGATTTTCCTAGCTCTTTAAGGAAGGTGCCGGCGGCGTTGACCGGAGCCGAGGTTATGACACCATCGTTCCGCCATGCCCCGCCGCCGTCGAAAAAAACGCCGTATCAAACGCCGGATCTGGTGGTCGCGCCTGTCCGACGAGAAGCTCCTGCAAGTGCGGCTCAAGGACCTCCACGTCAAGGTGGAAGGGACCTGGCTCGAACGCTGGGTGCGGCAGCTTCACCAGGAGCTTGAGGAGCGCGGCATCCGGTTCATGCCGCACGTCTGGATCTCGGACGAATGGTTCAGCCCGTCCAACACGCCCGGCATCGCCATCCCTTTTTATCTCGCGCACCCGCGGCTGATGCGCCTCGAGCGCAGCAAGATGATCCACGTCGAGGGCGACACCGAGAAGGAGTGCATGCGCATCCTGCGCCACGAGGCCGGCCACGTGGTCCAGCTTGCCTATCAGCTCAACCGCCGCCGCCGCTGGCAGAAATTGTTCGGGCGCGCCTCGAAACGCTATCCGAGCTATTACCGTCCCGATCCTGCGAGCAAGAACTACGTCCAGCACCTGCGGCTGTGGTACGCGCAGAGTCACCCGGAGGAAGACTTCGCCGAGACGTTCGCGGTGTGGCTGACCCCGCGCTCGAACTGGCGCAACCGCTACGCCGGCTGGCCGGCGCTGCGCAAGCTCAAGTACGTCGACGAGCTGATGGCGGAAGTCGCCCAGCAGCGGCCGCGGATGACGACGCGGCGGCGCACCGATCCTCTGAACAAGTACAAGATCACGCTTGCCGACTATTACCAGAAGAAGCAGGCTCTCTACGCCGTCGATACGCCCAAGACGTACGACCGCGAATTGCATCGTCTGTTTTCCGCCGATCCGAAATTTCGCAGCCGGCCTGCGGCGTCAACGTTCCTTCGCAAGAACCGAACGAAGATCAGACAGATGGTTGCCCGCTGGACTGGAGAGCATCAGCTCACATTGGATTCGATGCTTGACGACGTGATCGAACGCTGCCGCGAGCTCAAGCTGCGCGCGGTCGGCCGCGAGCGCGAGCTTCGGCATGACTTCATCGTGTTGCTCACCGCCAAGACCGTGCACTCGCTGTACGGACCGAAGCGCAAGCAGTGGTTCGCGCTATGAAGCCGCTCCGCGTTCTGGTGCTGATGCACCCCGACCTGATGCCGCCGGATTCCTCGAAGGGCTTCACCGAGGAGCAGGTCAACGTCTGGAAGACGGAATACGACGTTGTCACCACGCTGCGCGCCAACGGCCACGAGGTGAAGCCGCTCGGCGTGCAGGACGAGCTCAAGCCGATCAGGGACGAGATCGAAAGCTGGAAGCCGCACGTGGTCTTCAACCTGCTCGAGCAGTTCCACGGCGATCCGGCCTACGACCAGAACGTGGCGAGCTATCTCGAGCTGCTGCGAATTCCCTACACCGGCTGCAATCCGCGCGGTCTGATGCTGGCGCGCGGCAAGGACCTGTCGAAGCAGCTCATGGCCTATCACCGCATTCCCGTCCCCGACTTCGCGGTGTTTCCGATCAACCGCAAGATCAAGCGCCCGTCGCGACTCGGCCTGCCGCTGATCGTCAAGAGCGTAAGCGAGGATGCCTCATGGGGGATCGCGCGGGCGTCGGTGGTCGACAGCGACGAGAAGCTGCAGGAGCGCGTGAAGTTCATCCACGAGCGGATCGGCACGCCCGCCATCGCCGAGCAGTTCATCGAGGGCCGCGAGATCTACGTCGGCGTGATCGGCAACGATAGGCTGCGGGTGCTGCCGATCTGGGAGCTGCAGTTCGGCTCCATCACGGAGGGCGCGCACCGCATCGCCACCGAGCGCGTCAAGCACGACACGCGCTACCAAGACAAAGTGGGCATCGAGCACGGTCCCGCGAAGGACCTTGGGCCGGAGTTGCAGGCGCGCATCGTCAAGCTGGTGAAGCGCATCTGCCGCAGCCTCGACCTCGACGGCTACGCTCGCATCGATTTCCGCCTGGCCGCCGACGGCACGCCCTATTGCATCGAGGCCAATCCCAACCCGGAGATCGCCCAGATCGAGGAATTCGCCCAGGCGGCCAAGCACGACGGCCTGCCCTATGCGGAATTGCTCAACCGGATCGTGGCGCTGGGCATCAACCGGGCCAACACGGTGGCGGAGTGAAAATAGTTGGCGGCATAAAGTGGCGCGGCGTCGCCGACGAACTGAAATCGCGGGAATGCTCTGATCACCGAGGCATGCTCTCCCCTTGCCTCCTCGCTTGCGGGGGAGGTCGGCAAACGAAGTGAGCCGGGTGGGGGTCATTGCCTCGACACAGTTTGCCCCTCCCCAACCATCCCCTTTCAGCGGGAGGCAGCGCGCGAGCTCGCGGTATCATTGGAAGGTAGACGCAGTGTGTGGCCCGTTCGATGCCGCGACGTTTGGTTGCCTTCCGTGCCCGGTTTTATGATTGAATAATCAGAACAAGCAGGGCGGAACGCATGGCGGCTTACATTCAGGGCCGGAACGTCAACTTGACCTTTCGGCCGCCGAACCGGGGACCGGTGCGGGCGCTGCACAACTTCGACATCGACGTTGAAGAAGGCGAGTTTCTCTCGATCGTAGGCCCGTCCGGCTGCGGGAAAAGCACCTTCCTCAATGCTCTTCTGGGTCTTCTTCATATCGATTCCGGCGATCTTCGGCTTTCCGGCAAGGCGATTTCCGGGCCCGGCACCGACCGCGCCATGGTGTTCCAGGAGTTCGGCCTGCTGCCGTGGCGCACCGTGCAGCACAACGTCGAGCTCGGCCTCGAGCTCAAGGGCATGCTGGCCGACCAGCGCCGCAAGATCTCCAGCGGCCTGATCGACATGGTCGGCCTCACCGGCTTCGAGAGCCACTACCCGCATGAGCTGTCCGGCGGCATGAAGCAGCGCGTCGGCCTGGCGCGGGCGCTCGCCACCGATCCCGACGTGCTGCTGATGGACGAGCCGTTCGCCGCGCTCGACGCGCAGACCCGCGACATCATGCAGGCGGAGCTGCTGCGCATCTGGCAGGAGGCGCGCAAGACCGTGCTGTTCGTCACCCATCAGATCGAGGAGGCGATCTACCTCTCCGACCGCGTGATGGTGATGACCAAGCGGCCCGGCCGCGCCAAGAAACTCTTCACCATTCCGCTGCCGCGGCCGCGCGACTACGAGATGCGCGTGACACCCGAATTCAACGAGCTCAAGCTGAAAATCTGGAACGAGCTCAAGGACGAGATCACGGTGTGACGATGGCCGACGTAACCGTCCAGACCGCCACCGAATCCGCTGCCCCGCCCATTCCGTTCTCCGAGCGCTACTTCAACGTGCTGCTCGGCCTGCTGTCGGTCGTGCTGTTCCTGGTCGCCTGGCAGGCGGTGTTTCTGTTCGTTCCGTTCAACCAGCTGTTCATCAGCAAGCCGTCGCTGATCGCCGCTGCTTTTTACGACATGGTGATGAGCGGCGAGCTGTTGCGCGAGCTTGCGGTGAGCGCGGTGCCATTCGTCTATGGCTTCAGCGCCGCGGTGGTGGTCGGCGTCACGCTCGGCATCGTGATGGGCTGGCGCGTGCGTGTCGGCTACGCGCTCGACCCGATCATGACGGTGTTCTACGCGAGCCCGCTAGTGGCGCTCGCCCCGCTGGTCATCGTGTTCTTCGGCGTCGGCGTGTCCGGCAAGGCGACGATCATCTTTCTGCTCTCGGTGTTCCCCTTCATCTTCAACACGCAGGCCGGCGTGCGGGCGGTGGACCGGCTGCTGGTCAACGTCGTCCGCTCGCTCGGCGGCACCGAGAAGGACCTCTATCTCAAGGTGGTGGTGCCGAGCGTGCTGCCCTACATCGTCGCCGGCGCGCGCATCGCCATCGGCCGCGGCCTGATCGGCGTGCTGGTCGCGGAATTCTTCGCGGCATCCGAAGGCATCGGCTACGCGATCGCCCGCTACGGCGACCTGTTCGCGTTGGACAAGATGTTCGCCTGCATCTTCGCAATCATGATCATCGCCGTCATTATGACGGAAGGCATCCGGTGGGCGGAACGCGCCGCGTTCCCGTGGCGGGTGGGACGATGAGCGAATCCCAGGCGCTCGAAACCAATCTCTCCGGCGTCGCGGACGATCTCGATGCGCCGCCGAGGAGCTTCTGGCAGCGCTTCGAGCCGATCATCCTCGGCACCTCGACCATCGTCGTGGCGCTGATTGTGTGGGAGCTGCTGCCGCGGCTGATCACGCTCTCCGCCGGCACCAAGCTGTTCTTCACCACGCCGAGCCAAGTCGCCGGCACGCTGTGGAAGATGTTCGCGACCGGCTCGATCTGGACGCCGCTGAGCGTCAGCGCCTCCGGCTTCGCGGTGGGGCTTGGCCTCGCCATCGTGGTCGGGCTGCCGCTCGGCGTTCTGATCGGGCGCTCGCGCACGCTCAACGCCATGTTCGACCCGTTCATCACCGCGTTCAACGCGACGCCGCGGCTGGTGTTTCTGCCGCTGGTGATGCTGTGGTTCGGCCTCGGCTTGTGGTCGAAGGTGGTGATCGTCTTCATCGGCGCGCTGTTTCCGATTCTAATCAACACCTACGAGGGCGTGCGCAACTCCGACAAGCTCCTGATCAACGTGGTGCGCTCGTTCGGCGCCAAGGAATGGGACGTCGCGCGGCTGGTGGTGGTGCCCAACGCGATGCCCTACATCATCGCGGGCCTGCGGCTCTCGATCGGCCGCGCCGTGCTCGGCGTCGTGGTGGCGGAGTTCTTCGGCTCGGAATCCGGGCTCGGCGTCATGATGGTGCAGGCCGCCGGCCGCTATCAGGTCGACATCGTGTTTTCCGGCCTGATCATCTTCGCGGTGATGACGCTGGCGATGACCGCCGCGGTGCAGGTGCTGGAGAACCGGCTCGGCCGCTGGCGCCCGCAGCGCACGGGCGGGGAGTGAAGACGACCCGAAATACCTATACGAACGTCTGTTGTCGGCCCGGTATGAATTGCTCTGCTTTGACCCGCCCCAACCAGAACCTGATTTCGACCCCTTCCGGGAAGCTCATTTGAGCCTACGATACCGTCTCCTGAGCCTGGGGCGGGCATGAAGCGGCGGCGTACGACAAGCGGGAAAGCGAGCAGAACGCGGCGGCGCAAGACAGCGAACCCCAAGCGCGGGGTTGCTACTGCGGCCGCTCGCCGTGCCCGCACATCAGATGCCGATCTAAGAGCGCAGCTAGACCAGCGGACCAGCGAACTCTCCGAAGCGCGAAAGCTCCTCGCTGACGCGCTGGAGCAACAGACCGCGACATCGGAGGTGCTGAAGGTCATCTCGAGTTCGCCCGGAATGTTGGAGCCGGTATTCGATGCGATGCTGGTGAATGCGACCCGTCTCTGCGAGGCCCAATTCGGGGTTCTGTGGCTCTCAGACGGCCCATTGTTCCGCGTCGGCGCCATGTACGGCGTACCGAAGGCTTTTGCCAATGTCCTGACTGAGCGTGGTCCGATTGAAGCGGGCGAGGGATCGCCGCTTCGTCGCGTCATGAATGCCAAAGGACCTGTCCACACCGCGGACGAACTGTCAGAACCGCGGCCTGGCATTGCAGCCCGTTATGGCGGAGCGCGTTCGCTTGTCGCCGTTCCCATGCGAAGGGACAACGAACTGGTTGGTGCCTTCATTATTTATCGACAAGAAGTTCGTCCATTCACCGACAAGCAAATCGAATTGGTCACGAATTTTGCCGCCCAGGCGGTGATCGCCATCGAGAACACGCGGCTTCTAAATGAGCTTCGCCAGCGCACCGAAGATCTTACCGAGGCACTGGAGCAGCAGACGGCAACTTCAGAAGTCCTCCGGGTTATCAGCCGTGCAACTTTTGATTTGCAGACGGTACTCGATACGTTGTTGGCGTCTGCTTCTCGTCTGTGTAATGCGGACAAGGGATTCATTTTCCAAAGGCACGACAACGTATACAAGATGGCAGCAAATTACGGTCACTCACCTGAGTTCGAGAGATACGCTGAAGCCAACCCAATCGTACCAGGTACGGGCACTCTCACCGGTCGAGTAGCGTTGACTGGGAAAACAGTTCACATTCATGACGTCCTTGCAGACCCGGACTACACGGCAAGGGAATATCAAAAACAGGGCGGCTTCCGAACGAACCTGGGAGTTCCTCTGTTGAGAGAAGGCGTCCCTATCGGCGTATTCACCTTAGCCCGTCCTGTCGTGGACCCATTCAATCAGCGAGAGATTGAATTGGTCCAAACGTTTGCAGATCAAGCCGTAATCGCCATCGAGAACACGCGGCTGCTCAACGAGCTGCGCCAGCGCACCGACGATCTCACCGAGTCGCTGGACCAGCAGACCGCGACCGCCGAAATTCTGCGGGTCATTAGCGGCTCGCTGAGCGACACGCAACCCGTGTTCGACGCGATCGTGCGGGCCGGACTCACGCTTTTTCCGGGTGCCGCCATCAGCATCGAACTCCCCAAGGACGGCGAGGTGAACGCCGTCGCGATCGCGGCGGAGGACGCGGCCGGGATCGAGAACTGGCGCAAGATATTCCCGTTCCCCCTCACGCGCGAATATATGGCCGGCGTCGCCATCTTGGATCGGCGCATCGTCGACGTCTCCGACGCCCGAGAAGGATCGGGCGAGATTTCGACCGGCCGCCGTAACTTTCTGAAAAGCGGGTATCGCGCAGTGACGAAAGTGCCGATGCTGCGGGGCGATGTCGCGATCGGCGTCCTCAGCGTTGCGCGGCCGCAGCGCGGCGCGCTTTCCGACAAGCAGCTTGCCATCCTGACGACGCTTGCGGATCAGGCCGTGATCGCAATCGAGAACACGCGGCTGCTCAGTGAATTGCGCCAGCGGACCAACGATCTCTCCGAATCGCTGGAGCAGCAAACCGCGACCTCGGAGGTGCTGAAGGTCATTTCGAGCTCTCCCGGCGAGTTGGAGCCGGTGTTCCATGCGATGCTGGAGAACGCTTCGCGCATCTGCGAAGCCTCGTTCGGCTCCATGATGTTGGTCGAAGGCGACGCGTTCCGCCGGGTCGCGCTTCACAACGCGCCGCCGCGATATGCGGAATCCAATGAGAAGGAGCAACTCCTTCATCGCCGCAACGTGCCCAGCCTCAACCGTCTCATCGAGACCGGTCAAGCAGTTCAGATTGCCGACATGGCAGTCGCAGAGCCCAACTCGCCGATTTCCAAGTTCGGGGGCGCGCGGACGTTGCTGACTGTTCCCATGCTCAAGGAGAACAAGCTCATCGGCGCCATCGGTATTTATCGGCAGGAGGTGCGCCCGTTCACCGGCAAGCAGATCGAGCTGGTGACGAACTTCGCCGCACAGGCGGTCATCGCCATCGAGAACACACGCCTGCTCGGCGAATTGCGAGAATCGCTGCAACAGCAGACCGCCACCGCCGACGTGCTCAAGGTGATTAGCCGCTCGACGTTCGATCTTCAGACGGTGCTCGACACGCTGACGCAATCTGCGGCTCGCCTGTGCGACGCGGACATGGCGGGCATCAATCGTCCGCAGGGCGAGACGTTTAGACAGGTCGCAACCTACGGCTTCCCGCCCGAATTGAAGGCTTTTGTCGAAGCCAACCCGCTGCCTGCGGGGCGGGGTTCGATTGTCGGGCGCACGGTCATGGAAGGCGGCACCATTCACGTCGCCGATGTGCAGGCCGAACCTGACTACAAAATGACCAAAGCAGCGAGGATCGGCGGCATCCGCACGATGCTGGGTGTTCCATTGCTGCGCGAAGGCACGCCAATCGGCGTCATCACCTTGCAACGCAAGGTCGTGAAGCCTTTCACAGAAAAGCAGATCGAGCTGCTGACCACCTTCGCCGACCAGGCGGTGATCGCGATCGAGAACGTGCGACTGTTCGACGAAATCCAAGACAAGAGCCGTCAGCTTGCCGAGGCGAGCCAGCACAAGTCGCAGTTCCTCGCCAACATGAGCCACGAGCTGCGTACCCCGCTCAACGCCATCATCGGCTACACCGAGCTGATGATCGACGGCATCTACGGCGAAACGCCAGCCAAGGCACATGCCGTGCTGAAGCGGGTCGAGAGCAACGGCCGCCACTTGCTGGGCCTGATCAACGACGTGCTCGACTTCTCCAAGATCGAGGCGGGCCAGCTCAAGCTTGCGATCGCGGAATATTCGATGAAAGACGTCGTCCATAACGTGTACAGCGCGGTCGAGCCGCTGGCGGCAAAGAAGAATCTTAACTTCAAGGTCGACCTGCCACCCAACATGCCGCCCGGCCATGGCGACGAGCGCAAGCTCACCCAGGTGCTGCTCAACCTGGTCGGCAACGCGATCAAGTTCACCGATGCCGGCGAAGTGACCATCAAGGTCGCGCCCGGCAACGGCGCGTTCAGCGTGGCCGTCCATGACACCGGCCCGGGCATTCCCAAGGCCGATCAGGACAAGCTGTTCGAGGAATTTCAGCAGGCCGATAATTCGATCACCAAAGTCAAAGGCGGCACCGGGTTGGGGCTCGCCATTGCGCGCCGCATTATCGAATTGCACGGCGGCCGCCTTTGGGTCGACTCAAGCCCGGGCAACGGCTCGGTCTTCACATTCGAGATTCCTTCTGTCGTCGAGCCAGCGAGGCCATCATGAGCAAGCGCATCCTGCTGGTCGAGGACGAGGCGGACAACATGCAGATCCTCCGCGATCTGCTCGCCTCCAGCTATGAGATTGATGAGGCTGCAGACGGCGAGACGGCGCTGGCGAAGGTGGCAAAGCAGCGTCCCGACCTCATCCTGATGGACATTCAGCTTCCGGTCATGGACGGCTATGAGGCAACACGTCGTCTGAAGGCTGACCCGGCGTCGCGATCGATTCCGATCATCGCGATCACGTCCTACGCCTTGGGCGAAGACGAAAAGAGAGCGCGGGCAGCGGGGTGTGACGATTTTGTAGCCAAGCCTTACAGCCCCCGTGTGTTGCTGGCGAAAATCCGTGAGTACCTGAGCTAGAACTCGAATTGGCCGATATCGGCAGGTCCGCGACTATTGGCCACCTACTCCTTTGTCACCGAGCTATGCTGCCTTGGTTCACTCTTGAGCTTGAGGGAAGGCGATGCGGCGGCGCGAGTTCATCACGCTTCTCGGCGGCGCTGCGGTGGAGTAGCCGCTCGCTGGCTGGGCGCAGCAGCCCGGCAAGCTACCGACCATCGGGTTCCTGGGCGCGAGCGCGCCCTCGGCGTGGAGCCCTTGGGTCGCCGCTTTTGTGCAGCGGCTGCGCGAGCTCGGCTGGATCGAAGGCCGCACCGTCGCGATCGAATATCGCTGGGCGGAAGGACGGGCCGAGCGCTATACCGAGATCGCGGCTGAGTTCGTCCGGCTAAGGGTGGATGTCATCGTAACCGTGGGAAGCGCGGTCGTCTCCGTAAAGCAGGTAACCTCGGCTATCCCCATCGTGTTCGCCGTTGCGGTGGACCCGCTTGGGACAGGTTTTGTCGCGAGTTTGGCGCGACCGGGCGGCAATGTCACCGGCCTGTCGATCCAGGCGGCCGAGCTTGCTGGCAAGCGGCTCGAATTTTTACGCGAGATGCTGCCCGGTCTTCGCCGGTTGGCGATTATGGCCAACATCGGTTATCCTGCAGGTTGAGATAGGCGAGGTTCATGCAGCGGCCCGCAAACTTGGCCGACGTCGACATGCTGGAAATCCGGCGCGCGGAGGACATTGCGTCCGCGTTGGGTGCCCTCAAGAACGGGGTGCAGGCACTTTATGTGTGCGCGGACGCGCTGGTAAACGCGAACCACGCTCGTATCAACGTCCTGGCGTTGGGCGCTCGACTGCCTACGATTTATCCTGACCGCACGTTTCTCCCAGCGGGAGGTCTCATGTCCTATGGATCAAACAATACCGACATGTTCAGGCGGGCAGGCGACTATGTCGACAAGATTTTGCGCGGGGCGAAGCCGGGTGATCTGCCGGTCGAGCAACCGACCAAGTTCGAGCTCGTCATTAATTTGACCACCGCCAAGGCGCTCGGCCTCACCGTGTCGCCCGCGTTGCTTGCCCGCGCCGACGAGGTGATCGAGTAAGGTCGTCGATGTCCGCTTCTGGCACTGAACGGACATTCCAGCGCGTCAAAGGGCCCGCCACGCCGGATATTGACCCAAAGTTGACTGGCTTGGTCCGACCTCAGTGGCCTACCTTGAATGAGGACTGGCCTGATTTGTAGCTGTGACTTCCATGGTGCGGCAGCTTGGGGCAACTGAGCCTTCTAGGCAGGATGTCGCGGGGAATTTCAATGCGTTGGACGGACGGACTAGGCGGGCTGCTGCTCATGGTCGCCGCGATGATAGCGATCATCGTATTCGCGCTGCCATTTTTGGAAGGGCAACGCGCCTTCTGGTCCTTGGCGGTGGTCCTGCCGCTCGCAGCCTTTGGCGGCGTTTTTATTTTGTACGGGCGCTATTGGCACGTTCCGGTCCTTTCGAACCGAAAGTATCCGCGCACGCCGTGCCAGATACCGGCCGAGATCGTTATCTCGGCTAAGCTGCCACCTATCCGGTGCACGATCATTGATATTTCGGAGAGGGGCGCGGGCCTTTCGCTGGCGGCCAGCAGCACGTTCGGGATTCCGGCGAGCTTCGAGCTCGTCATCGAGGGAGATCCAACGAGGCGCACTTGCAGGACGACGTGGATACAGCCCCGCACGCTCGGTGTCGAATTTCTAACGTAGCTGTTACTTAAGCTGACGGCAGCTGTTGGCACGAAGCAGACATCGCGCACCATCAACGCGATATCCGCTCTGTGCCAATACTAGGTGTCCGGTCCTTCTCAAGGACGCGCAATCGCTTTGCCCGCTGCCGATCCGGTCGGACTGAATGATCTTAACCGCAGACCCACACCCGACGTGTTCGCGGACCATACGGCGTGTGAACGACGGCGCGCCGCCAGCACCCACCAGCAGGGCCATAAGCGGGATAGCCATAGGCCGGGTAGGCATAGGCCGGACTGCCATAGTAGCCGCCATAGTAGCCCGCTCCCGCCAGGCCAAGCCCGAGCCCGAGGCCCAAGCCGACAGCAGGGCCGCCCCAGCCCCAGCCTCTGCCACGCCAACGGGCAGACGCTTCGGTCGGTGCGAATGTTACGGCCACAACCGCGACGGCAGCAGCGGCGAGGATCGTTCGACGCAAAAACATTGGTCTCTCCATAGTTCCCCTGCCTAATAAGCTTTTGCCGCAGCATTTCGTTCCTTTCCTGCCTTGATCTCACGCTGCGAGCTTGTCCAACGGAGCAGGGATAGCGGACCCTCGCCGTCCCGCCAGCGTCATTGAGCCGCCAGGTTGGAAAGAACCATCAAACGCTGGCCGCCTGACGCCTGCCATCCGCGCGGGCCGCGATCCAGATGACGTGCCGCGCGCCGCCGCGCGATCCGTCGGCGCGCACCCTCTCCTCGTCCACCTCAAACCCGGCCTGCCGCAGCCGCCGGCTGAATTTCAGGTCCGGCTTCGCCGACCACACGGCCAGCACGCCGCCGGGGCGCAGCGCCGCGCAGGCGGCGCGCAATCCATCGAGGTCATACAACGCGTCGTTGGCCTTTCGGGTCAACCCTTCGGGACCGTTGTCGACATCGAGCAGGATCGCGTCGAACGCCGCTGAGCCGGACCGGATCAAGTCAGCGACGTCCGCCTCGCGGGCGCTGACGCGCGGATCGGCCAGGCTGTTGCCGAACAGCTCGGCCATCGGGCCCCGGGCCCATGCCAGAACGGCCGGCACCAGCTCGGCGACGACGATCCGGGCATCTGCGCCGAGCGCGGCCAGCGCGGCGCGAAGCGTGAAGCCCATGCCCAATCCGCCGATCAGGATCCGCGGCGTTGCGCGGGACCGGATTCGTTCGCAGGCGATCGTCGCGAGCGCCTCCTCGCTGCCCCTGACGCGGCTGTTCATGAGCTGGTTGCCGCCCAGCATGATGGAGAACTCGGCGCCGCGCCGCATCAGGCGCAACTCGCCGCCGGGCACGTGGGCCGTATCGAGCAGGGACCAGGGAATCACGGATCGCTCTTCAGCCCGACGTGGGCGGTGGGGCGTTATCGCTTTTTCTTCTTCTTGGCGAAAATCGCGTTCCAGTTGTCCTTGTAAGCCTGAGAAACCGGCTTTTGCCCCTCGCCCCGGCTGTAGCTCGAGGATGAGGCGGCAGGTTTCTCGCCGTCCTTGGCCGCGGCCGGCGCGGCGGCCGTTTCAGCGCCCTTGGCCTCGGATGAGTCTATCGAAGCGCTCTTGGCCTTGGATGCGTCTGTGGCTGCAGCGCTCTTGTCCTTGGCGGGGGGCTCGCTTTTGGGAGCGGGAGCGGCTTTGGTTTTCTTGTCGTCGCCGGCCATCGTTTTTCCTTATGCGATTTTGTTCGGTCACCTTGCTGCTGCAAAGCGCTACCGCCACAACGCCTGCGAAGCAAGCTTGGCGCCCGCGACCAGCGCCTCCAGTTTGGCCCAGGCGATCTCGGCGTGGACGCGGCCGCCGAGGCCGCAGTCGGTGCCGGCGATGACGTTCTCGCGGCCGACCGCGCCGGCGAAGCGCCGGATACGCTCGGCGACCAGCTCGGGATGCTCGACCAGGTTGGTCGAGTGGCTCACCACGCCCGGCAGGATCATCTTGCCGTCGGGCAGCTTGGTGTCGCTCCAGAGCTTCCATTCGTGCTCGTGACGCACGTTGGCCGCCTCGAACGAATAGCACTGCGCGTTGACCTGAAGCATCAGATTGACGACGTGCTCGAACGCCAGGTCGTGGGTGTGCGGCCCGTGCCATGAGCCCCAGCACAGGTGATAGCGCACGCGGTCCTGCGGGATGCCCTTGAGCGCGTGGTTGACCGCCTCGATGCGGACATTGGCGAATTTGTCGACGTACTGCTCGACGCTCAGCGCGGGCTTGAGCATGTCCCACCAGTCGACCACGCCGGGATCGTCGATCTGCAGGATGAAGCCCGCGTCCACCACCGCGAGATATTCCTCGCGCAGTGCCTCGGCGAGCGCGAAGATGTAGTCCTCGTCGGTCTTGTAATACTCGTTGTAGATGAAGTGATCGAGCCAGCCCGGCGCGATGACGCACATGAATGCTTCGTCCACGGCGCCGCCCGCCCTGGCGATGCCCTTCTTGAAGGTATCGATCTCCTGCG
The DNA here is from genome assembly GCA_040510745.1 of Xanthobacteraceae bacterium. Lineage (GTDB taxonomy): Bacteria > Pseudomonadota > Alphaproteobacteria > Rhizobiales > Xanthobacteraceae > Z2-YC6860. The sequence goes on from JBEVIJ010000113.1 coordinate 15,516, forward strand.
CTATCGCCGTGGTGCCCTTCGACTTCACCGGGCCGGTCGCGACCATCTTCACGGTTTCCGGCGGCATCCGCTTCTCGCCGGGCACGTGGAAGATCGTGCCGGTCGCGTCGAGGTCCTTGTAGAACCCGGCGAACTCGTCGCGCTCACGCGTGAACACGCGCGTCGACACCGGCTCGCCCGGCCTGAGCGCGCGCGTCTCGACGCCGGTGAGATGGCGGCTGTAGTAGGAAAACGAGCGCGACTTCCAGAACTCGCCGTCGCCGACGATGTCGACGCCGATGTCGAGCTGGCGGCGCACCACATGCTCCAGCCCGGCCTCCAGCACCGCGGGATCGATCGTCTCGCCGCGAAACAGGCGGATCGGCAGGTCGTCGCAGCCCGGCGAGTTCGGCAGCCGCCCGGCATGGGTGGTGCGGATCTTGTCGGTGCTGCGCTTCACTTCGGCGGCTCCATCCTGATCTTTGCTGCCTGAATGACGTCGCCGTAGAGCTTGGTCTCGGCGTCGAGCCGCTTCTGGAACGCCGCCGGTCCTTCGAACTCGATCTGCACGAAGGTCGCCTTCAGCCGCTCGCGCACCGCCGCGTCCTTGGTCGCCGCCTCCAGCTCCTGCGTCAGCCGATCCACGATCGGCTGCGGCGTGCCGGCCGGCGCCATCAGGCCCCACCACGGCACCATGGTCGCGCCGCCGTGGCCCAGCTCGGCGAAGGTCGGCACATCCGGGAAGTCGGTCATCCGCTTCGGCGACGAGACGGCCAGCACCCGCAAGGTGCCCTGCTTCACCGCGCCCGCGATCGACGCCGTGGAGAGCGCCGCGAAGTCGATCTGCGAGCCGAGCAGCGCGGTTATTACTTCACCGCCGCCGCGAAATGGCACATGGACCATCTGGATGCCGGCGGAGCGCGCCACCGCTTCGGCGGCCAGGTGCAATTCGGTGCCGACGCCGGAGGTGCCATAGGTGAGCTTGCCGGGCTCGGTCTTGGCCCGCGTAACGATGTCGCCCAGCGCTTTGAGCGGCGAGCCCGCGTTCACCACGATCCAGACCGGCTGCATCGCGACCACGCCGACCGGGATGAAGTCCTTGCGCGGATCGTACTGCACCTTGTCGTTCATCAGCGGCGCCACGGTGATCGGCGCGGCGGTGGTGAACATCAGCGTGTAGCCGTCGTTCGGCGAGCGGGCGAACGCCGCCGCCGCGATCTGGCCGGCCGCGCCAGCGCGGTTCTCCACCGTGAACGACTGGCCCATGCGCTGCTGCAGCCGCTCGGCGAACACCCGCGCCACCACGTCGGTGGCGCCGCCTGCGCCGAATGGCACCAATACGCGCACCGGGCCGGACGGGTAGCTTTGAGCGAAGGCCGGGGTTGCGGCGGCGAGCAGCGTTGCGATCATGGCGCCGCATATCGCGGCAAGGCGCGCTGGCATGGCGCATTGTCCTTTCATGCTTCGATAAAGTGCGCCGGCTATTTCTTCATCGTGGCCGGCACGTAGTTCATGTCCTTCAGGGTTTTCTCCAGCAGCGCCCTTGGCACGAACTGCTCGACATCGGGCAGCGGCTTGTCGGCCGGCCACTCCTTCGCCGCGATCAAATCGAGTCGGCGCGACTCGAATATCTCGCGGAACAGCTCCGCGGGCATTTCCGCCGCATACGCGTTGTGCACTTGATCCCAGACCAGACCGGCCTGCTCGTCGGTCTGGATGCCGAGATAGTTCTTGATGGTCGGAATCGAACCCTCCTTGTTGGTGCGGACGTACATCACGCCCTTGGCGATGGCGCGCATGAACTTCGCAACCGTGTCCTGGTTCTTGTCGTACCAGTCTTCAGCGACCCAGAAGCATCCGCCGACGCGCTGGAGATGATCGCCGGTGCGCAGCACGATATTCATGCCGCCTTGCACGGCGCGGATCGCCTGCGCCGTCGACACCATCGCGGCGTCGATGTCCTTGTTGAGCAATGCGCCGACACGCTCGGGATCGCCCGGCAGCGAAAGCACCTTGTAGTCGCGGCCGAGCTGCATCTTGAAGTAACGCGAGAGTACGGTGGCACCCTCGTCGTAATCGGCCGCGCCGGGCCGGGCGAAGCCGATCGTCTTGCCCCGTAGGTCCTCGGGCTTTTTGATCTCGGGCCGCGCCACGAACACGTACTGCGAGGACAGCGACTGGTTGACCACGTACTTGAGCTTGGCGCCGCCTTTAAGCACAGCCTGCGCGCCACCGGACGGGATCGGCACGAAGTTCACGTTGCCCGACATGCCGGCACGGATCATCGGCGGACTGGCGAGCTCGATGAAACGCGCGTTGAGGCCCTCGGCCTTGTAGTAGCCCTGGTCCATCGCGATGTAGGACGGCAAGTGAAGTCCGATGCCGCCGATGATCTTGCCAATGGTGATTTCGGTCTGCGCCCGTGCGCTCGACGAAACGACAACACACGCCACCGCGGCCAGCGCCGCACAACGAAGCACCCGCATGGAACGCCCTCCCTTGAACTTCTCGGCCGACCGAGCCTTCTGCGTAGCTTAGGCGAAGTCCCCCAGCCCGTCACAACCAAGCTGGCATGCCGGTTGGATTGGCCCCACCTGGCGGACTACTAATTCGTGGGCCGGTCGATCTTGGTCGGCACGTAGTTCATCGCCTTGAGCGTGCCGTCGAGTTGCGCGCGCAGCAGCCATTGCTCCGGATCGGGCATCGGCTTGTCGGCCGGCCATTGCTTGGCGGCGATCATGTCCTGCAGCCGGGATTCGAAGATTTCGCGGAATAGATCCTTGGGCAACTCGGCGCCGAACGTGTTGCGGGTCTGCTCCCAGACGATTCCGGCGTCCTTGTCGTTATCCAGGCCGAGATGCTCCTTGAGGGTCGGGATCGAGCCTTCCTTGTTGTCGCGATAGAACGTCACCGCCTTGGCGATGGCGCGGGTGACCTTCGGCATCACGTCGGGGTTCTTGTCCGCATAAGCCTTCAGGGTCCAGATCGTGCCGCCGGCGCGCTGGATGTGGTCGCCGGTGCGGATCAAGACTTTCATTCCGGCGTTAACGGCCTTCGGCGCGTGCGCGACCGAGATCAGCCCGGCCTGGATGTCGCCGTTAATCAACGCGGCGATCTTCTCCGGCTCGCCCTGGAACGAGATCACCTTGTAGTCCTTGCCGACCTCCATCTTGAACGAGCGGCGCATGACCGCGGCGCCTTCGTCATAGTCCGCCGCGCCCACGCGGCCATAGCCGAACACCTTGCCGCGAAGGTCTTCCGGTTTGTTGATCTCGGGGCGCACGACAATCAGCCACTGCGAACCGAGCGACTGGCCGACCACGTAGCGGATCTCGGCGCCGCTGAACGCGGCCTGCGCGCCGCCCGACGGGATCGGGATGAAGTCGATCGCGCCGGTGAGCGCGCCCTTGATCAGCCCGCTGCCGGTCAGCGAGACGAAGCGGACGTCGAGGCCTTCGTCCTTGTAGAAGCCGCGGTCCATCGCGATGTAGGTCGGGATGTGCAGTCCGTTGCCGCTGATGACCTTGCCCATGGTGATCTTGGTCTGCGCCTGCGCGGCGAGCGGCACGGCGGCCAGCACGGCGGCGGCAAGCAGGGCGCGGAGCGTTCGCATCGGCATCTCCTCTGAAGTCCGGCGTGCCTGCATTCGATAAGCAACCGGCGGCGGCGTCAACCGCATAAGGGCGGCAAACCGCCGCGCTTACTCGTGTCCGGCGCGCTGGGTCTGCGCCAGCACGCCCTGCTGGCTGCGACTGCGGATGTAGGGCAGCACCAGCGCCGCCACCACCATCACCCACAGCACGTTGCCGAGGTTCGACGAGAACAGGATCATCGGGTCGCCTTGCCCGACGCGCAGCGCGCGCAGGAAATACTGCTCGAACAGCGGCCCCATCAGCACGCCGATCAGGATGGCGGTGACCTCGTAGCCGGTCTTGCGCGCGATGTAGCCGATCACGCCGAAGCCGAGCGCCAGCCCCATGTCGAACACGTATTCGCGCTCGGAGAACGCCGCGATCGTCACCAGCGACAGGATCAACGGCACCAGGAAGCGCGTCGGGATCCACACCACGCGGCTCATGTAGCGCGCCAGCGGCAGGATCATCAGCGCCATGAAGATGTAGCAGACCAGCATCTGCATGTAGACGCCGTAGACGAACTGCGCGTTATCGATGAACAGCCGCGGCCCCAGCACGATGCCATGGTATGTCAGCACGATGGTCATGATCGCGCCGGTGGTGCCGCCCGGAATTCCCAGCGCGAACACCGGCACCAGCGTGCCCGACGTCACGCCGTTGTTGGCCGACTCCGGCGCGATGACTCCGGGCGGATGGCCGGTGCCGTAAAGCTCCGGCGTCTTCGAGAGCAGCTTCGAATAGTGGTAGGCGAGAAACGCCGCGACCGTGGAGCCCGCGCCGGGCAGGATGCCGATGATCAGTCCGATGATCGACGTCCATACCGTCTGCCACCAATAGCGGCCGGTCATCCAGAGGCCTTCCAGCGTGTCGCTCCAGCGCGCGCTTTTCGCCTGAGTCATGTGCTCGCTGCGAACGATGGTCTCGCTTTCCAGCATCGCGAACGCCTCGGAGATCGCGAACAGTCCGATCAGCGCCGGGATCAGCGGCACGCCGTCGTACAGCTCCAGCAGCCCGAAGGTCGCACGCGGCGTGCCGAACACCGGGTCGACGCCGATGGTGCCGATCATCAGGCCGAAAAACCCGGCGATGATGCCCTTGAGCATGTCCTGCGCGGCGATGGCGGCGATCAGCGTGAGGCCGAACACGATCACCACCACCATCTCGACGCTGCGGAAATACAGCCCGATCTTGGCGAGGAACGGCAATGTCGCCATGGTCAGCGCGGTGGTGATCAGCCCGCCGAACGCCGACGCCGAGAAGCACAGCACCAGCGCCTGTTGCGCCTGGCCCTTCTTCGTCATCGGATAGCCGTCGAGCGTGGTGGCGACAGCGCCGCCCTCGCCGGGCATGTTGAACAGGATCGCCGGAATGCCGCCGCCGAGCTGCGTCGTGCAATAGAGCGCGATCATGAACGCCATGCCGCTGTTGATGTCCATGTAGAGCGTCAGCGGCAGCAGGATGATCAGCGTGTTCTGCGCGCTGAACCCGGGCAGGATACCGACGATGGTGCCGAGCAGCATGCCCGGCAGGATCACCCACCACAGGCCGAGCGAGCGGACGAACAGCTCAAGAAGAATGCCATCCTTCATCGCTTCTTGCCCGCTTTGGCCGGCTCTTCCGTGGCCGCCGGGCCGGACTGACCGAACAGCAGGCCGCGCGGCAGCTTGCTGTCGAGCAGCGTGATCAGCGCAAGGTGGACCAGCACGGCGGAGATCAGCGCGACGCCGACCAGCGTCCTGATGCTGCGCACGCCCAGCACCCACATGCAGCCGACCAGCAGGAAGAACAGGCCGACGGTCGCACCGACCCAATAGATGGTGACGATATAGAGCGTCATCATCGCCATCAGGCCGAAGCGTTGCCGGTTGAATTCGTCGTTCCTGAACAGATCGCCGATGCCGAGGCTCGCCTGCCCCGATGCGATGCGAAGACCGAACTTGACGAACAGCGCGATGCAAAGCG
>JBEVIJ010000114.1:0-10456 GCA_040510745.1 Xanthobacteraceae bacterium
TTCGGCGCCTGGATCGGCATGCAGCTCCTGATGCGGCGTCCGGAGATCGAGGGCTTCATCTCGGTCGCGCCGCCGGCGAACCTCTACGACTTCTCGTTCCTGGCGCCCTGCCCCTCGTCCGGCCTGATCATCCACGGCGACAAGGACGCGGTGGTGCCGCACAAGGACGTCAACGGCCTGGTCGACAAGCTGAAGACCCAGAAGGGCATCATCATCGAGCAGAAGGTGGTGCCGGGCGCCAACCACTTCTTCGACGGCAAGGTGGAGCCGTTGATGGAATCGATCACAGGCTATCTCGACAAGCGGTTGAAAAGCGACAGGCGGTAGCTGCCGGTTCGCGGCGACAACGGGCGTGAACCTTCCCACCGGACGTGATATAAACTCGTCGCCATGGTGAGAGCCCTCGAAGACGTGATCAAGAAGGCCGAGAACTGGCCTCGCGAGGACCAGGAGGAACTCGCGGAGTTTGCGCGCGAGATCGAAGCTCGGCGAACGAGCCTGTATGCCATGTCCGATCCGAGCGCGCGGCGGTGAGCGAAGGCATGGCGCAAGCCGATCGAGGCGAGTTCGTCCCAGACGACGTCGTACAAAAGGCTGATCAGCGCCACCGCCGATGAGGGTCCGCTATACCCTCGCGCTTTCGCGGACCGTGAAAAAATCTTCGACTATCTGCATCAGCGTTCGCCTAGCGGCGCACAAGACGTGATGACAAGCATTCAAGAATCAGCGGCGCAGCTTGGCGAGCAGCCGCATAGCGGGTACCGCACCGAAATGTCCGGTGTGTTTGTCAAATTCGTCGTGCGTTATTCCTACAAAATCTTCTATCGAGTTCGTGAAGAGGCGGTCGAACTGGTGCACATCCGCCATACTGCACGCCATCCTTGGCGAAACGACTAGGCCCACAACCTATGAGAATGCGAATGGTGCTTGTGCTTGCAAGCATCGTGCTTGTCGCAACGGTGCTGGCCGTCGCTGGCGTGCGCTACGTCACGTCTGTTCCGGGCGCGTCCCATACCGGCGGCCTGCCGGCGCTGGCCGAATCCGAAACGGTCACCGCGCCTCGCGCCTTCGCACGCACATCCGGGCAATCGCCAGCCGCCCTCACAATGTCGAGCACTATGACGAACTCGAAAAGGTTGCGCGTTACATCGAAGCCGAGCTGAGGCTCTCGGATATCAGCCCGCGCCGCAGATCTACGACGTGGACGGCCGCGCCGTACGCAACATCGAAATTACGATCGAGCCGGCCAATGCGGGCACAAGCCGCGGCACCGTTGTCTTAGGCGCGCACTACGATTCCTATGGCGACGCACCGGGAGCGAACGACAACGGCACCGGAACGGCCGCCGTGCTCGAACTGGCGCGCCTCCTGTCCGATCTTCGTAGCCGAAGCGCGACGCGCATCCGTCTTGTGCGTTCGTCAACGAGGAGCCGCCGTACTTCCAGACCGCCGACATGGGCAGCTATCGCTACGCCCGCCTGCTGGCGGAGCGCGGCGAGCCGATCGTCGGCATGATCTCGCTTGAAACCCTCGGCAGCTTCTCGGACCAGCCGGGCTCGCAATCCTATCCGCCGCCGCTCGGCCTGCTCTACCCGAGCAAGGGCGATTTCATCGCATTCGTGGCGATGCCGGGCTCACGCGACTTGATGCAGGCCCTGATCGGTTCGTTCCGCAGTCACACCAAATTTCCGACCGTCGGCGGCGTGGCGCCGGGGTTCGTGCCCGGTGTCGACTGGTCCGACCATTGGTCGTTCGAGCAGTTCCGCTATCCGGCGGTGATGATCACCGATACGGCCTACTTCCGGTATCCGCACTATCACCGGCCGAGCGATACGCCGGACAAGGTCGACATCGAACGGCTCGCGCGGATCACACACGGCATCGAACGGGTTGTTCGAGAAATGATCCGGCCGGACTGGCCCCGCCCCTTTTGAAACCCGCGCCGGACCCTGTTACACCACCGGGCGAACCAGAGCACAGCCGATGGGCGGTTATAAGTCCGATTTCCTGAACGTTCTCAGCGAACGCGGCTTCATCCACCAGGTGTCGGAGCCGGACGCGCTGGATTCGCTCGCCAAATCGCAGGCCATCACCGCCTACATCGGCTTCGACTGCACCGCGCCCTCGCTGCACATCGGCTCGCTGCTGCCGATCATGATGCTGCACTGGCTGCAGCAGACCGGCCACCGCCCGATCGCGCTGATGGGCGGCGGCACGACGCGCGTCGGCGACCCTTCCGGCAAGGACGAAAGCCGCAGGGTGCTGACCGACGACATCATCGCGGAGAACCTCAAGGGCATCCGGCAGGTATTCGGCAATTTCCTGAAATTCGAGGGCCAGGTCTTCGAAGGCAAGGCTGGCAACGCCATCATGGCGAACAACGCCGACTGGCTGAACACGCTCAACTACATCGACTTCCTGCGCGACGTCGGACGGCACTTCTCGGTCAACCGCATGCTGGCGTTCGACTCCGTGAAGCTACGGCTCGACCGCCAGCAGGAGCTGTCATTCCTGGAATTCAACTACATGATCCTGCAGGCCTACGATTTCGTGGAACTGCACAAGCGCACCGGCTGCGTGCTGCAGATGGGCGGCTCGGACCAGTGGGGCAACATCGTCAGCGGCATCGACCTTGGGCGCCGCATGGCCAACGCACAACTGTTCGCGCTCACCGCGCCGCTGATCACCACGTCGTCCGGTGCCAAGATGGGCAAGACCGCAGCGGGCGCGGTCTGGCTCAACGCCGATCTTATGAGCCCCTACGACTACTGGCAGTTCTGGCGCAACACCGAGGACGGCGACGTCGCGCGCTTCCTCAAGCTGTTCACGGTGCTGCCGCTCGACGAGATCGGCCGTCTCGCCGCGCTGCAGGGCTCGGAGCTCAACGAGGCGAAGAAGGCGCTCGCCACCGAAGCCACCGCGCTGGTGCATGACCGCGCCGCCGCCGACCAGGCCGCCGACACGGCGCGCCGCACCTTCGAGGAAGGCTCGCTTGCCGAAAACCTGCCGACCGTGGAAATCCCGAACGCCGAGCTCGCGAATCTCGGCGTGCTTGCCGCCTTCGTGCGCGCCGGGCTGGTCACGTCGAACGGCGACGCGCGACGCCAGATCAAGGGCGGCGGCCTCAAGGTGAACGACGCGACGGTCACCGACGAGAAGATGCAGCTCACGCCGGGCCTACTGACGCCGGAGGGCGTCATCAAGCTTTCGCTCGGCCGCAAGAAACACGTGCTGTTGAAGCCGGTCTGATCAGCCGCCGCGAGCTTTCAGCCGGTTCTGTCGCATATATTCGGATTCCCAAACCGGCTTCAGCACGACGGCACCCTCCGCGTCGCGCTCCAGCCGGCCTGCAACGATGCCAGACAGCCCTGCGCGGATGACGGGGCCGCACGATGTTGGCAAGACTGCAATCCGGACGAACGGTTCGTTGAACTCGCCTCGGATCATTTTCTCGACGCGAGCGACACCGACCAGCGTGTAGCGTTGGGTGTATTGCTCCGGCGGCACGTGAACGCCCGGTTTCACGAACTCTTCCTTGATCATCTTCGTGATGGTGACCTGCATCGCCACCGGCGCGTCGACACCGTTCAGGTCGGGAAGGACGATCGAGTGCTCGAATTGCGGACCGCGGCAGGCTTGTGCGGGCATGGCTTGAAGCGCGAAGACGATCCACCCGGCAGCCAGCGCGCGAGTGAGGCTCATCGCGTCACCGCTGCGGCTCGACGAAGCCGCGGTCGCTGGTGTCGCGGAATTCGAACAATTTGCGCAGCAGCCCCGGCGCGATTGCTGAAATCGGATTCACAATAGGTCGCGGATTGCTCGGCGAGCCGGTCACTTCGTAGGTGATGCCGAGCAGGCCCTCGTTGCTGCCGCCGCCGAGGAACAGCCCGACGATCGGAAGCTGACCAAACATGTTGTTGAGGCCGTAGAGCGGCACCAGCGTGCCGCGCACGCTCACCTCGTCGCGCCCATAGTCGATCAGGCCTTCCATGGTGGCGCCGATCATCGGTCCCTTCACCACGCCGTCGCGGATCATGGTGCGGCCCGGCGTGCGGGTGAATTCGGCGCGCGCCTGCGTGAACTCGACGTTGTTGCGCTGGCCTGGCGGCGCGTTCGACACCACGTTCTCGAGCGCGTTCTCGCCGCGGATCGAGAAATCACGCAGATTGATCAGGCCGGCCTGCGGTGCGTTGTCCGCCGTGGGCGGATCCATCACCACCCATATTTTTCCGCCGACGATGCGCGGATACACGTCGGTGAAGCGGAACAGCGCGCCGGCGTCGCTGGTCTCGAAGTACATCACCTGGCGGCCGTTCGAGGTGCGGGTGCGCATGTCGCCGATCAGCGCGGTGTCGCGGCCGATCTTGGCGTTCAAGATGAAGCTGCGGACGCGGCCATTGCGGCGCGACATCCGCAGGTCGAGGCCGCGCAGCGCCTCGCCGTGGTGCCCGGCCACCACGCCGACCTTGATCTCGAGGTCCATGTCGGCCTGCTTGCCCTTGCTCTTCGGGTCGTTGGGCGGCCCGGACATCGACGATTTCACGAAGGTGCGGCCGTCATACACATCGCCGCGCAGCACGACGCGCAGCGCGCCGTCGGATGCGCGGTCCGCCCGCAACGTCACCTTGTCGCCGTCGGAGGTCGCGAACACCGGGAAGTTCGCGCTCTGCATGTCGCCGTTGGCGTCGAGCTCGACGCCGCCGCGCGCCAGGATCCCCGGCCCGTCGATCAGCAGGTCGTTGAACCGCATCCCCGCCTTGTCCTTGACGAACGTGAAGGTCGCTCGCGCCGCGCTGCCCGGCGGCTTGACCCATCCCGGCAGCAGGCTGTCGACCTTGAGCGCCGTGAGGTCGGCCTCGACGTTGAGACGGCTGGTTTCAGTGTCGCTGACGCGGCCGTTGAGCTTGAACGCGAGCAGGCCGGTGATGGCGTTGCCGAAATTCAGCCCGAGCCGGGAGCGCGCCGCATCGTCGAGCGTCGCCGCCAGGCGGACTTCGGCCTCCGGCTCGCCCGTCACCCTGCGGTACTCGACCTGCGCGGGCGTGCCGCCGATGCGCACGTCGCCTTTGATGCTGAATTCCTGGTTGTTGGCGTTGAAGCGCAGCGTCTGCGCCTCGACCTTCTGGTTGAACATCATCTTCTCGGCGCTGAAGTTCGCGACGTCGGCGACGATGTTGTAGGCGGTCGAGCCCTTCGGCAGGTCGGGCCGCAGCGGCATGCCGAGATTGACCTGGGCCGACATCGTGCCGCGCGTCAGCGCCGGATCGAACGGCGCGCCGGAGAACTCCTTCAGCCGGTCGAGCGCGACCAGCTCGACGACCGCGGGCACCGGCGCGTCCAGCCGGAATCGCACGCGCGCGGGCGGCTCCTTGGGATAAGTATCGGGCACCTCGAAGACGCCGCTGGTGAGATTGAGCCGGCGTCCCGGCGAAACGTCGACGACGCCCTTGCCGACCGACACCGTCGCAGTGCGTCCCGTGATCCGCACCGTCAGGTCGGCCTCCTTGATCGGCGGCAGGCCGTCCACCGGGCGCATCACCATGTTCCTGACGGCGACATCGATCGAAAGCCCGTCGTCAGGAATCGGCGGCCCGCTGGGCTGCATGGCCGCCACCGTCATGTTAGCAGCGATCTCGATGCGCTCCACCGTGCCGCTGATGGTGTGCTCGACGAGCCAATCGCGCACCTTGGGTGCGATGAACACCGGCCACAGCCGCTTGAGCGCCGCGACCGGCATCTGGTTGCCAGCGATGCCGAGCGCGAGGCGTGGCTCGCCGCCGAAATCGAAACTGCCCGACAGCGCGATACTGACGTCATTGAGGTCGCGGCCGCCGAATTCCTTGGTGCCGAAGTCACCTTGATCGAAGGTGACGCGCTGCCGAACCGGATCGATGGTGCCGCGCAACAGCACGCGCTTGAGCAGCAGGCCGTCATCTTCGCCCGACGGCAGCGGATCGAGCACGATCAGCCCGCCGCCAACCGCGAACTGCCAGTTTGAGCCTGACGGTCCGGGCGCCGCGAATTCGGCGCGCAGCGAGACGCGCGTCGCGCCGGAATTGATCTTGAAGGGGACGCGCAGCGTACCCCGCGCGATGTCCCAGTCCAGCCCGATCTCGGCGGCGCCGATCGGAATGCGGTTTTCAGGCTGGCCCAGGAAGCCAATCTCGCCGTTCTCGGCGAGTAGCGTGCCCCGGATGGACTGCGGCGTGCCGTCGAGGCCGAGACTGGCGTCGATCGCGGCCGATACCACCATGTCGGAGCGAAGCCCGCTTTCGATCATGTGCAGCGCGAACAGATTGCCGAACGGCACCTTGCGCGCCTGAAGCTGGAACTGGCGGTTGCCGTCGCGGCGGGGCGTGAGCGCGGCGTTCAGCAGCCAGGGCTTCTCCTGGCTCTCCGAGAGCATCGAAAGCGTAACGCCGCCCGACGCCGGGCGGATCAGGCTCATGGTGAGCTGCTTGAAGCTCCACTCCAGGCCATCGCGGCGATCTTGCACCGTGAGGCTGCCGTTGCTGATGCCGATCTCGGTGAGGTCCTTGCCGTCGAACCCGGTCACGTCGACCGACTTGCCGTCGCGCCCCAACCCGCCAAGGCCGTCGATCCAGGCCAGCGCGGCCGCGAGGTTGGCCGCGAGACTGCGTTGCGCGACCGCCTGCAGCGAGAGCCGGGACGGGACAGATTGGGTTCGCGGCTGGTCGGAGCCCACCGGCGAGATGGTGAGCAGCGGACGCTCGCCACCGGCGAAGACATTGGCCCGGCCGTCCTCCTCGATATGAACCACGAGGTTGGCATCGACCAGGCGGAAGCTCGCTGCGCGAGGATTGCCCATCAGCAGACTTGAGCCGGCAACGCCGACCTCCGCCTTCGGAGCGGACGCCACCACAGCGCCGCCGGCATCTCTCACCACGATGTCGCGCAGCCGCAACGCCGTGCGCCCATTGTCGTCGCGCTCGAGCTGCGTGCCGCCGACCTGGATGCGGTAGCGGCTGCCGAAATTCTGCTCGACGGCGGCGGTCAGCCACGGCGTCGCGACATCGAGCGAGATCGGGCCGCTGGCGAGCCGCCACCAAACCGCGCCGGAGGTGATGGTGAGGACCGCGATACAGGCCACAATCCCGATGGTGACCCGGCGCACCACCGGATGGCGCCGATCGAACATGAACAAGGGATTGAAGGGCAGCCGCCAGCTGGCAAGGCGCAAATTGGGGAGGCGCAAGCGGGGAACGCGAAAGCGGGGGATGCGAAAGCGGGGAAGGCGAAAGCGGGGCATACTCGAGCCGAACTTGCGGCGCTCAACCGGGGGCTCAGGCGTCCTCACGCCATCGGCGGCTGCCTGCTCGCGCCGATGCCGCTCCAGCGCGGCCTCCATCTCCTCCAACGCGCCGATGCGCGGACTGTTGTTCTGGTCCGTCATGCCCGATCGGGCGTCCCCTGGTCCGCCGGTCTGAAACCGAACCGCTGGTAGTCGCTTCACGCAGGCGTCGCAGGGATTTCATACGAAACCGCCCCGGATCGCCAACTCCCCCACCGCAACGTAAGACTCGCCAGCGCCATGCCCGCCAACATGAGTGCAGATTGAGCCTCGGAAAACGACGAAAGGAAGGCGTATGGCGTCCAAGGTTACCGTGGGATCGAAGGCCCCGGCCTTCACCCTGCCCTGCGACGGCGGCGGCAAGGTCTCGCTCGCCGACTTCAAGGGCCAGAAGCTGGTTCTGTACTTCTACCCGAAGGCCGACACGTCGGGCTGCACCCGCGAGGCGATCGACTTTTCAAGGCTCAAGGGGGCCTTCACCAAGGCGGGAACCGCGATCCTCGGGGTGTCCGCGGATGCGGTCCCCAAGCTGGACAAGTTCAAGACCAAGCACGGCCTCAAGGTCGCGCTCGGCTCCGACGAGACCCACAAGATGCTCGAGGCCTACGGGGTGTGGGCGGAGAAATCGCTCTACGGCCGCAAGTACATGGGCATCCTGCGCAACACCTACCTGATCGGGCCGGACGGCAAGGTCGCCGAGGTGTGGGAGAAGGTGAAGGTGGACGGCCATGCCGACGAGGTGCTGGCGGCCGCCAAGGCGCTCTGATCCGAGGTCACTCGCAGCGCGAAACCCGGGCTGGGCCGCAGGCCGACCCAGCGCAACGGGCCACGGCCACGAATGCACGATTCATTAGCGATCATCTGCATTTTCCGTATCCCGTTCGGGAAAAATTAACCATAAGTGGCTGAAATCGCCCCTGATGCGCCGGCCCCGGAAGAAGGGACCGGACGGGGAGCGTCGATGTCATCTCGTTACGGGTCCCGTGCCTATCGCGCCGATTCAGGGCGCATGATCGATCATGATACGGCGCAACGCCAACAGGCGCGCACCCTTGCGCACGCGGGCCGCTCATTCCGGCTCGGCCCCGTGACCTTCTGGATCGCGGTCGGCAGCTTCGTGATCATGGCCGGCTGGTCGCTCGCGACCGGCACCTACTTCGCCTTCCACGACGACGTGCTCAAGCGGCTGATCGCGCGCCAGGCCGAGCAGCAATTCGCCTACGAAGACCGCATCGCCGAACTCCGTTCCCAGGTCGACCGCGCCGCGAGCCGCCAGCTCCTCGACCAGGAGCAATTCGAGCAGAAGCTCGAGCAGATATTGCGACGGCAGACGACGCTGGAGTCGCGCGCCACGACGCTCACTGCGGTGCCGGATCCGACCCCGACGGGGTCCATCCGCCGCGCCCGTCCTTCGCCGCTGCCCGAACCCGCCCTCGAACTGCCGCCGCTCAAGCCGTCGCCGATCAACGATACGGTGATCTTCTCTGTGCCGCCGGACCGTGAGGCACGGCTGGAATCCCGCGTGCCGCCGCCGAGCGTGGTGCGCGTTGCCGCAACGCCCGCGCCATCGGCGCGTTCGCTCGCCGGCATCGAAGGCACCATCCAGCGGCTGCAGGCGTCGCTCGACCGGGTCGAGGTACGCCAGACCGCGGCGCTCAATTCGCTCGAAGAAAGCTACGACGGCAAGGTCAAGCGCATGCGCGGCGTGCTCGCGGACCTTGGCATCAACCCCGCGAAGGTGCCGCCGCCTGCAGGAGTCGGCGGCCCGTTCGTGCCGGTCAAGCTGCCGGCCAACGCCGGCACGTTCGAACGGCAACTGTTCCGCATCAACGTCGCGCGAACCCAGGCTGAGCGGCTGAGCTACACGTTCGGCACCGTGCCCGTGCGCAAGCCGATCGTCGGCGAGATCGACCTGTCATCGAGCTTCGGGGTGCGCAGCGACCCGTTCGGCCGCGGCCCCGCCATGCACTCGGGGCTCGACTTCCGCTCCAGCCACGGCGATCCAGTGCGCGCCACAGCCAACGGCAGGGTGGTGAGCGCGAGCTGGAACGGCGGCTACGGCAAGATGGTCGAGATCGACCACGGCAACGACATCACCACCCGCTACGGCCACTTGTCGGACATCGAGGTCAAGGCCGGCCAGACCGTGCGGGTCGGCCAGACCATCGGCCGCGTCGGCTCGACCGGCCGCTCGACCGGCCCGCACCTGCACTACGAGACGCGGATCGACGGCGACGCGGTCGACCCGCAGAAGTTCCTGCGCGCCGGTCTGCGTCTCGGCAACGCGCTCTGATCCGTCGAAGCAGCTCTCCTGGACCTGCTGATCCGCCGGCGCGGCTCTCGGTAATTGACGCCACGACGGACATTGCCACCCAACGGTCCGGCAAACGCCGCTGCAGCGCCCTCCGAGCCGGCGGAACCTTTCGCTCCAGTCTGCTGTTGGATTGAGCCGCCCGATTGACCGAGGCAGCCTTGCGACGTTCGGGCGACTCAACCGATCGCTATGGTGGGATTGGAACCCGAATGTTCAGCGTGCTCCAAACAACGCGGACCGATCAACAGACTTTCAATCTGGTCAGGGGCGTCGCCGCAGCCGTCCTCGCGGCGTTGATCGTTGCCACCCTCTATTTGGGCCGTGAGGTCTTCGTACCGATCGCTCTCGCGATCCTGCTCAGCTTTGTTTTGGCGCCACTGGTGCGGGTGCTGCAGGATTGGCGCGTTCCCCGCGCATTGTCGGTGATCGGCGTCGTGCTGCTGGCCTTCCTCGTCATTTTTGCCCTCGGGGGCATCATAGCGACGCAAGTGACTCAGTTGGCGGCCGACCTGCCCCGCTACGAATCCAACATGCGTGACAAGATCAGATCGCTGCGGGGAAGCGCGACGACGAACAACACGCTGGAGCGCGCTGCGGACGTCCTTCAAGACCTCGGCAAAGAACTGAACAAGCCGAGAGACGCCCCGCCCGCCGCCGCTCCAGCGCGCCCGCCGAATGCACTGCCGGCCCCCGAAGCGCGGCCGATCCCGGTTGAGGTGCGGCAACCGCCTCCCACCGCGCTGGAAAGCATTTCCAGCCTGATATCGCCGTTGCTGCAGCCGCTGATGACAACCGGCGTCGTGATCATATTCGTCATATTCACTCTGCTG